>NZ_JAJEJP010000002.1:1562624-1875148 GCF_021390495.1 Paraburkholderia sp. ZP32-5 | reverse complement strand
GCCAGCACCGCGACGAACAGTACACGCAGCCGCTCGTTCGATACCCGCATCAGCAGCCGCGCGCCGAGCGCCGCGCCGGCGACCGAGCCGAGCGCGACCGGCCCGGCAATCGCGGTGACAATCTCGCCGCGCAGAAAATACGCGCCCGCGCTGGCCGCCGCCGTCACGCCGATCATGAAGTTGGAGGTCGCCGACGACACCTTGATCGGCAGACGCAGCGCGGTATCCATCGCCGGAATCTTCAGCACGCCGCTGCCGATGCCGAGCAGCGCCGAAATCAGCCCGGCGCAGTACATCAACGACAGACCGAGCGGAATGCGCCGCACGCGATAGGCGATGTCGCGGCCGCTCGCGCGATCCGGATAGCTCGAATCGAGTTGCAGCGCGGCGCTCCATGAAAGGCGGCGGGCGGGCTTACTGCTGGCGGCGGCTTCAGTTTCGGCTGTTTGAGTCGCTTGGGCCGCGACCGGATCGGCGCGGCGCGCGAGCATTTGCCGTGCCGAGATGATCAGGATCACACCGAAGATGAAATACAGCGCCGCCGTCGGCACGAGTCCGCTCAATAGCACACCGGACAATGCGCCGAGCGTGGTCGCCGTTTCCAGCACCACCGCGAGCCGCACGTTGGTCAGCCGGCCGCGTAGAAACGGCGCGGCGCCGCCGCACGAGCACGCGATCACCGACACGATGCTCGCACCGATCGCGACGTGAATGCCGAGATGGCCGAACGTCGTCAGGATCGGCACGATGAAGATGCCGCTCGCCATCCCGAGCATGCCGCCGAGCGCGCTCGCGCCGAGCGACACCGCGAACAGCCACACCGTGTAGTGCAGATCCATCGCCGCGCCGCTCATGAACCGGCCGGCTTGCGCCGCTGCAGACGGGTGACGAACTGGATCTGGTCGCCGCGGTAATGGAGCTTTTCGTAATCGACCGGACGGCCGCCGTCGCGATACGAAGTGCGCTCGATCCGGAAAACCGGGCTGCCGGTCTTGATTTCCAGCGCTCGCGCGACCGCTTTGTCCGCCGCGACCGCCTCCAGCCGGTATTCCGCTTCGAGCAGCGGCACACCGTACTTTTCTTCGAGCAGCGTGAAGATCGGTTCCGCTTCGAGGTCGTCTTCGATGATCTGTTCGCCGATGTCAGCCGGTAGCCAGGTTTCATCGAAGGAGAGCGGAGTGTCGTCGGCGAGGCGCACGCGCTGGATATGCACGACCGGCGCGCCTGCCTTCAGCGACAGCCTCGCGGCGACGGTTTCGCTGGCGCTTTCGATCCGCTTGACGAGCACGCGCGCGCTGGCCCGGCGGCCGTGCGCGCGCATATCTTCGACAAAGCCGCTCAATTCGGTGAGCGGCTGCGCGAGACGCGGTTGCGTGACGAACGTGCCTTTGCCGCGGCGAATTTCGATCAGCCCGCGCGCGATAAGGTTCTGCACCGTTTTCTGCAGCGTGGTGCGGCTGATGCCGAAGCTCGCCAGTAGGCTGGCTTCGTTCGGCAGCTGGGAGCCGGGCGGATAGGTGCCGTCGGTAATGCGCGCGACGAGTGCTTCTTCGACTTGCGCGTACAGGGGGAGCGAGGTGGGGTGGCCGGTAGTCATGCCCGACATAGTGACGTCATGACGTCACTATGTCAACGAACGGTTTCAACTGTCGATATCGGCCGGCTGCGTAACGTTCGACATGTGCGAAGCGCTCGCGCATTCCGTCAATCCGAACTCGTCGAGAATCACGCTCATCAGGCCATCGCGCCGCCATTGCAGCCATTTGATGTAGCAGGTTTGCGAAGGCGGAAACGTGGCGGGCAGCCGGTGCCATTTTTCCTGGCGCGTGATGACCCACAGAATCGCATTCAGAATTTCCCGCGGATGCCGCGCGGGCCGGCCGAAACGTTTCTGTGGATCGTGTTTGAACAGATGACTGACGCGTGCCCATGCGTCATCGGAAAGGGGTAGATCTAGCATTTCGTCTTACGTGTAACTAACCGGTACATTTAATCTTACGGTTCGATAACGGTCTTCCAATTCCGGATCTGAACGAGGTTTGGGCCGCTGTGTGGTGGATTGCGTCACGCGAATCGATGTTAGTGTTGCTATGTTCAATTCATCACGCATGATTGCGCGTCGCAACCCCCACGCCCCCACTGTCGCCAGGCGCTGGCGGAAGCGACTACATCTGCTGATCGAGCCGCAATTCGATGGGCCTTGCGCGCGCGGCCACCGGCAACACCAGCACACCCGCGATGCCGATCACCACGCTTGCCTGCACGTAGTAGATCGGCGCGAGGTTGCTGCCCGTCGCGTGCACGAGCCACGTGTTCACGAACGGCGCGAGGCCGCCGAAAATCAGTACCGCGAGGTTATACGTGACGGCCGCGCCGGTCGAACGCACGCTGACGGGAAAGACTTCGGTCAGCACGATCGGCGTCGGACCCCAGAAGAAGCTCATCAGACACGACACGCCGATCTGCACCGCGAGCAGCGAGCCGAACGTCGGCATGTTGACGAACTGTTTGAACAGCACATACGACGCGATGCCGTACGCGACGATCGCCGGCAGCAGCACCGTCTTGCGGCCATAGCGGTCCGACAGATAGCCCGCGAGCGGACAGAACACCAGAATCACCGCGGTGCCGATAAAGGTGCTCAGATTGACGTCGGCGGCGGACATGCCGAGCTGCTTCTTCGCGAAGATCGGCAGGAAGAAGACGAACACGTAAGCGGACACGGTACCGACCACCGACATGCCGATACTGCCGAGCACCGCGCGCGGATAGTCGCGAAACACCGTGCGCAGCGGCGTATCGACGGGCTTCACCTTGCCGCGCTTTAATTCGTCCGCATAGGCGACGAATTCCGGCGATTCGTCGACCTGCGAGCGGATCAGCCAGCCGACCGGACCGATCAGGATGCCGAGCAGAAACGGCAGACGCCAGCCCCACGATTCGAGATCGTGCGGCGCGAGATTGACGGTCAGCAGATACGCGACCAGCGCGCCGAGAGAAAACGCCAGCGCCTGCGAGCACATCTGGAAACTGCCGTAAAAACCGCGGCGATTCGCGGGCGCGAACTCGACCAGCATCGTCGTCGCGCCGCTGAATTCGCCGCCGACCGAGAAGCCCTGAATCAGGCGCGCGAGCACCATCAGTAGTGGTGCCGCGATGCCGATTGCGGCGTGCGTCGGCAGAATGCCGATCATGCCGGTGCCGACCGACATCAGCACGATCGTCAACGACAGCGCTTTCTTGCGGCCGACGCGATCACCATACAGGCCGAGCAGCACGCCGCCGAGCGGACGCACCGCGAAGCCGACGCCAAATGTTGCGAGCGTGAGCAGCATCGAAGCGAAGTCGCTGCCGCCCGGGAAAAACAGCTTGGCAATCATCACGGCGAAAAGGCCGTAGATCGCGAAGTCGAACCATTCGAATGCATTGCCGAGTACCGAGGCAATCACTACTTTTCGCACCATCGCCGGCGTGGGTGCCGGCGCGACTGTCGGTGTGCCGCTCTTGCTCATTGCTGTGCCCTCAGATCGATTGCCGGAGTACCGTAATGTCGGATTAGCCGAGCCGTTGCCGGATGATTTCGATGAACACCGCGGCGCCGGTGGGCGCGGTGTCGTCGTCGAAATCGAACTCCGGGTGATGGCACGTGAGGCCGTCGTGGCCGAGGAAAAAGTACGAACCGGGGCGCTGCTGCAGCATGAACGCGAAGTCTTCCGAGGCCATCAACGGCGCGACGTCGACGATCACGTTGTCCGCGCCGAGTATGTGCTCGGCGGCGCGGCGCACGGTTTCGGTTTCGGCGGGGGGGTTCAGCGTGGGCGGCGAGGTTTGCAGATGCTCGAAGCTTACTTCGCAGCCGTACATCGTCGCAGCGCCGTCGCAGATCGCGCGCAGCCGCGCGAGCGTGGTTTGCTGCGCGTTGACCGACAGCGTGCGCACCGTGCCTTCGAGCGACGCGGTGTCCGGAATCACGTTGATCGCGGTGCCCGACAGGAATTTGCAGATGCTGACCACGGCGGTATCGAGCGGATCGATATTGCGGCTCACGATGCTCTGGATCGACTGCACGAGCGTCGTACCGACGATCAGCGGATCGATCGCCTTGTGCGGCATCGCCGCGTGACTGCCAGTGCCCTTGATGTTGATCCGGAACAGATCGCAGGCCGATAGAATCGCGCCGCTGCGCACGCCGATCTTGCCGGCGGGCAACTGGTTGTTGTTGTGCAGCGCGTAGATTTCGTCGCAGTGAAAGCGCTCGAACAGACCGTCGTCGATCATTGCCGAGCCGCCGCGCAGCGTTTCTTCGGCCGGCTGAAAGATCAGATGGACGGTGCCGCGAAAGTCGCGATGCGCTGACAGATGCTTTGCGACGCCGAGCAGGATCGACGTGTGGCCATCGTGGCCGCAGCCGTGGAATACGTTGTCGTGGGTCGAGCGGTGCGCGGGCGTGCCTTTCTCGCTCATCGGCAGCGCGTCCATATCGGCGCGCAGACCGATCGACGGACCGTCGCCACGCGTGCCGCGAATCGTGCCGACTACGCCGGTGCCGCCGATGCCGGTGTGTACGTCGATTGCCCAGCCGGCGAGCAGCTTCGCGACCAGACCGGCGGTGCGATGCTCGTGAAAACCCAGTTCGGGGTGCTGGTGAATATCCCTGCGCCATGCGCGCATCTGTTCGCCGAGCGCGTCCAGTTCGGTGTCCGTCTGCATACCGCCAACCCTCGCTTCTGATGGATGAGTGTGTGGTCCGCCCGCGCGATGCCGCCGGCGTCCGATCCGTTCGAAGAATAATTCATTAGTTGATATTTTCAACTAATGCTTTTCCCTGATATTCGATGACGGTGGAGGTGGCTGGGATATCATCGTCGTTGGCTGGGCAGTGGGCTTCGACGGATTCGCGCGGCAGCCGCCGTTTTTTGCCAACACGCCTCAAGTTAAGCAAAGTCTTCAGACAGGACGCCAGCACATGCGAGCAGGTACGCCATCGGCGGTAGAAAAGGGCAAGACGAAAGTCAACGCGAAGAGCAAAACGAAAGGCGCGGGGAGCGGTGTGCAGAACGACGCGGCGCAAGCTGTTGGCGAGCACTCGGCCGAAGAGAATGGTGCCGCCGGCGGCTATGAACTGGCGTATTTCCTGACCTTCAAGCTCGATCTGATCAAGAGCGAAATGATCAGCCGCGCGAACGCGGCGTATCGACCCGCGTTCGGGCTCGACGTGCGTTCGCTGCGCGTGCTGCGGATCATCTGCGACGCGGCGGGTATCACCGCAACCGAGTTGAAGGAGCAGACGCTGATCGAGAAGACGCTGCTGTCGAAGCTCGTCGCCGATCTGATCGAACGCAAGCTGGTGCGGCGCTCGATTCATCCCGACGACGCGCGCCACTTCCAGCTATGGCCAACGGCGGCCGGCAAACGGGTACGCGCGGCCAGCGACGAGTTGGGTCAGTCGCTGGAGACGGAGATGCTATCGATGCTGTCGGCAGGCGAGCGTGGTGAGTTGAATCGTATCGTCGATAAGCTGGTGGAGGTGTTTCGTAAGACGGGGAGGGGGAGAGGGGGGCGGTGAAGATTAGGACGACGTGCTCGCCGTTATTCGATGATTGCGTCGGTACCCAGTGCAATCAGCTTGCAGCCGCAGGCGCTGCGGTGTCCGTGCAGGGCAACCGGCACGCCGTTGTCGAGGATCATGTCGGAACCCTCGACGATCGGATTGACACCGTGGCCTTCGATCGGACACGAAACCAGGTCGCCCCGGCGCGCGGCCTTGCGGCCCATGATGTTCATCGTGTCGGAGCCGGTGATGATGCGGCCGCCGTGGGTGGTGCTGTCGCCGATGCAGGCAATTGAGGTCATGGTTTGGGGTGGTTGGTTGGGGGGGGCTTCGTTGGTTTTTGAATATTGTGCAGGTCGTGCTCAAACTGGATCGTCGTATTCGAATGCTGCGTTTCGTGCGCGCGTTGAACATATCTTGGCGCCATGCATCTTCAATCAGATTCGCGATGCGGGCGAGGCTAATGGATCGCTCCACTTTATTGAGATCAAGTGCATATAGATGTGCGCCAAACTCGCCCCCTAGCTTGATCGGAACCGTGTAATGGACCGCCCAGTGTTTGGGTCATAATATCGATGCCGTTTATAGTGCCGCCCTACCTCGCGATACAAGCAGATCGACAAGGTAACACCAAAGTATTTCTCATTCGATCAATTTTCATCTGGCTTGACTTTCTCTTGATTGATTGCGATTACGTCGGCGTGGTTTTTATAGGAGAAATTCGCAATTGAATCTTGAAGGTGCATGTGTTCAACATCGTTCACGTTCATTTCGTAAGCGGCATTAATCAGAAACACTCCGAGTGTGCGAATGTCCTCAGCATTTGCAAGGATGGAAATTTCACTCAGCTTCAGCAATTTATCACTACCCTCGATAGTTCCCCAAATTTTCAATTCGCTAAATTTTGTCATAAATCGAATCCTTTATTACGCAAGTAGTCTTTTTTGTTCGCGTCAGTCTGGAGACATCTCTGCGTGATCCGTAGCTCTGGCTACCGTCCTTGTTTACAACGGCCTCCTGCTTTCGAGATTTACACTGGCAGTGAGCGCGGGCCCGTTGGTTAGTATTTTCCATGTACAGCAGGTCAATTCTTATCGACCGTTTTCGATGTCGGCTCATTGTCCAGAACGAGCCAGTCCGAGTGGATCAATCCATTGAGCCGGATTGGACACGGACTGATAGATATTGATGCCACCCGGCCAGCCCGATTGGGTCCTTCGACACGAGTCGCCCATTCCGCCAATCGTAGTACCGATACCGGTTGTAGTGAAGCCCGGTCCCTTCAGCATAATTTTGTTCTTATAGCGGTTCAATTGGCGTACTGAGTTTCATATCTTTCTTTGAACCGATGAGATATTTATCTACTCTTAAGGCTCTGATTTCGTCCAACGTCGCTGCACACCATTCCCATTCGTCGTCCCAAGCAAACCACTTGGCATGACGGGTTTTTTCAATTGTGCATGCGTCAGCTATATCAGTGGTGCACGCATCGAATTCGGCGGCATAACCAATGACACCGCCACCTTTGATTTTTATGAAGCATAGGTAATCGCTTTGTTCGTGGCCATCTACACTAGCTGCCACTGCGATATAGTATTTCTCACTCAAGCTTCACCTTCCGTTTAATTGGGGAAAGAAGTGACCACCTGATTGGTTCCGGGGGTGGTAACTATTCTTACGCTATTCAAAATAGGATTTCCTGCTGCATTTCCTGAAATGCCACCGCCCAATCCCGCTTCGGGATAAGGAATATCGTAGTTCCAGTTCCTGTTGCCGCCAACAGTCGGAGCTATTCCAGTCTGCACAGCCTTGTCCCAAGCTGCGTTGGTCGTCGCGATTGGATCATCCGCAAAGACACCGTGTGAGGGTTTCACTGAATTGTCATTTCCATGTTGCATCACATGATCTACCGCAGTTTCCCCTGTTCTCGGGTTGGTTCTTGACCAGTCCAAACAGCCACACGCAGGGGGCGTAGTAGACGTAAGTCCAAGCGGATCAATCCACTGCACTGGATTCGGCGCATACGCATAGCCGTTAATTCCACCCGCCAGCCCGATCGGATCCCTGCTGATGAACCGCCCGGCGTCCGGATCATAGTACCGATGCCGGTTATAGTGCAGTCCCGTCTCTTCATCATAATACTGCCCCTGAAACCGGATCGGGTTGACCGTCCTGCCCGGGTTGGGCTTCTCCTGCCAGACCTTCGTCCCTTTCTTCACCGCCCCCCAGGCCCTGTACCGCCCGATCCACACCACCTTGCCTGAATCATTGACGATCTCCTGCGGTGTCCCGAGATGATCGTTCAGATAGAACAGCGTCGTGTGTGTAGTCTTCGCCGGCACCCGCACCGCGCGGCCATCGGTACCCGTTGCCAGATACGCGGGCTCGACCAGCTTTTCGTCGAGACGCGCGAGCGGCACGAACGTGCCCGGCTCGTGCAGGTAGAGCGACACGCCCTGCCATGCGACATCCAGCGCATGCGCGCGCTGCGCCACCGGCAGCGAATACGCGTCTTCCGGATCCTCCCGCACCATCGACGCGAGTGCCGGTTCGGGCGCCACCGGACGCGACCACGCCGGTTTCTGCGGCGTACGGGTAAAACGCTCCTCGATCAGCAGCACATCGCCGTCCCACACGAACACCGTGATGTCCGTGTTGCCATCGGGCTGCATCACCTCCTTGACCGTGCGACGGCCGAATGCGTCGTACCGGTATGTCGCCGTCAGCTCGGGAACCGTTCTGCCGATGTATGTCCGGTGGCGGTGGTGCGCATCCGTGCCGTGCTGGTCCGTCGTATCCTCGGGCGTCTTCGCATAGCGACTCGCCTCGACGAGCCGGTTCGACAGGTCGTAGCGATAGACCCACGTCGGTCCACCCCAGTCGATCCGGCGGATCAGGTTGCCCCGCTCGTCGTAGTGATAGCGCGTGTGCTCCAGTTCCTTCAGCAGGTTATCGAGGCACTTCGGCAGCCTGCGTTCGTACTCCGCCATCAGCGCGTCTTCACGGTTCGCGCGTTCGTCCGGACGGGTTCCCATGTAGTACTGCCGGCCCGGATTGGCCGCTTCCCACTGCGCCTGCTCGCGGGTGTGACGCGCGACGCGTTCGGCGAACGTCTCCACTTCGGGTCTTACCGGCACCTTCTCCGGATCAACACGGTTGCCGGCCCGGTCGTAGGCGAACGTCTCCGTCAGGTCAGAGACGGCCCACCGGGTCATAACCGTACGACGTCGCGCCGCGCAGATCATCGTCGATATGTGTCAGGTGGCCCTGCGGGCCATAGCGATAGCGGCGCCCGGACAGACGCGTGGGAGTCTCCGTTGCAGCTGGCTGTGAGTGCGACTGCGCCTGTGGTTGCGACAGCGATGGCGAAGGCGATGGCGCCAGTTGCGCGATCTGCTTCAGCAGCCGCCCGGCCGGATCGTATTCCCGCCGGGCGCTGAACGCCCGGTGCGTCCGCGTGGTCTCGCGATGCAGCCTGTCTCGCTCAAAGTCGAGCAGCGGCTCGCCATTGACCATCACGCCATGCACGTGCCCCGAACCATAGCGTAGCCAGTCGATCTTCAGCGTGTTCGGCAGTTGCGTGCGGGTCCGGTTGCCCAGCGCGTCATACCCATGCCGCGTCACGACCACGTACGGACCAGCGGATTCAGTCCGCAGATGCTGTTCTTCGGCAATCAGGTTGCCGGCGTCGTCGTAATGGAACACCACCCGGCTGCCAGACGTCTGCGCCGCCGTGAGCCGTCCGTGCAGGTCGTAGTAGAACTGCTCGTGGCAGTCCGCGTGCTCCACGCCTGCTTTACGGACGATGCGCTCCTTCAGCCGCCCCAAGGCGTCGCGGGTAAAAAGCGTTTCGACGTCACCTTCGCGCGAGGCGATACGGAACCCCGCCTCATCGTATTCGTGCCGTACCGTCTTCCCGTCGAAGCCGGTCTGCTCAATGAGTTGCCCGATCGCGTCGTATTTAAAACTCGTGGCGCTGCCGTTCTCGTTGATGAGCTTCACCAGTCGCCACTGATCGTCGTACCGGTACATCACCGTATGGCCGGCCGCGTCCTCGCGTGAGACCGGATGCCTGTCCATCTTCCAGGCAAAGCGGGTGACCTGCATCGCGCCATCGATATGCGCCACCACGTTGCCTTCGCCGTCGTACTGGAAGGATTCCGCTGTGCCATCCGGATAGGTCACCTTCACGAGCCGCCCCAGCGCATCGTGCTGGTAGGCCGTTTCCGCGTCTTCGGCGTCGATCCGCCTGAGCAGGTGGCCGAGCGCGTCGTACTGATAGCGGGTCGCATATCCGGAGCAGTCGGTCGCCTGCAGCAGACGTCCGGCCGCATCGTACGAGAAGCGCCGCGCACCGCCTTTGGGATCGGTCAGCGAAACAAGGCGTCCCGCATCGTTCCACGCGTACTGCGTGATGCGGCCGGCTTCGTCTGTCACCGACACCGGTCGACCCAGCGGATCGTAAGCTGTGGTGGTGGTCTGTCCAGCTGGCCTGGTCACCTTCACCGGTAGGCCGTGCGCGTCGTATTCGGTAAGTGTTCTGCGGCCCACCGCATCCGTCTCGGCGACGATGCGTCCCTGCGCGTCGTAGTCGAAGCGGCGCATGCGGCCCGCCGCATCGCGGATGCCGGTGATGTTGTGGTGCGCATCCCACTCGTACGACTCACCGGTGCCGTCCGCGCGCTCGACCCGCACGATCCGGTTGTCGCGGTCGTAGCGGTAGAACGTCACGCTGCCAGCGGCATCGGTGACCTTCGTGAACCAGTGCTCGCGGTGGTACTCGAAGCGCGTTTCCTCGAGGCGCGTTTCCTCAACGATTTCGCGGCCGTTCAGGCGCTCCGCGCCGGGGTGACGGATGGATGTGCGCACGCATTGCGCGCTCGCGGGAGCGGCCAGCCCGTCCGGTTTGCCCGGCCAGTGCCAGTCGAGATGCACGGCGTAACCGTTGAAGTCCGTATAGCGCGTGAGCAGGTGATCGCGATAGTCGTACTCGCGCACCTGGTCCAGCGCATCGTGATGGGCGAGCAGATCGCCGGTGTCGTCATAGCGGTAAGTCGCGAGCAGGCTGGGGTTCCGGCCCTGGCCGTCGATGCGGTGGATTGCACTCACGCGGCCATTGCGGTAGGTCAGGCGGATGGCAGTATCGTGGCCATCGCTGATGGAGATGAGTTGGCCTGCTTCGTTGTAGGTGAGGGTATGGCCAAGACCATCGCGCCCGAGCCGGGACTGCAACCGGTAGCGTGGGCCCGCGAGGAAATAGGTTTCGCGGCTGCCATCCGGATAGCCGAGGAAGATCGTCTTCGCATCCGGCCGCGCCACTGACAGATGCTCGGTAGGCACGTCAACCGCATCACCCACCGCAACAGCCGGCAGCGGCACCGCGCGGTTCTCCGCATCGAAGAAAACCAGCGACCCATCCTCACGCTCTTCGAGCGACAGATGAAACGCACTGCTCCAGCGCGCGCCGAGCGGGCTGCCGTCGTACGCATCGAGGCTCGACCGGTACAGCCGAGACCAGACAATCGGCACGATGCCGTCGACGACGAAGTCGGTCTGCTCCAGGTTCTCATCGCCGGTCGCATAGTCGATCGGCCGCTCGCTGATCCGGTTTGCTGATGGCAGCAGGCAGTGACAGGCCGCAGGTAGCTGGCTCGCCTGGGCACCCGTCTGGTAGTGCCCGATATGCGCGGCGCCCTTGACGTCCGGCTCATGCGCCGGCCCCGGGCCACGTTCGACGACATGCGACGCGTGATGACGCCGCGCCTCGAATGCCCGCGCGATCTGCGCGGCCATCGCCAGCAGCGTGCCGGTCTGTTCCGCAGCGCCGAACGCCCGATCCAGCATTCCATTGCTGTCGCGCTCGAACTGCGCGAGCCAGCCCAGCAGTACATCGCGCACTGGCTCGTCGCTACCGGGCAGCGTGACTGCCAGCAGTTCGTCCACCGCGTGGACCATGACGGTCTCGCGATCGGGCAGCCACGACCAGAATCCCGTGTCCTTCTTCGCTTCGATCGCGCGTTGCTGGGCCAGAACGCCCGGCGGATTCGCGATGAAGGAACGTAACCCCTGGACCGTCTGCGACACCCACCTGCGGATATCGTCCTTCCAGCGCGCCATGTGCTGGTCGAGCTGGGTGAGAAAGTCCTTCGCGTTGCCCTGGGCGGCACCCCACAGCATGTCGAGCGCGGTCGCCGGAATCATGCCCTTCACGAAGCCGATCGCGATGTCCTTCATCACGGTACGCACCGGCACGGGCACCTCATTGCCGCCCGGCACCACGCCGATCGCATCGATCGCGAGGATCATCCAGTTCGACACATCGGTTGCAGCGCCCTGTACCGAGCAGATGCGATACAGGTCGATTGCGACATCCCTGAGCGAGAGCGCATTACCGATGCCCGGCACCATGTACAGGCACTGCACGAAGACTTCGAGTCCGTGGTTCTCGACCGTGTCGATGCCTTTCTGGGTGACGAGGCGGGCCGTAGAGGGCTGGCCGGGCACACTGCTTTGTACAAGGCGCCGGTTCTGCGCGTTGAGTCTAACGGCGGCGGGAGACTGGACGGTCAGCGCGCCATGCTGCGCGGGCGTGGTTTCAGAAGTCATCAGGCAGAGGGGGGCTGTTATTCGAAGGACTGAGCGACAGGCGCGGCAATGGCGTCATCACTCATGCTCGGCACCGACGCACCGGAGGCACTGGAGGCACTGGAGTCACCAGACACCCCAGCGCTCCGCATGCTCACCGCACCGCCCGCAGCATCTTTAAACCGATTCACCGCGCGAGCGACATCACCTGCCGCCTCGTCATAAGCCACCGTTCCACCCCCTCGCGGCACGTTCGCAAGCGTCGCCTTACCCGCGCCATCCAGCGTGCCCGCGCGCCACGAGCCGTCCGCGAACGTGACCTTGTACGGCGCGTTCTTCACCGGCTGCCCATTCGTGTAGGTATGGAAAAGCTGCATGCCGGCGGCTTCCTGCCGCGGCATCATCGGCAGCGCCTGCTGGAGCGTGCCGGACGGCCCGACCTGCAATGGCCCCTTGAGCGTCACGTTGTGCGGACTGCCGATCTCGACACCCGCGCTCGACAGCTTGAGATACGACCCGCCACACACCAGCGTCAGGGACTGGCTAGCATTCAGCGTGATCGAGTCGCCGGTACTCGCAATCGTGATGGCCTTCAATGCCGCGAGGTTCAGCCCGTCACCCTGCGACTGCACGTCGACCAGACCGGCGGCCGCATACAGCTTCATGCCCTGCGTGTTCGCGAACAGCGACACAGCATTGCCCGCGGCCACCGTGTAGTTGCCGCCGACCGCCGCATCGGCATTGCCGCCCGTCGTCGTGAACAGGTGACCGCCTGCCGCAAGCTGCATGTGCTCGCCAGTCGTGAACGCCATGCCGTGCGGCGCGGACGCCAGCAGCACCGCCGCCTGCAGATCGCTGATCTGCGTATCGAGCAGCGTCTGCTGTGCCTCGCAGGCGGCAAGCGTCGCCCTGGCCTGAGCGACGGCTTCGGACAGACTCTTCATACGCGACTGCGCCGCCTGCAACTGCTGCTGGGCCGCTTTCATATCGAACGCCTGACCGCCGGCTTTGTCCTGCGCGTCGGCGGATAGAAACAGCCCATTGCCCGCGCGCAACGCGCCGCGCTCATCGGTGCGCACCTCGAAGCCCTGGCCGCGCGACTGCTGCCGGCTATTCACCAGCGAACCCAGGTTCAACTGTGTCTTGCCGCTTTCCGTCGCGATCTTGATGTGCTCGCGGCCCTCGAGATCCTCCATTTGCAGCGTATTGTTCGAACGCGTGCGGATCGTGTGACGCGTGGCCCACGGATTGCCGCTGACGATCGGGTCCGTCTGTTGCGCGGTATGCAGCACCGCGCTGATATACGGCAGGTCGGGATTGCCCCACAGAAAGGCCACGGTAACGACGACCCCCGGTTCGAGCCCGAAGTGAAAGCCCGTCTGTCCGGGGCCGGCGAAGGGCTTCGCGAGCCGCATCGGGCAGCTGTTCAGGCCGGGCGTTCGTTGGTCTCGGTCCGGATGCAGATCGACGACATAGCGCCCTTGTGCATCGAGATACGGACCCTTGAAGCCTTCGGTCGAAGCGACCGTGCCCGTGATCACGCCGTGCACGCGAGGCCACGTGTGTTCTTCGAGCGGATGCCGATACTGGCGATCACTCGGGATCGCGGTGAAGTCCACCTTGTAGCCTTGCCGGCGCGACGCGCTGCACGCGACACGCACGACCATCAGCCCGTATTTCGCGTCGGCCAGTTCGCGGTTCGACAGCTTCAGCACGCAGCCCGGCGTGAGATCGAGCATGTCGCACGAGCCGCTGTATATGACCTGGCCCGCGAGCGCCGCCTCCTGCCGCAGCAACGCCTGTTCTTTTGCCTCGGCTTCGCTCAGATACGGAGAACCCCAGACGTAGGCCTCGCCGTACGCGGTACGGTCGTTACTAATGGGCTTATCGGCATCGACCGCCTCGGCTGCGGGTTGCTCCGGGCTGTAGCTGCGCACCGCATAGTTCGCGGCAATCGTCGCGGCGCGCATTTCCAGTGACCGCACTGACTCAAGCGCGGTAGTCAGCAAGCCGCCGGGCTGCTGGTATGGCACTGTCAGCCGGTCCGCATCGCGCAGGTAGTACTTGTAGTCGTCGCCGAAACGCACGAACTCGCAGTTCTTGCCCTGTTCGCAGACAAACCAGATGCCGGTACGCCGGCAAAGGCGGGTGATAAACGTGAGGTCGTCCTCCGCCCATTGCATGACGAACGGATGCTTGCAGTAGGACCGGTACAGATCGAAGCGGAAGTCCGCGAGAACCTGGTTGAAATCGTGTTCCTTCAGGATCTGCGTGATGATCTCGACTTCCGTCATGTCGAGAAAGAACCGGCAGCGCGGGCTGTTGCGCAGCAGTGCGAGGCGCGACTCCAGCACGACTTCGTAGACCGCCTGGTCGCGGCTATCCGACAGATGAGCGAAGGCGGTGATCACACCCGGCACACGGCGTGGTTCTTCGGGCGGGCTCCATTGCGTGGCCGGCGGCGGTTGCGTGACGAACGCGGCGCTCTGGTTCACGTAGTCGGTCCGCGACAGATCGTGTTGCGGATGCGTGAACTGGATCGTGTATCGGGTCGGCTCGCAAATCCCGCGGCTACCGGTGAACGAGAAAATATCCGCGAGCGCGGCGCTGGGCGTCTGACGCATTTCGAGGCTGTAGTACTGGTGAACGTCGATGCCTGCGCGCGCGGCCGCATCTGCCAAAGCCGTATTCAAGTTCTATCCCTCCCATTAACCGATGCGGATTGCTTTGGCAAAATTCCGACCAATATCGCTAATAAAAAAGCACAAAAATAATTCCGAAAAACGTCAAAACATGACGAAAATCGTGAACAAATGTCACGGTCACTATTTCGAAATAAGCCGCGTATCGAATCGAACTGGCCAAGCCCCGTGTGGAAAGCCCGTGACTAGTGCTGGCGATCCCGCAAATGGAAAGTGTTCAACAGAATTAAATTGAGATACAGCTTTCTTGACAAATCTTGACCTTGATTCTGTATTTTTTATTTTTATTGCATTTTTTTTGACGATTGATCAACAAAAAGCGGCATTTAGCCGCTTATGTTGATTCTGGAACCCGATGTCATTCAGCGCCTCGCGCCGCAAATGTTCGAAACCGCTACACCCGCAACCCGCGGCTCTTAAGCCGATAAACCAGTTGCGGCCGCGTAATCCCGAGCGTGCGCGCAGCTGCCGACAAATTACCCTGCGCACGCTGCACCGCGCTTTTCAGCAACGCGGTTTCGATATCGTCGAGCGAAGTCGGATCGATGTCGCCGCTCATCCCCATCAGCAGATGGTTCACCTTCCTGACCACGCGTTCCACCTCGCCATCGGCGCCGCCTTGCTGATCGAGCAGCGAGCCCGACGGCGTCAGCGAACCGTTGATGCCGAGGCCGAACATTTGTGCATCGATCGTCTCGCCGCTGGTGAACAGATGGCCGATATCGATCGCGCCGCCGTCCGGCGCGAGAATCACGCCGCGCTCCACGAGGTTTTCCATCTCGCGGATATTGCCGGGCCAGCCGTAGTTCAGCAGCGCATCGAGCGCGCGGCCGGTAAAGCCGGTCACGTCGCGCGCATGACGTTCGCGATACTTGTGCAGCATGTGATTGAGCAGCACCGGCAGATCCTCGCGCCGCTCGCGCAGCGACGGCACGCGAATCGGAAACACGTTCAGCCGGAAATACAGATCTTCCCTGAAACGGCCGGCGCGAATCTCGTCCTTGAGATCGAGGTTCGTCGCCGCGATCACACGCACGTTGACACGGCGCGTCTGCGTATCGCCGACCCGTTCGATTTCGCCTTCCTGCAGCGCGCGCAGCAGCTTGCCCTGCGCGGTGAGACTCAGAATGCCGATCTCATCGAGAAACAGCGTGCCGCCGTCGGCGCGCTCGAAGCGCCCCGGACGGCTTTGCGTCGCATCGGTAAAGCCGCCGCGTTCGACGCCGAACAGTTCCGATTCGACCAGCGCTTCCGGAATCGCCGCGCAGTTGACCGCGACGAACGGCCCGCTCGCGCAGCCGCTGATCCGATGCAGCGTGCGCGCGCACACTTCCTTGCCGACACCGCTTTCGCCGAGAAACAGCACGGTCGCGCGTGTGTTCGCGACGCGCCGGATCATATGGCAGACCGCGTTGAAGCCAGGCGACGCGCCGACCATGTTGTCGTCGCCGAATGCGGTCGGGGTAGCGGGGCGTGTGTCGCCGAATACGCGGGCGTTCGCCTGCTGTTTGACGTCGTGCTTCGCGTCGGCGTGTCGATCATGAAGCGCATCGCGTTGCAGGTCGCGCTTCACTGCAGTAACCGATAAGCCCTGCGTAAACGACTGCGCCTGCATGAAGCGCAGATCGTCGGCGGCTTCGTCGCCCCATGCTTCGACCGGCTTGCCGACGATCCGGCATTGCGGTTGCCCGAGCGCGCGGCATTCGACCTCGCGGTACACGATCGGGCGTCCCATGAATACGCTCGTATAGCCGGACGCGTAACCGATCTGCGTCCAGCACACCGGCTCCGCGCCGATCCCGTAGATGCGGATGTGCTCTTCGTCTTCCGCGCAGTTCTTCCAGATGAATTCGCCGTAGAAGTGGCCTTTCTCGACATCGAGTTCGAGCCGCACCGGTTCGACCACGGTCATGCCTTCGAGCATATGCAGTTGCGGGCCGACCGCGAACATCTCGGTGATCGAACTATCGGGGCGGGCCTTGCGCGCGAGTTCGGCATCGCGCGCGCCGGAGTTGTAGCCCATGCGCGTGAGCAGGCCGCGCGCCGCGTCGATGCCGAGACTGTCGATCAGCTCGCGCCGCATCACGCCGACCGAGCCGGTGTGCACGAGCAGCATGCGCTGATCGCCGAGCCAGATGCGGCCGTCGCCGGGCGAGAAGTGCAGCCGCGACATCAGATCCGCGATGTCCGGATAGCGCAGGCTGTCCACGCAGGCGCCCTTCGGCGAGACCATCGACATACGCGGCGGCTCGGCGGGCTTGGTTCGGGTGGCCATCGGAAGTCGTCTCCAGCTACTTGTCTGAGTTTTAGCCGGCGTGTGCCGGGCCGTCAGTATGCAATGTCGCGCGCGCGGCTGCATGCCGAATCGCGCGTGGCCGACCTCGGGTGTTCCCTGATATCGATTTGATCGGCTGCCTAACGCGCGCAAAGGGCCGGTTTCGATCATTTGGTCGAATGCCGCGTGGCGCGCGCGAGGCACTACATTCGGCCAGGCGATTTTTTCGCCGTGCTTGCCCATTGATTCACAAGGAATTGTGCGCTTTTCGCCGCGCGCCGCGAGGCCTTTCGCGCTTCGTTGGCATAGCGGTTGCATTAATAGGGGCGCTGCAGCGTATTTCGACGAAAGCATGCAGTGAATCAACAGAACGACAACGTGCGCTGGTTTTTCGGCGCACATCGAACAAACGGCACGAAATCCCCAAGGAGACGACGATGCCCTCGCATTCACCCCACGCCGAACCGATCCCCCGCGTTTTCGACGTGACGCGGCGCTATGTGCGCGTCAGGGAGCGGCGCGACGACGGCTTCGTCGAGTTCGATTTTTCGATCGGCGATCCGGGCCTGAGCGTCGAACTCGTGATGAGCGCGCGGGACTACGAGTCCTTTTGCGCGACCCATCACGTGTTTCATCTGAGCGACGACGAAGCCGAAGCGCTGGACCTCGAACAGTTGAAGTGGCGCTACGGCCAGCCGGGCCTCAAGGAATGACCCACGCATGACCAGCGAATGCCTCGCATAAGAAACGAAGGAGATACCCCATGCAAATCGACATCAAGACCTCTTCGGTCCAGCAGATCCGCCAGACCTTTTCGCATGTCGCGAGAAGGCTCGGCGCGGACAAACCCGCGTCGCGCTATCAGGAAGCGACGCTGGAACTGCAGCCCGAAGTCAACTTTCATTACCGGCCGCTGTGGCAGCCGGAATTCGCGCTGTACGACAAGGGCCGCACGGCGATTCGCATGAACGACTGGTACGCGTTCAAGGATCCGCGCCAGTACTACTACGGCGCTTACACGATTGCGCGTGCACGGCAGCAGGACGCGATGGAGAAGAACATCGAGTTCGTCACGCGGCGGCGTCTGCTCGCGAATCTGCCCGACGAAGCGAGAGCCCGCATCGCCGCGCTGCTGGTGCCGTTGCGCCACGTCGAATGGGCCGCGAATACCAACAACTGCTTCGTGACCGGTTATGGCTGGGGCACCGCGATCACGCAGGCGACGATGTTCCATTCGATGGACCGGCTCGGTATCGCGCAGTACCTGTCGCGGATCGGCCTGTTGCTCGACGGCAATTCGGGCACGTCGCTGCTCGACGGCAAGGACCGCTGGCTCAACGATCCGATGTGGCAGGGCCTGCGTCGCGCGGCCGAGGACACGATGGTCGTGAAGGACTGGTTCGAAACGTATGTCGCGCAGAACGTCGTAATTGACGGGCTGCTGTACCCGCTCGTGTATAGCCATATCGATCAGCGTCTGTCGAACGAGTACGGCGCCGCGCTCGGCATGTTGAACGAGTTCGCCAGCAGCTGGTTCGACGAAACGAGCCGCTGGGTGGACGCGACGCTGAAGACCGCTGCCGCGGAATCGGCGGAGAACGCGGCGCTGCTCGGCCAGTGGATCGCGAAGTGGCAGCCGCGCGTGCTCGATGCGTTGCGCCCGCTTGCAATCGAAGCGCTCGGCGCGCAAGAAGCCGATGCCGCGCTGAGCGCTATTGCCGATACCTTCGATGCACGCGTGCGCAAGCAGGGCGTGTCGTTTGCCGCTGCACAGGAGGCCAATCATGGCTGATTCCGTATTCATCGCCTTTCAGGCCAACGACGAATCGCGCCCGATCATCGAAGCGATCGAGGCGGACAACCCGCATGCGGTCGTCAACGCGTTTCCGGCAATGGTCAAGATCGACGCTGTCGGCCGCCTCGTGATCCGGCGCGAGTCGATCGAAGAGCGCATCGGCCGCGACTTCGATCTGCGTGAACTGCAACTCAATCTGATCTCGCTCGGCGGCAATATCGACGAGACCGACGACGAATTCATCCTTGAATGGAAAGCCTGATCGGCACCACTGGAGACGCATGATGAGCACCACCACGAACACGACGCCGAAAAAGCTGAGCATCAAGGAAAACTACGCGATGCTGACGCGCGGCCTCGGTTGGGAAACCACTTACCAGCCGATGGACGAAGTCTTTCCGTACGACCGCTTCGAAGGCATCAAGGTCCACGACTGGGACAAGTGGGAGGATCCGTTCCGTCTGACGATGGACGCCTACTGGAAATACCAGGGCGAAAAGGAGCGCAAGCTGTACGCGATTATCGACGCGTTCCAGCAGAACAACGGTCAGTTCAACGTGACCGATCCGCGTTATATCAACGCGCTGAAACTGTTTCTGACCGGCGTGAGCCCGCTCGAATACGCGGCGCATCGCGGCTTCGCACTCGCCGGCCGCAATTTCCGCGGCGCCGGCGCGCGCATCGCGTGTCAGATGCAGGCAATCGATGAGCTGCGTCATGCGCAGACGCAGGTGCATACGATCAGCCACTACAACAAGTTCTTCAACGGCTTTCACGACTTCAAGCATATGCACGACCGGGTCTGGTACCTATCGGTGCCGAAGTCATATTTCGAGGACGCGATGAGCGCCGGGCCGTTCGAGTTCGTCACTGCGATCTCGTTCTCGTTCGAATATGTACTGACCAATCTGCTGTTCATGCCGTTCATGTCGGGCGCCGCGTTCAATGGCGATATGGCGACGGTCACGTTCGGCTTTTCCGCGCAATCCGACGAATCGCGCCATATGACGCTCGGCCTCGAAGTCGTGAAGTTCCTGCTCGAACAGGACCCGGGCAATGTGCCGATCATCCAGAAGTGGGTCGACAAATGGTTCTGGCGCGGCTACCGGTTGCTGACGCTCGTCGCAATGATGATGGACTACATGCTGCCGAAGCGGATCATGTCGTGGCAGGAAGCATGGGAAACTTACTTCGAGAAGAATGGCGGCGCGCTGTTCCATGATCTCGAACGCTACGGCATTCGCATGCCGAAGTACTACGAGGTGGCGTCGAAGGAAAAGGACCGCATTTCGCACGAAGCGTGGGGCATCTTCTACAACTACACGCATGCAGCCGCGATGCACACGTGGATTCCGTCCGACGACGAAATGGCGTGGCTCTCCGAAAAGTACCCGGCAACATTCGACCGGCTGTACCGGCCGCGTTTCGAGTACTGGCGCGAGCAGCAGAAGCAGGGCAAGCGCTTCTACAACAACACGCTGCCGATGCTGTGCCAGATCTGCCAGATTCCGATGGCCTTTACCGAACCCGACGATCCGACCAAAACCTGTTACCGCGAAAGCGATTATCTCGGCAACAAGTTCCATTTCTGCTCGGACGGCTGCAAGGACATCTTCGATAACGAGCCGGAAAAATACGTGCAGGCATGGTTGCCGGTGCATCAGATCTATCAGGGCAACTGCTTCGAGCAAGACGCGGATCCCACTGCCGCGGATTTCAATCCGCTCGCCGAAGTACTGCGCTATTACCACATCAATGTCGGAGAAGACGGCCATGAATTCGAGGATTCGCCCGACAGAAAGAACTGGTTGCGCTGGACCGGCAAGCCGAGTCATGGCGGCGCGAATACCACGGAAAGTACGACGGACAGTACGCCGCAAAGCACGGCTGCCGCGCAGCCCGCATAACACCCGCGCACGCCGACCGAATCAGAAGGAGAGAAATCATGTCAGTTATCGCGCTTAAAGAAGGCTACAAGGGCGAAATCAAAGACCGCGAAGAAAACTTTCACGGCAACCGTCTGCTGTTTATCGGCTGGGAAGATCATTTGATGTTCTGCGCGCCGCATTGCATCCCGGTCCCACCGTCGATGACATTCGCCGCACTCGTCAACGATGTGCTTCCGGGCATTTACTCCGCGCATCCCGACTGGGCGAGCGTCAAGTTCGACGAGATCGAATGGTTCCGTTCGAACGAGCGCTTCACGCCCGTGCTCGATCGCACGCTCGAAGAAAACGGACTGCGCCACAAGGGGCTGATCCGCTTCCGCACCCCGGGCCTGACCGGTATTCACGGGTCCTGCAGTTAGACCGCGCGCACATGCATTCACCAGAAAGGAGACGCTGACATGAGCTATCAGCTAACCATCGAGCCGATCGGTCACACCATCGAGATCGGCGAAGATCAGACCATTCTCGATGCGTGCCTGCGCGCCGGGGTGTGGCTGCCGCACGCGTGCTGCCACGGGCTGTGCGCGACGTGCAAGGTTCAGGTCATCGATGGCGAGATCGAGCACGGCAATGCATCGCCGTTCGCATTGATGGATTTCGAACGGGACGAACGCAAATGCCTCGCGTGCTGCGCGACCGTGCAATCGGACCTGACGATCGAAGCCGATATCGACGAAGACCCGGACGCGCGTCATTTTCCGGTTCAGGATTTCACGGGCCGCGTGAAGGAGAGCGTCAACCTGACGCCGACGATCAAGGGCATCTTCGTTGAACTGGATGGCGACGGCATCGAGTTTCAGGCGGGGCAGTACGTGAACGTCCAGATTCCCGGCGAAGACATGCCGCGTGCGTTTTCGCTCGCCGGCACGCCGGGTTCGTCGACGCTGATCGAACTGAATGTGCGGCGTGTGCCGGGCGGTAAGGGCACCGGCTATCTGCATGAAGCGCTAAAACCCGGCGACGAGCTGCGTTTCAGCGGGCCGTTCGGCCGTTTCTTCGTACGCGCGTCGGATCCGCAGCCGGTGATTCTGATTGCCGGCGGCTCGGGTTTGTCGAGCCCGCGTTCGATGCTGCTCGATCTGCTCGAACAGGGCGACGCGCGGCCGATCACGCTGGTGTACGGCGCGCGCGATCGCGCGGAACTCTACTATCACGATGAGTTTGCCGAACTCGCGCGGCGGCACGCGAATTTCACCTACGTGCCCGCGTTGTCGAACGAAGCGGACGGGAGTGCATGGGAAGGCTTTCGCGGCTTCGTCCATGAAGCGGCGAAAGCACACTTCGCGAACGATTTTCGCGGCCACAAGGCGTATCTGTGCGGGCCGCCGGTGATGATCGAAGCGGCGATCCGCGCATTGATGCAAGGGCAACTGTTCGAGCGCGACATCTATACGGAGAAGTTTCTCAGCAATGCGGATGGGGCCGACGCGCTGGCGAAAAGTCCGTTGTTCAAGTCGATTTGATAGCGATTGCGCGGCAGGGCCGCGCTCCTTACGACGCCGCTTCAGTCCGATCGAGCCATTGCGCAAGCTCCCGCCGCAATTGCTCGATATCGAGCGGCTTGCCGAGCAGCCGCGCGCCCGGAATCGCTTCGCCGATCTGCGCGCTGCGTCCGTAACCCGACACCAGCAGCACGCGTATGTCCGGCTGCACGCGCCGCACCTCGCGCGCGAGCGCGTCGCCGGACATACCCGGCAGCGTGAGGTCGGTGAGCAGCACGTCGTAGTGTTGCGCGGCCGCGAGCGGCAGCGCTGCTTCGGCACTTGCAACCGCGGTGCAGTCGAGGCCCAACGCGCCGAGCAGTTCGGCGAGCGCCTCGCGCGATTCGGTATCGTCTTCGACGAACAACACGCGCGCGGCTTCGTTCAGCACGCGCGTGCTGTCGGCGGCGCTGGTGAGCTTGCGGTCTGACGCGCTATCGCCGCCGTACGCGGCCGGCGGCACACATGCGGCGATGTGCCCATCGCAGACGTCCGCCACCTCGGCCGCACGGCGCGCGTTCGCGCGCAGCACGCCGCGCACCATGTTCGCGAGATCGTCGCGCCGATACGGTTTCGACAGCAGCGTGATGCCCGCGTCGAGCTTGCCGTGGTGCATGATTTCATCGCGCGTATAGCCCGATGTGAACAGGGCCGGCACCGGCGGCGTGCGCGCGGCCGCGCGTTGCGCGAGGTCGACGCTCTTCAGCTTGCCGGGCATCACCACGTCGGTGAACAGCAGATCGATCGGCACGTCGCTGTCGATGAATTCGAGCGCCGCGTCGCCGTTCGATGCGATCAACACCTTGTAGCCGAGTTGCGCGAGCATTTCGACCGCGGTCAGCCGCACGTCGGCGTCGTCCTCGACCACCAGAATCGTTTCGCCGCCACCGCCGATCGACGCCGCAGTACCGTCGACGGTCTCCGGCGTTTCCGGCTCGCAGCAGCGCGGAAAGAACAGCAACACGGTCGTGCCGTGTCCGACCTCGCTTTCGATCGCGACATGTCCGCCGCTTTGCCGCGCGAAGCCGAACACCATCGACAGGCCAAGCCCCGTGCCGTGACCATCGGGCTTGGTCGTGAAGAACGGTTCGAATACGCGCTGCAGCACGTCCGGTGGCATGCCCGAGCCGGTGTCGGCGACCGAGAACTGCACGTATTCGCCGGGCGACAGCTCCGGCTTGTCACGGCAGAACGCGGCATCGAGCACGCGGTTGGTCGCGCGCACGGTCAGCACGCCGTCGGCGCGCATCGCGTCGCGTCCGTTGATCGCGAGATTGAGCAGCGCATTTTCAAGCTGGTTGCGGTCCACCTGCACGTTCCACAGATCGTCGCTGACGACCGTTTCGATGCGCACCGTTTCGCCGAGCGCACGGTGCAGCATCTCGCTCATACCGGTGAGCAGGCGGCGCGGATTCAGCACGATCGGCGACAGCGGCTGACGCCGCGCAAACGCGAGCAGATGCGCGGCGAGCTTCGCGCCGCGCCTGACCGCATCGGTCGCGGCCGACAGACGCCGCCGCGTGACCGGATCGTGGTCGGTATCGGCGGCGAGCATCTGCAGATTGCCGTTGATCACCTGCAGCACGTTGTTGAAGTCGTGCGCGACGCCGCCGGTGAGGCTGCCGATCGCTTCCATCTTCTGCGCCTGGCGCAACTGTTCTTCGGCAAGCGCACGCGCGGCGATCGAATCGGCGATGCGTTGTTCGAGCGTTTCGGTTAGCTGAACCAGCGACTGTTCGGCGATCTTGCGTTCATGAATATCGATCAGCACGCCGGGAAAACGTGTCGGCTCGCCATCTTCGTCGAACTCGCAGCGGCCGTTCGCCTGCACCCACAGATAGTCGCCGTCGGGCCGGCGGATCCGGTATTCGACGCGAAACGGCTCACCGCTGCGAATCGCCTCGTTGGTGCGCTGGTCGTTGAGCGCCTGGTCGTCCGGGTGGATCATCTGCGTCGCGGCATCGCGCGGTACGCCTTTCGATGCTTCGTCCAGCGGAAACGAAAAGGTGCGCGCGAAACGTTCGTCGCCGCTGACCTTGCCGGTGCGCACGTCGAGCACCCAGGTGCCGAGCACCGCGCCGGTGTTCAGCGCGAGTTGCAGGCGTTCGTTGGTCTCGTGCAGTTCGGCTTCGGCGCGTTGACGCAGGCGCTCGGTCAGCACGCGCCCGGTGGTTTCGACGACCATCGCGAGCACGCCGGCCGGCGCGCCGCTGTCGCCGGCGACCGGGCTGTAGTAGAGGTCCATCCATACGTCTTCGGGCTTGCCGTCGCGCAGCAGCATCAGTTCCTTGTCGCGATACGACAGCGTGCCGCCCGCGAGGCAGGTGTTCATCACGTGGCGATTGAAATCGGCGACTTCGGGCCAGCCGTCCTCGACGGGACGGCCGAGCAGATACGGATGACGTCCGCCCGCGAAGACCGCGTAGGCGTCGTTGTAGATCATGTAGCCGGGCTCGTCCCACAGCAGCACGAGCGGCACGGGCGATGCGAGCATCAACTGGACTGTCGAGGTCAGGCTGCGTTGCCAGTTTTCGATTGCGCCGAGCCCGGTGGCGCACCAGTCGAATTCGCTGATGCGTTGCGCCATCTCGTTGCGCCAGCCGGCGCAGCCGTAGTCTTGTGCCGGAAAGGGCATGCTGCGCTCCATGTGAGATCACATCGATGGAAGTGTCCTCGTTGTCGACGCTTCACGGGTTCGGCGCGAGGCGCCTGGATCGGGCAGGGACGGCGAGGCGGGATAGGTTTGCGCCGCGAGGCGCGAGACGGCGGCAAGCAACCTGCTGGGCTGCGATTATTGTAGGTCACAACATCGTGCGATTGCGGCGCGCGCGGGCGCGATTCGGGTTTTGCCGAATCGGTCGACGCTGATGGAAGAGGGCTGATCCGCGCAAGCGGAGGCTGCGCGCGCAACTTTTACTGGATCGCCGTGTTGGGTCGCTTCGGGAGCGGCAAGAAGCGCGCTATCGGCGTTGCTTCGGGGTATTGCCCCGGCACGCGGCAAGCAACGCACGGCACAGCCTCGCGAGCACCACACCGCGCGCATCGATCGAACGCGGGCCGCGCGCTGCGCATGAAAAACATCACACGAAACGCGCGGCGCTACCCGCAACCCACATTCAGTTCGACAGCGACAGATACTGCGATTGCAACGGCACCGGCGGGAACGGCTGCAAGCCGGTCTGCTTGCTGAAGCTGTAGCGTACATACACGGCCGCGACCCACTCGCGATATGCGTAAGCGTTGCCAAGCGAAGCGGTCGCACCGAACGCAAGTTGCGGCGCCAACTGATATTCACCGACCGCGCTAAGCGAATACGACACCCCGGTCTTGCTCTGGCCGGGATAAACCGCGTTGCTGTCGACGCCGGTCAGCGAGTTCGCGATACCCGCCGCGGTCGCCTGCCGGTTCGAATTGTCGTTCAGCGGGAAGTAGTTCGACGGATCTTCGCGATAGTGCTGCACGCCGATCGAGCCCTTCACGTCGTATGTAAACAGCCCGTTGCGGCCGGACCATTCGATCGGCAGGTTCAGGATCACGTACTGTTGCGGGCTGAAGTAACCGCCCTGACCGTACGTGAAGTACGACAGGTTGCGGTTGTAGCCCATGATCGTGGTGTTCACGCCGAGCGTCAGCGTCTGGTCGGCGTCCTTCAGCAGACGCGTATAGACGCCGCCGCCGCCCTTGACCGCGTTGTTGCTCGGCACGTTGTCGCCCATGTAGTGCTGATACGACGCGTTCACGTACAGGCCGCTGGTGCCGTCGTCCCACGACAGTGCCGCGCGCGCGCCATTCGACGTGACGCCGCCCCATTCGAGCCCGGCGCCGGCATCGCGCGCGCCCGCGTACGACAGCAGGCTGTCGGTCACCGCGCGCCGCGCGACCGCGAGCGAGTACGTCACCTTGTCGGTGATGCCGCCGTTGTACTGCGCGCCGCCGACGATGTTCGTCTCGCGGAAGCCGAGCGGCGTCACGCCGACATCGCCGCTGACCGCGCGGTTCTCGTAACCGACCGACAGCCCCACGCCGGTCGCGGTCTGGCTGCCGTAGTTGTTGTTGCCCGCGACCGCCGCGGTGGCCGACGACGGTGTCGACAGACCCGAGCCGAAGCGCGCGAGCGTGGACGTGTTGCTCGCCGCGGTGCCGGCATCGAGCGTGACCGGCGTCGCCGTGACGACGACGTGGCCGTTGCCCGCCTTGATGCGCCCCTGGATCGGTGCCTCGATATCGGTGACGGACGACAGTCCGTCTTCGCCGACGCGATTGCGGAACACGAGCCCGCCCGTCACGGTGCTCGACTGCTCGCGGTTGACCTGCGCGAGTTCTTCGGCGACGCCGAGCGTCTGCGCATTCGCGACGTTGGTCTGCGCGTTGTTGCCGGTATTGCCGGGCTGTGCGCCGGGTTGCGTGCCCGGCGGATAGTACGGCTGCGCGTAACCGGCCGGCGGCTGCGGAATATACGGCTGCTGCTGCGCGTAGTAGCCCTGGTTCGGGTACGGCTGATAAGGCTGAGGCTGGTACGGCTGCTGTTGCGGATACGGCTGATACGGTTGCGCGTAGCCCTGCTGCTGCGGATACGGTTGCTGATACGGCTGCTGCGGATAGGGAGCCTGCTGCTGCGCATAGACCGGCGCGCCACGGCTCGTCTTCGACGTGCTCTTCTTCGTGGCCGTGCTCGTGTGCCTCGTCGTCGAGCGCGGCGATCCATACGGCAGCGGCTGCATCCCGCCATTGGCCTGCGCTTCGCGCGCGGCCGGCGACATCGGCCATGGCGTCGACGCGTAGCCATCAGGCGCGCCATAGGGCGGCTGTTGCGGCGCGTACGGTGCCTGCTGCTGCGCATAGCCGGCGCCTGCGTTGTACTGCTGCGGAGGCAGCGGTTGTCCCTGGCCCGGATAAGCCTGCAACGGCGCACCGGACTGGCTCGAACCGTACGCTTCCTGGCCATAGCCGCCGGAGCCGCCATAGCCGGCGTCGGAGCGGGGCGCGCCATACGGCGTCGCTATCGGTGCGTTCGGCGCCGGCGGCATATAAGGCTGCGCGGCCGGTGCGTTATAGGGTGCCGGGTTGGGCGCGGTGTAAGGCGCGACATACGGCGCGGGCGGAGTAGGCGGCGGATAGTTCGGCACGGTCTGCGTCGGCGAAGAGGACTGCGTATGCGGGAACGTCGGCAGAAACGGCAGCGTGGAATGCGCGGATTGCTCGGCTTGATCGGCGCTGAGCGCGGTCGCGATCGCCGTTTTGCCTTCGAACGGATTGGTGCCCGGCAGCGGCGTCGCGCCGATCTGGCTCATCGCGGTTTCCCAGCCGCGCGGCACGTTGCTGGGCGCGCCGCTGCGCGGCGCGTTCGGCTGGAGCGGCGTATTGGCCGCGACCAGCGAGCGTTGCAGATAGGTCGACGCAAGCGACAGCTTGCCCTCGGCGCGATACATGCGGCCCACGGTCGCGAGCACGCCCGGATCGTCGGGGGCCAGTTTCAATAGCTGCTGCGCGAGCGATTCGGCGTATTTGAAATCTTTCGCGCCGGACGCGGCCGAGATCGCCGCCTGCAGCAGGCTCAGGTCGTCCGGGCGGCGCTGCAGTGCGACGCGGTAGCTCGTCAGCGCGTTGCGGTCGTCGCCCGCGCTCGAGTACAGGCGACCGAGCGCCGCCTGCAGGTCGGGGTTGTCGGGCATCGCGGCGAGCCACGGCGCGATCACGTCGTACGCGCTCGCGAGATCGCCGCGCTGGCGTACCAGATCGGCCTGGCGGACGACGATGCCGATATTCAGGCTGTTGAAGTCGATGCGCTGCTGAGGTGTGAGCTGCATGCTCTGCAACTGGCGCATCACGCTGCCGAGTTCGGCCTGCTGGTTGGTCGCCGACAGAATGCCCGCGTACTGCAAAAGCAGATCGGTATTGCCGGGCGCCGCGCTCATCGCACTGCGCACGAGGCTCAGCGCGCGCGCCGGGTCGCCGGCCTGCTGGTACGCGGCGGCGATCACGCCGATCAGTTCGGGGCTGTTGCCGGCGACCGGCTCGGCCGCGCGCAACGTGGCGAGCGCCTGCTGGTTCTGGCCGCTTCTCGCCATCCGCGTCGCGAGGTCGGCCTGCTGATGCACCCACAGCCGATGCTGCAGCGTCGCCATCGCATCGGTGCGCTGCGCGACCGGAATGCGGTCGAGCTGCGCAAGACCGGTCGACCAGTCCTGCGTTTCCGCCGACAACAACGCGCTCGCGTACAGCGCGTCGGTCATGTCCGGATGCGTCGCGAGCAGACCGTCCATCATGCTGCGCGCGTTCGCGACCGCGCCTTCGCGCACGTAGATGCGCGCGAGGTCGAGCCGCAGCCACGGGTCGTCGGGTTTGTTCAGCAGCGCATCCTCGAACAGGCTGCGCGCGGTGCCGAGATCGCCGCGCGCTTCGGCCGCGCGCGCCTGCGCCGCTTGCGCATCGCCGCGCAGACGGTCGATGCCGCCGACCTTCGCCTGCTGCTCCGCGTTCAGTTGATTCGCGAATTGCAGCGCTTCGTCGCCGCGGCCCTGCGCGGCGAGCGCGCCGACCAGACCGCGGATCGCGTCAGGGTTGTCGGCCTGGCGGCGCAGCGCCATCCGGTATGCCTGTTCGGCGCCGGCCGGGTCGTGGTTCTGCAGCAGCATTTCGCCGAGCAGCACCTGCGCGGTCACGTCCGACGGATTCAGCGCGATCGCGCGTTCGAACAACGACTTCGCTTTCGCGAACTCGCCGTTGCTGCGCGCGCCGATCGCATCGCTCGTGTAGGTCCAGTAGGTCGCGCTGTCGAGCGCGCTTTTCCAGCGCGCCGGATTGCCGCCGCGCGACGCGCGCTCCAGATAGTTGCGCGCTTCGGCAAAGTGCTCCTGCTTCAACGCGGCGATGCCCATGCCGCCGAGCGCGTCGATATCGTTCGGGTTGCTCGCGAGCACCGAAGAAAACTTCGCGCGCGCGGTCGTCACGTCGTCGCGGTCGAGCGCAGCGAAGCCGTCGGCGATCACGCGGCCGCGCGCATCGGCAGCGGCGTTGTCCTGCGCGCGGGCGCGCGCCGCGCTGTCCTGCTTGACCATCGATTCATAGCGCGCCTTGACGGCGGCGTCGTCGCCGGCGCTTTGCAGATACGCCTCGTAAATCGCCGCGTCGGAGGGACGCGCGTCGAGCCACAGCAGCGCCTGGCGCCAGCTCTTTTTCGCCGCCGCGCCGACCGACGTGTCGCCGGCCAGCTTCTGCAAACGCGCGATGCCGTCGCGCCGTGTCACGTCGCGGTAGGTCAGATGCTGCGCATACGCGAGCGCGTAGCGCGGGTCGTCGGGGTTATCGCGCGCGAGCTGTTCGAGACCGCGGCGCGCTTCGTCCCAGCCTTGCGGTGTCGCCGACAGCGCCTGGTAATACTCGAGCTGCAACTCGGGCGTGGCCGGCTTGCCGGACAGCGCGCGCTGATACTGCTGCACCGCGCTCGCGCTCTGGCCGCTTTGCGCGAGCCGCCGCGCGTCGTTGATGGTCTGGTCGCGCACGCTGGTTTCGCCGAGACGGCGGCCCAGTTCGTCGAGACGCGGATAGTTCGGCGCAGCCGCCTTCAGGCGCGCCAGATACTGCTGCGCGCCCGCGCCGTCCTTGCGGTCGGCCAGCACCATGCCCATGCCGAACAGCGCATCGGGCTGCTTCGGATCGATGGTCAGAACCTTCTGCCACGCCTGCTCGGCGAGGTCGCCGCGCTGATGCGACTGCCAGTACTTGCCTTGATCGATCAGCACCGTCAGCGGATCCTTCGGCGTCTGCGCCTGCGCAAGCACGTCCGGCGAGGCCGCGGCTACGTAGCAGATCGCCCCGGCCGACAACGCGATGCGCAACGACATGGCGACAGCGTTCAATCGCATGCATTCCTCCAGGCGGGCACGAGACGGCCGGCTTCATCGAAGCGATAACGGCCGTCGATGAACCCCGTGCCGAACAGACCCAGCACACGATCGTAGTAAACCGGTTCGCGACCCGGCACGTTCGCATCGAGCGCGGCGAGCCGGGTGCGCGCGAGGCCGAGCCCGTGCTCGTCGCCGAGCGCCTTGAAGTACGGCGCGAGCGCGCCCCAATAGCTGAGCGGGCCTTCGCCAGTCGCGGTGCCGGTAGTCGACGATACCTTCTCGGGCGGGAAGCCGTTTTGCGCGACTTTCGCGCGCATGCCGCCGAGCGCGGCGAGCCACGACTTGGCGAGCGGATCGGCGGGCGAGGTAAGGCCGGCCCACAGATACACGCGGATCGCATCGTAGCTGCCGACGTCGCCGTTTTTCGGATCGACGACGAACTGACCGTTCTGCCACGCCGCCCAGTCAGGCGCGAAGCCTTGCGGCGATACCGTGCGCACGAACCGGTGCGCGTTGTCGGCGAGCTTGGTCCACGGGCCGTCCGGCGCATCGTGCGCGAGCCCGCGCAGCACCGGCAGCGGCAGATAGCTCGGATTCAGACGCGTCAGGTTGCCGGTGCTAAAGCCCTGCGGGCCGGGCAGCAGCATCGGCCCGAGACCGGGCAGGCTCGCGACTTCCTCGTGCGCGATACGCGCGGCGAGCGCCTGGCCGAGCTGCGTATAGCCGGGATTGCTCCACAGCCGGCCGGCTTGCAGCAGATCGTAGGCGATCCACAGGTCGGAGTCCGACGCGGAATTCGGATCGAGTACGCCGAACGAGCCATCCGGTTTCTTGCCCCATTGCCATGCCGGCAGCCGCGCGTTCTGCGGATCGAACTGGTTGCCCGCGAGATTCGCGCGGGTCCACGCGAGCAGCTTGTCGAAGGTCGCGCGGTCGTTGGCGACCAGCGCGAAAAAGAGCGCGTACGACTGGCCTTCCGAGGTGGTCTGCTGGACCGCCGTCGAGTAGTCGATCACGCGGCCGTCGGCCTGCATGAAGCGCTCGATGAAGCTGCGATAAGCGCTCCAGTCGCCGCACGCGCCGGCCGCGGCGCTCGTCTGCGCTGCGTGCGCACCGGTCACGGCACCGGCCGATGCGGCGACGCCGAGCGCCAGTGCAATACAGGTGTTCCGGTCGATCCAAAACCGCATACGAGGCATATCAATCCTTCAGGCGACGCGCGGCGACCGCCCGCAGCGTCCGGTAAAACAGGCCCGCGATGATCAGCGCGGCGAGCACGCCGCCGAACAGCAACAGCAGCGGATGTGACGACAACGCCCAGCGCAGGTATTCCTGCGGCGACAGATGGCCGACGTAGTACGCGCTGCCGTTCGACGTGATGGTCACGTCGCGGCCGTGGATCACGGCCATCGCGCCTTGAATTTTCGGCAGCACGTCGGCATCGAGCAGGGCAGCGGACAGATCGGCGTCCGACTGGCCGGCCGCGCTGACCAGCGCGACCGCGCTGCGGCCTTTTTGTAGCGGCGATTCGAAACCGGTCAGCAGCGCGGCGCCGTTCGAGCTGACCATCGTCAGATCGGCGCGCGCGGGTGCGCGCTCAACACCGCGTTCGCCATGCCACCAGTCCTGCAGCTTGAACACGATGTCGGATAGCTGGAACGTGTGCGCGGCGCCGTCGCTCGAGAACGGCATCGACTTTGCAAAGCGCTCCAACAGCGGCTGCTTGCCGGGCGCGCCGAAGATCAGCAGGTCCTTGTCCGCGTATTTGTCGACGTCGGCGGCATCGACGACTGTCACGCCCGTGACCGGATAGCCGGTCGATTCGCCCATTCGGCCCATCGTCAGCAGATACAGGCTGTAGTCGCTCGAATCGGCGTCGTTCGGCAGCACCACCGCGGTCTCGGACAGATCGGCCATCCGCGTGAACGGGAAGCCGCTGTTCGCGAATGCGGCCAGATCGGGCAGCGCCATGTAATGCGGGAACGACGACAGATCGATCGTCGAGTTCGGATCGATCGCGCCGACCACGTTCTGCAGCAGCCGGCTCGTGCATTCGCCGGTGTTCGGGATGTCGTAATAGAAGTGCAGGCGCAACTGCGTGCGCGGCGTCAGCAACAGCGGCGGAATGCGGATGTTGCGGCGCGCGTCGGCGGTGCCGTCGGGCATCACGAGATTGAAGTAGCGGCTCAGATCGAACACCGACGCGGTGCGCGACGGAATCGGCAGCGCCTGCACGAAGCCGCTGTTCACGCTGACGTTTAGCGACGAGCGATCGCGGATCGGCCGCACCGTGTAGCGGTAGCGCAGATCGATCGGCGCGCCGCGCGTGTGGAACATGAACAGATCCGGCGGCACGCGCATGTTGATACGCACCGCGTCGGCGTCGTAGCCGAACACGGTCAGATCCTTCGGATCGGCCAGCTCGCCGAAGCGCACCGCGCGGTTGGTCGGCAGCCAGTTCGGTGCGTCGTACGGCGCGCGCGGCGTCAGCTCGTTCAGCGAGGTGATCGTCGCGCTGGTGCCGGACAGTGTGCTATGGCCGATGCCGAGCGATCGCGCGGCGGTCTTCAGCTCGGCCTCGGTGCGTCCGAGCACGAGCAGCAGCTTGCCACGCGCGGGCGCTTCGCGGTCGACCACCGCGATGGTCGGCCCGGTGATCTCAGGAATCGTCACGCCGGACGGGTGCTCGTCGCTGGTCGCGAACACGACCGCATTGCCCGACAGCGGCGGATGGTCGAGCTGCGCCGGAAACAGCGCGCCGCGATAGCCGGCCAGCGAGCCGAACCACGACGCGACGATGCCGGCTGACTCCAGCGTGCCGCTGCCGGGCTTCTGCGCGAACACGAACGGCAGTTCGAGACGGCGCACGTCGCGGCGATCGAAGAACGGTTGCGGCAGCGCGGCCAGATCCGGTTTGGCGCCGAGCGAGGCAAAGGTCAGGTCGAGCGAACTCGCATTGCTGATCGTTGCCCACAGCGATGAGTTCGACGGGTCTTCGCAGCGCACCGTGTAGTGGCCGATCAACTGCACGTTCAGATGGTTGAAGTCCGTGATGAAGCGCGGATCGATCGAGATGTCGCGCGCGACCAGCATGCCGGCCTGTTCGTGCGGCAGCGGCAGCGTCGCCGCGACTTCGCCGTTCACCAGCAGCTTCAGTTGCGACAGGTTGGCGAGCAGCGCGGGCGAATAGCTGTAGATCAGATGCAGCGTCGCGCCGGTCACGACCTCGTCGGCGCGCACCGAGAACGCGATGCCGTTCTGGCCGTCGACGCCGCGCAGCTGCAGCGGATCGAGCGCGCCGTAGTCGGCGAAGGTCAGCGTCTGGCGGCGTCCGCCCGGCACCAGCGTGCCCGGCTCGGCGGTGGTCGGCGTGCGCAAGCCGAGCGCCTTGACCGACGACGCGGCGAGGGCGGGCGACGGCGTCGCGAGCGCGCCTTGCGCAATCGCGTTCGGATCGTACGGCACCGCGGGGCTCGGCGCGGGCACGTTGCCGACGCCGGTCGCGACCTGCGTGGTCTGCGCCGGTGCCGCGCCATCGGCGGTTTTCGCTGGGCTTGCCGCTGTCGCCGCGGCTGGCGCGGCTTCGGCGAGCGGCATGAACGACGCGAGCGGCGCCGCCAGCGCGGTCTGCAACGCGAGCCAGCACGCGAGGCCGCGCATCACGCGCCGCGAGCCGCGGTGGGCGAGCGATTGCGAAGGTGATCCGGTCCTGCCGCGTCCGTGAACCGGACGTTCGATATTGGCCTTCACCATCCTCTGTAACCCTTAGATCAGTCTTTGGTTTTTAGCTTCTTGACGTCCGCCGGACGGCCTTTGACGGAACTGCGCAAGTCGTCGTAAAGATGCTCGAACAGACCCGCGATGCCGCGCGCACCCACGCTCAGCACGTGCGACAGGCCGCGCAGCGGCGTGTCCTGCTCGCGACCCTCGGCCCAGCCGGTCCACGCGTCCGCGCGGGCGAAGGTGGTCTTGACGAACTCGTACTCCTGCTCGCGCGACATCGACGCGAAGCGCAGGCCTACGCGGCCCGGCTCGCTAAAGCTGACGGTGGCGGGAAACGCGTACTCCTCGTCGCCGCGAAACAGCGACACCGACACGCGCTCGTGCATCGGCACTTCGATGCGGGCAGGCAGCGCGACACCGACGCCGCCTTCCGAGTAATCGATCGTCTCGCATGCGAGCGTGCGGCCGGTCGAGAACTTCAGCATCACCGGCATCTTCATCGCGACGCGGTGCACCGCGCGGATTTGCCGGCGCTCGCTCGCGGCGGCCACGCTCGCGCCGAGGATCAGCATGTTGTAGCCGGTCCATGCGAGGTTCAGCACCGTGGTCTCGACGATGCTGCGAATGTGCCAGTTCAGATAGATATGCACGAGGCCCGCGATGAAGCCCAGCAGGTTCAGCAGCAGCAGAAACAGATAGGGCCGCGAGATCGCCCAGTCGAAGTAGTTCTTTTCGATCTGGCCGCCCTTGGCCGTCACGTTGAATTTGCCGAGCTTCGGGTTGATCAGCGCGAGCAGCGTCGGCGCGGTGATGTACGAAGCCAGCACCGATTCGTAGACCTCGGCCCAGAACGAATGGCGAAAGCGCCGCTGCATCCGCGAGTTCGTGACGCTCGCGTGCATCATGTGCGGCAGCGCGTAGATCGCGATCGTGCTGGCGGCCGCCTCGATCACGTGCGCGCCGAAGAACAGATACGACAGCGGCGCGGTCAGGAATACCAGACGCGGCACCCCGTAGAAGAAGTGCATCATCGCGTTCAGATAGCACAGCCGCTGACCGATCTTCAGCCCCTTGCCGGTGAGCGGATTGTCGATACGGAAAATCTGCGTCATGCCGCGCGCCCAGCGGATGCGCTGGCCGATGTGGCCGGACAGACTTTCGGTCGCGAGCCCGGCGGCCTGCGGAATCGCCAGATACGCGGTGGTGTAGCCGAGGCGGTGCAGCTTCAGCGCGGTGTGCGCGTCTTCGGTGACGGTCTCGACCGCGATGCCGCCGATCTCCTCGACCATGCTCCGGCGCAGCAGCGCGCACGAGCCGCAGAAGAAGGTGGCGTTCCACAGATCGTTGCCGTCCTGCACGAGGCCGTAGAACAGCTCGCCTTCGTTCGGCACCTTGCGGAAGGTGCCGAGATTGCGCTCGAACGGGTCGGCGTTGAAGAAGTGATGGGGCGTTTGCAGCATCGACAGCAGCTTGTCGCGCAGGAACCAGCCGAGGCCGATCTGCAGGAACGAGCGGGTCGGAATGTGATCGCAGTCGAAGATCGCGATGTACTCGCCGCTGGTGATCTTCAGCGCCTCGTTGATGTTGCCGGCCTTCGCGTGGCGGTTGTGCGTGCGGATCGTCCAGTTGACGCCGACTTCTTCGCAGAACGCCTTGAACTCCGGGCGGCGGCCGTCGTCGAGTACGTGGATCGACAGCTTCTCGGCCGGATAGTCGAGCGCGAGCGCCGCGTAGATGGTCGGCTTCACGACCGTCAGCGGCTCGTTGTAAGTCGGGATGAAGACGTCGACGGTGGGCCACGTGTCGCGGTTCGCCGGCAGCGGCAGCGGCTTGCGCTTCAGCGGCCACGCGGTCTGGAAGTAGCCGAGCAGCAGCACGAGTGTCGAATAGACCTCGGCGGATACCAGCAGCAGACCCCAGGCGGCATCGAGCGGATGTTCCCAGTAGGTCGTCTCGGTGAGCCGCCAGAACATATAGCGGCCCGACGCGACGATCGACAGCATGATCATCACCATCGTCGCGTAACGGCCCGGCATGCGGCGAAACCAGAGCGCGAGCAGGAAGCACAGCGTCGCGAACGTCAGCTGCTGGGTGAAACCGAGCGGCACCGTAAACACGAAGTACAGCATGTACACCGCCAGCAGCGTGACGACGCCGGTGACGATGCGGCTGTTCCAGAAACGCGCGTCGATGAAGCGCGAGAGGCGCGACGGCTCGCCGCCTTCCGGATCGTGCGGCGAGGCCTGGGTGCTCATGCGACGCTCCTTGGCGCGGCGATCGCATCGATCGCTGCCATCAGCCATGCGCCGCACGAGCGGAAGTCCGCGGCGGCCTGGCTCAGCGGGTCATAGTGAATCAGCGTGGTGTCGCAGGCGAGCGCTTCGCCGACGCCTTCGTCCTGATGGATCACACCGGGAAAGACTCTCGCGCCGAGCATCTGGCGCAGCACCTTCAGCACGTCCTTGGTCAACTGGCGCGACTGGTCGATCTGGTTGATCACGTAGCCGACTCCGCCGAAGTCCGGACGCGGCGCCGCGTAGGCTTCGATCAGCCGCTCCATCTGCGGGATCGCCGCGTACGACGCGGCGTCGGCGAGCACGATGTTCACGACGAAGTTCGCGGCGGTGAGCGCGGTGCGCACGTAGGTCGACGAACCCGGCGGCGTGTCGACGATCACGATGTCGTTGGCATCGAGACGCAGGTTGTGCAGCGCGTGCGCGAGCCATTGGGGATGCTGGTCGACATAGGCCTCGAAGCGGCGGCGATCGTCTTCGAGCACGGCGCCGTACGGCAGCACCGTCACGCCGTCGATACCGTCGAACATTACCGATTGCCATGGGTCGCCGGACAGTGTCGCGCGCGACAGCCCGTCGATGCTGTCGAGCGGCACGCCGAAGTGCAGGCGCAGCGCGTTCTGCGGATCGAGGTCGAGCGCGATCACGCGCCGGCCGCTGCTGGCGAGCACGGAAGCAAGATTGGCGGCGAGGGTGGTCTTACCGACCCCGCCCTTGGCGGACACCACGGCAATAACTTTCATGAGCGGCGCGGACCGTTGGTGAGCCAGCCGTTGGAGGTGCCCGGCACGCTGCTGCCGGAGGTGCCGGCCGATGCGGCGGCGCCGCGGGCGGGCGTGGCGCGCAAACGGTCGAAGACCGATTGCAGCGGCGCCGATTCACGCGTCGATCCGGCTGACGGCTGCGACGCGGACGAGGTCGGCGCAAACAGCTTGCCGAGGATCGATGGTGGTTGTTGCGGTTGTTGCGGTTGCGCCGCCGGTAGCGGTGGTGCGAACTGCGTCGAGGTCGCGGGTGCGCCGGGTGCGATGGGCATGCTGTTCGTGGCGAGGCGCATCGGCGTGCTTGCGCGTGCCCAATCCGGCGCGGCGGATGCGGCCGGTTGCGCGGGCGGCGCGCGGAAGTGGAATGCCGACGATGGATTGGCGAGCGGGATAGGTGCGGCAGGCGCGGCGCTCGATGCGAACCATGCGGGCGCGGCGGCTGGTGGAACCTGCTGCTGCGCTGGTCCGGCAACGGGAGGAATCGGAGCAAACGGCGTTGGAGGCATTGCCGGCGGAATCGGTGACGCTGCTGGAGCGGCAGTGAAGGCCGCGGCCGGTGCAACAGCTGCAATGCCAGCCGACGTCGAAGCTGGAGCCGTAGCCGCGGCGGAAGCGGAAGAGGCCGTCGGCGCAGCCTGAGCACCGCTCATGGCCTCTGCCGCATCCGCGCGTTGCGCAGGCAGCGTCGGTGCCACGCCCGACGCTGCCTGCGCGCCATCCTGATCCGCCTGATCGGCCGCACCGAAGCGCCATGATGCGCCGCTCGGCATCGCGGGCTTCTCGGGTGCCACGACCGCCGGAGGAATGTCGCGTCGATGCGAGCGCGTGAACAGCGGCGCTTTCGCGCGTGTGACCGCGGCGACGTCCTTCGGCGTGTTGTCGGGATCCGGAGCGGCCACCGGCGCCGCGCTCACGGCCGACTGCGGCTTCGCCTCACGCACCTGGCCGATTTCCGGAATCGCCGGCTGTGCCAGATCCAGCGTCACGAGCAGCGGCCAACGGGTGCGCGCGGTGCGCGCATCGTTTTCGCGGCCGATCTCCTGGTACGCATTGGCGTCGCCGCCAAACTGTTCGAACAGTTTTTCGATGTCGCTCGATGAACTCATGATGCCGTCGTCTAGTGCCTGTCTTGCGTTGCCCCGAACCCGACCTCTCGCGGCCACAATTTTTGTGGAACTGCTTTTCGATTGCCGCGCGATCACTGCGTTTGTGTCGCGCACTCCCTAAAACACTATTTCACCACTGTGTCGCGCATGCGAGTTTGCATGCGCGCCGACGCACGTTCAGGCGGGATGGCGGCCGAGCCGGAATTCGAGCGCACTGTCCGCACCGAAGCCGCTCGTCTGCGCGACCGACAAGCCCTGCGCGCCCAACGCGCTGAGCCACGTCTGATAGACGCCTTCGAGAAAGGCCGGCGTCCACGCGAGCGCCGATTCTCCGAACGCCGGCAGCGGCGCGCAGTAGTGGATGATGCGCAGCGATTCCGCCTCGTCGGCCAGTTCGACGTAACCCCAATCCATGCCGCGCCAGTAAAGATTCAATGCCTGCGCGAGTTCGGCGGTCGAGCCGCAAGCCGGCAGCGGATGCGCGGCCGCGAAGCGGCTGCCGACACGATGCATCAGCAGACGCAGTTCGTCGCGTCCGATCTGCGCTTCGAACTCGTTAGCCAGTGCGCTCAGCATGCCGCGCCACTGCGGCGAGATTTGGCGTTCCAGCAGATAGTCGAGAATTGGGACCATGGTTTCCGGGGTGGCCTCCGCCTGATTCGTGAAGCAGAGGTCAGGCAAGTTCGAGAAGTTTTTCGGCGTACGACGGGCGACGTGCTACGTCGCTTCCGCCCAATTGTCTAGTGTTTCGGCCGCATTCGAAGGAGTCTACTTAAGACACCGATTTTTAGCCACCTGCCATTGATCAGCTTATACGCTTGAGGGCGTCGATTTGAACGGCTGCCGGATACGTAAATTTTGCTGACTCCATCGGATTGAAACGTTTTTCCGCGCCGCATAACGCAAAAAGGTTTCAGCAGCCATCGCGATATTTACGGACAATTCGGCGGTGCTTTATGCATTAGGTTTCATCTCAAATGCAACGCTTGTGTCGTAACACCCCATCACGACTGGGTTTGCGCGCAAGCGTCTATTACAGAATGCTTTCCGAATGGTGCGAAGCGTTAATAGCGTCATCAGGCGATCAGGGGTGGAAGTTTTTTCCGTCATCATCGGATAATGTTTCGCGGGGCACACACTCGCGCGGTCGTCCAACCTATACCAATGCTCAATCCAATCACTATTCTGCTGGTCACGGTTCTGTCGGGCGCGATGGCGATGGCCGTGCTCGGGTCGTTATGGCGCGTGGCGATCCCGGGAGTCGGCTACTGGATTACGGCCAATGCGGTGGGGATCGTCGCGTTGCTCGCTTTCTCATTGCAGGGACATGCGCCGCGCTGGTTGTCTTTCGTCGCGGCCAATGTGTTGCTGGCGCTCGCGCTGCTGCTCGTGCTCGAAGGTTGCCTGCGCTTTCTCGGACGCCGCGAGCGGCCGTGGGCCGGCTACGCGGGGCTCGTTCTCGTGCTGCTCGGCATCAGCTACTGGACCTTCATCGAGCCGGACTTCAACGCGCGGGTCACGCTGGTATCCGCGTATCACGCGATCCTCTACGCGGCGCTCGCCGTGCTGATGCTGCGCGGACGCCCGGCTCACCGGCCGCGCTACAACTATTACTTCCTCGCCGCCGCGGCGGTGCTGTTGTGCATCGGGCACAGCACACGCGGCATCATGTACAGCTTCGGCAGTCTGATGCAGACCAGCCTGCTGCAGGTGTCGCCGATCAATGTCGCGTTCCTTGCGCTCGGCATTCTCGCGCCGCCGTTTCTCGCGATCGGCGTCGTGATGCTGGCGCACGATCGCCTCGCCGAGCGGTTCGAGCGTCTCGCCAACGTCGACGATATGACCGGCGCGTTGTCACGGCGCGCGTTCCTCGAAAGCGGCGCCGCGCTGCTGAACGTATCGTTGCGCAGCGGCCTGCCGGTGGCGATTGCGATCGTCGATATCGATTCGTTCAAGTCGGTCAACGACACCTACGGTCATGCGGCAGGCGACCAGGTGCTCGCGCACTTCGCGGCCTTCGTCGCGCGCGAGGTGCGGGCCTCGGACGTGTTCGGGCGGCTCGGCGGCGAGGAGTTCGGCGTGCTGTGTCCGGTGACCAATGCCGCCGAGGCGGTGGTGCTGCTCGATCGGCTGCGCACGCGGCTCGCGACCAGCACGCCGGGCGAACTGCCGCGCGGGCTGCGCTATACGTTCAGCGTGGGCGTGGACCAGTGGCGGCGCGGCGAATCGCTCGAACAACTGATGGCGCGCGCCGACCGCGCGCTGTATGCGGCCAAGGCGGCCGGGCGCAATCGGGTGGTGGCCGCCTGAGCGCCGATGCGCGCGCCGCCCGAATCGCCGCGGAACGGCTGGATAGTGGGATAAGCACGCGCCGCCGTCATTCCATCGCACTTCCGGTCCGCTTCCCGTCAGGAAATTGAACGTTGGTTTAACGTTAGCCATAAATGTTTGTCTGACGTTTGCCGATAACCATTGGCGAAGTCTCCGGAACCCCAGCCCGATAAGCCCTCTATGTCTGCTATCCCGACGCAGCACCTGCTTGAGCCCGGCTTGAGCGAGCGCTTTCATCAGCGCTCGCTCGAACACCAGCGGCCGCTTTCCATCATGACGATGGCCTTCACGGTGGCCGCGTTCCTGTGCATGGTGGCGGCGCGCGAGCTGGTCGACGGCCCGGCGGCGCCGCTCGGCTACCGGCTGCTGTGCGCGCTGGTGCTCGCGCTGCTGGTGCTGGCGATTCCCGGCACGACGTCGATATGGCGCTTCGGCGCGATCGGCGTCGTGTATATGCAGGTACTGACCGGCGGCATGGTGCTGAATGCGGCCGGCGTCGCGCAGCCGTTGCTGTGGCTGCTGCCCGGCCTCGTCGTGATACCGATTTGCGCGGCGCCGCTGTGGCTCACGCCCGCGCATTTCCTGACCGGCAGCGTGCTGTTCTACGCGGCGGCCGTCGCGCTGCTGCTCGGCCACGCGCATACGCACGACGTCAACGCGGCCGCGTGGACGTGGGTGATCGCGATCGGCGCGCCCAGCTCGGCGGTGTTTCATTTCGGCTTCTACCATTTCCGGCGCAATCACTTTCTGCTCGAAAGCCAGCTCGCGCAGCTCGCCGCGACCGATCCGCTGACCGGCCTGCAGAATCGCCGCGCGTTCGTCAAGCGCGCGGAGCTACGACTCGATGAGTTGCCGCCGAATGCGCGCATCAGCGCGATCTTTCTCGATATCGACAGCTTCAAGTCGCTGAACGACCGCTTCGGCCATGCGGCGGGCGACCACGTGCTGTTCCAGGTCGCGCAGGCATTGAGAGAGGAGGTCGCGCAGCGGCATAGCGTGAGCCGTATCGGCGGCGAGGAGTTCGCGGTGCTGCTTGATGGCGATCTCGGCGGCGCGCTGCAGCTTGCCGAGCGGCTGCGCGTCGCGATTGCCGCGATCGAGCGGCCGGACGGTCATCTGACCGCGAGCTTCGGCGTGGCCGAATACCGGCGCGGCGAGAGCTTCATGGTGCTGCTCGATCGCGCGGACGAAGCCTTGTTGCGCGCGAAGCACACCGGCCGCAATCGCGTTTGCGCGGAGCGCGCGCTGCCGTTCGACGCGGTATTCGCGCAACGCAACGCAGACGCGCAAGCCGGCACGGAGCTGAGCACGGATGCGGCGCGCTATCGCTGGGACAACTTCTCGCTGATTTCGCACTTCCAGCCGCTCTACAGTCTGTCGCATCAGAAGCAGGTCGGCTTCGAGGCGCTGCTGCGCGGCGAGCGCGACGACGGCACGCTGGTGCCGCCGGTGGTGATGTTCGCGCCGAAACCGGCGAGCGACGAAGGCGCGCTCGATCGCGCGAGTCACGCGGTGCACCTCGGCAATGCGCGGCGCGCGCTGCCGGGCGACGCGTGGCTGTTCCTCAACATTCTGCCGGCCACGTTCATCGCCGATGGTTACGCCGATCAGTTGTCGAAAATCGTGCGCGCGGCGGGGCTTGAGCCTGAGCGTGTGATTCTCGAGATTCTCGAATCGCACGGCGGCAGCGTCGACGATATGTCGCGCGCGGCGGCGCTGTACCGGCAGCACGGCTTTCTGATCGCCGTCGACGATTTCGGCGCGGGCCAATCGAATCTCGACCGGCTGCTGCGCATTCGTCCGGACCTCGTCAAGCTCGACGGCGAACTGATTCGCGCGACCACGCACCGCACCGAGCAGCCGATCCTGCCGAAGCTCGTGTCGCTGCTGCATCAGGCCGGCATGCTGGTGGTCGTCGAAGGCGTCGAGACCGCCGAGGAACTGATTCTCGCGGTCGAGTCGAATGTCGATTTCGCGCAAGGCTATCTGCTCGGCCGGCCGGCAAGCGTGCTTGCGTCGCCGGAGTCCGTGCATCGGCAGATCGACGACGCGTTCGATGTGATCGCGCAGGGCCGCGCGCATCAGCATGCGTTGTTCGAATCGGAAGTCGAGCCGTATCGGCTCGAACTGCGCCGCGCCGCCGAGGCGTTGCGCGCGGGCGCCGCGATGGCCGACGCCTTCACGACGCTGGCGGGCTTCGAGCGCTGCATTAGCTGCTTTATGCTCGACGAAACGGGCCGGCAGATCGGCGACGAGCTACCGGGGCCGGCGTGGAGCGAGGATGCCGCGTCGTTGCAGCCGGTCGCGAATCCGCGCGATGCACGCTGGGACCATCGGCCGTATTTCCGTAACGCGGTGCTGTTGCCTGGCGAGGCGGTGACCAGCAGTCCCTATCTGTCGCTCGCGAGCGGGCGGCCTTGTATCGCGGTGACGATGGCTGAGCAGTTGGCGCAGGGGCGCTGTGTGATCGGAGTCGAGCTGGACTGGTCGGCGCGCGGGTTGCCGTGGCCGTCGACGGATTAGTGGGGCAGGCGGGTTGGTGTTGATTCGTCAATCAAAAGGATGGCCGGCGCGTGTCGGGGATCGGCGGATGGATGCTTATGCCATCGTTTCCATTCGAAGTTCATTCGTCTTACTGGCGAATGAACCGTGCTTGTTAAATGTTGCAAAGCCTATAGGCCAGGAAGCCTTTTAGCAGCAGAATTCAGGCCTGTCCCAACGAATTTGGGCGATCGATTTGTTCTGGCGTTGAAAAGGATGAGTGTGCCTTTCGGCGGATCCGTCTTTCGCACGCCGCAAGCGCGTCTGTTTTGAAGGAGGTAACAGGAGTGTCCGATATTTTCATCAAGATTGACGGTATAGCTGGCGAATCGCAGGACGAGTTGCATCCAGGCGAAATACAGGTTCAAAGCTGGCGCTGGAAGATGACGCAGCAATCGTCAATGATGTCCGGTTCTGGAGGCGGTGCGGGCAAGGCCACGATCAATGATCTGGAGTTCGTTCATCAAATCGACCGTGCAACCCCGAATCTGATGCGCTACTGCCTTACCGGGCGGCATATTCCGGAAGTCGTGTTAAGCACACGCAAAGCTGGCGGTATTCCGATGGACTTTCTGACGATCACAATGGGCGATGTGGTTATCACAGGAGTTGAACCCATCGTGTTCGGCGACAGCTACTTCGAGCATGTCACCTTGTCATTTGCACGGGTAAAGAACGAATACAAACTGCAAAACTCAATTGGAGGAAGTGCGGGCACCGTTACAGCCAGCTTCGATATCAAAGAGAATCTTGAGCGGTGAAACGTTCAAACCATTTCGCGCTTGCGATAGGGATTCTTGCCTCCATTGCGGCAGCAATTTCGATTTATTCAGCCGTTGAATTTCGTTTGTCGTCGGATGTAACAACCGGCACTGTAGTTCGTCTGAATTCCGGTGGACATCATCCGCGAATAGCCTTTAATGCCAGGAATGGACAGCATTATGAAAGACCTACTGGAACGATACGCTCGTTTCAGACTGGTGAAGTTATATCGATCCGATACAGTCCCGAGGACCCGGGCGGTACAGCCATGATTGATAGCGCGCTTGATCTATGGGCGCCATCGGTTTTGTTGTTGATTCTGGCAATCGGCTTTCTCGGCGCAGGTTTGAGAGGCGAACCACTCAGGAAGGGCCTTCGATGATCGTTTTGCGAAAAAGTCGATGGAATTTCGATACCAGCGCGGACGCGGGAATTGGATTTGGCGCGTTCAATTCCGAAGGCGGAATGTTTGCACTTGATGAGCCATCGGGGAAAACGCATCAATATATCTATAGCGGGTTTGGAATGGGTATATCTCGCGGGCTTTCATCAATGCTTCGTATCCCCAGATTTGCATTGCCAAAGATAATCGTTAAAAACGATGAACTGAGTGGGTCAGGTTCCACAACTGATTTTACGAGCCAGGGCAAGCTGTATCTAACGGATTCGTTCAAGGGGGCTGATATCGTAAGTCCCCAAAGTCTTGAAGGCGGGACGATCTATCTGGAAGGCACGGTAGGTTATCTGTTTGGCGGCGCAGGATCATTCATGCTTCTCGGCATTAATCGTGATCTGCTTCTAATGGGTGTTGTGAAACCAGATTTGCTTGGAATGGCAATTCGCAGTGCACCCGCAGCTTTAATTATGGAAGGAGTGAACGAAGGATTGCAAGATACGGTGGGTTTCGCCTTTATGCTTGGGCAAATTAAATACACCGGGTTGTACACCGACGATTCAGAATAATCTGCTTCCTGTACCTGTGGCGCTTCGGCAGGCTTTCTATTGGAGCGTTAGCCGCGCTTGTTCCCACGCCTCATTTCCCAGGTCGAATAGCGGGACCAGGCGATGCCAATTGTTTTCCGGGAACAGCGGCGAATCGCAGCACGCGTTGCTTGACGCGGCGTGGAAAATACCGAGCGCATGGGATGGCATTATTGGGTGGTCGAGCGCACGCCCGGATTCCAGCGTATCAATACCCACCCTTAACCGGCGCGGCCATCGGCGTCGAGTTTTTATACGACGCGGCGAGGTCGGCGGCCGCGCGGCTCAGCAAACCGGTATCGGTGCCCACCGCGACGAAGGTCGCGCCGGCCGCCAGATATTCGGCCGCCAGCGCCGGATCGGGCGCGAGCACGCCCGCTGCCTTGCCCGCGCCGCGCACCGTATCGATGCCGCGACAAATCGCATCGCGCACGCGCGCATCGCCCGGCTTGCCGAGCAGGCCCATCGACGCACTCAGATCCGACGGCCCGAAAAACACCCCATCGACGCCATCCACGCGCGCAATCTCCGCGAGATTGTCGAGGCTCTGCACGGTTTCCGCCTGCACGATCACGCACAACTCTTCAGCCGCGGTGTTCAGATAATCGGGCACGCGATTCCAGCGCGACGCGCGCGCAAGCGCGCTGCCCACACCGCGAATGCCTTGCGGCGGATAGCGTGTGGCGGCGACCGCATCGAACGCTTGCGCGGCGGTATCGATCATCGGTAGCAGCAGCGTTTGCGCGCCGATATCGAGCAGTTGCTTGATCAACGCGGCGTCGCTGCGCACCGGCCGCACGACCGGATGCGACGGATAGGCGGCGACCGCCTGCAATTGCGCGAGCGTGCTGCGCACGTCGTTCGGCGCGTGCTCGTTGTCGATCAGCAGCCAGTCGAAGCCGGCGGTCGCGAGCAATTCGGTCACGTAGGCATCGGCGAGCGCGGCCCACAGGCCGAATTGCGGCTTGCCCTCGGCGAGCGCGCGTTTGAACGGGTTTTTCGGCAAAGACATATCGATGCACTCAGATGAAATTCAAAGCGATGCCGCCAAGCGGGCCATAGTCGACGTGGAACGTATCGCCGGCGCGCGCCGGGATCGGGCTCGTGAACGAGCCGCTCAGGATCACGTCGTTCGCGTTCAGCATTTCGTCGTACGGCGCGATCTTGTTGGCGAGCCACGCGACGCCGGTGGCCGGATGATTGAGCACCGCCGCCGCGAGCCCGCTTTCCTCGACCGCGCCGTTTTTGTAGAGCAGCGCGCCGACCCAGCGCAGGTCGACGTCGAGCGGCCGCACCGGCCGGCCGCCGAGCACGATGCCCGCATTCGCGGCGAAGTCGGAGATCGTGTCGTACACCTTGCGCGGCGCGCGGGTTTCGCGGTCGAACTGCTCGATGCGCGCATCGATGATCTCGACCGCCGGGGTCACGTAAGCGGTCGCGTCGAGCACGTCGAACAGCGTGACGCCGGGGCCCTTCAGCGGCTTGCTCAGCACGAACGCGAGTTCCACTTCGACGCGCGGCGCGATAAAGCGGTCGACGCGAATATCCTGGCCGCCATCGATGAACATACTGTCGAGCAGCGGCGCGTAATCGGGCTCGTCGATCTGCGACGAACGCTGCATCGCGCGCGACGTCAGGCCGATTTTTCGACCCTTGATCACATGGCCTTCGGCCAGTTTCATCTTGACCCACTCGCGTTGGATCGCGTAACCGTCCTGCACGGTCATCTGCGGATACTGCGCGGAAAAGTGGCGCAGTTGCGTGCGCGTTTTCTCCGCGTGATCGAGTTGCGCGGCGAGGTCGCGGATGGTCTGTTCGTCTAGCATGATGAGTGATCAGCCCTTCAGACGTGCGTGAAGATTGTTGTGCTTCCAGGTGCCCGCCTCGCTGAATTCGTTGATTTCCAGCGATAACGCGAGGCCCTGCCGTTCGAACTCCGCTGCGAAGCACTGTTTGATCAGCGCGAAGAGCGCATCGCCGGTGGCTTTCTTGACCGCCTCGGAGCGGCCCGCGCCGATCTTCAGATTCGCGTGCAGAAAGGAGGCGTCCGGACGTCCGTCGGCGACACAGTATTGTTCGCAGCGCAATGCGCGTACGCGGATACCGCCGAGCGGATAGACGCGCTCGCCGTTATCGCGCTGCGCGTCGAGGCATCGCGCGAGTTCGTTGCATAGTTCGCCTACGCGCTGTGCGTCAGCGAGATTCGCGCTGTATTCGAGTGTCAGGTGTGGCATCGCGTGTCCTTTGCGTTGTGCTTGGAGACTGTGCTTCGAGATTCAGGCCGGCAGCGGTGTGACCGGGAAGATCGCGTTGATCTGGCCGGTTCCCGAGCTGCCGAAATAAGGCGTGACGACTTCCACCTTGCCGTCGTAACGATCCCAGCCGAGTGCGCCGAGCAGCATCGCGGTATCGTGCATGCCGCCTTCGCCCCAGCATTTCTCGTTGTAAAGCGGCAGCATCTCGCAGAAGGTTTTCCAGTCGCCGGTTTCCCACATGCGTACGACGCTGCGATCCATCTGTTCCAGAAACGGGCTCCACACTTTATGCATGAACTGCTCGGCGGTGCCGTTGTTTGCGAAGTGGTGCGACAGCGATCCGCTGGCGAGAATCGCGACCGTGCCGTCATAGCGCTCCTCGATCGCGCGGCGCACCGCAAGCCCGAAACGCGCGCTCGTTTCGAGGTCGTGCCACATGCACCAGCCCGCAACCGACACCGTCTTGAAGTGCTGGTCGCCGTTCATATAGCGCATCGGCACCAGCGTGCCGTATTCGAGTTCGAGCGTGGTCTGGCTATGCGCGCGGCTTTTCACGCCCATTTCGTTCGCGACATCCGCAATGATTTCGCCGAGCCCGACATTGCCGGGGAACGCGTACGGCATGTTCTTGATGAAATGCGGAAGCTCGTTGCTCGTGTACACGCCTTCGAATTTCGGCGCGCAGTTGATGTGGTATTCGCTGTTCACGAGCCAGTGCACGTCGAACACGACGATCGTATCGACACCGAGTTCGCGGCAGCGCCGGCCGATTTCATGATGACCGTCGATCGCGGCCTGACGGCAACCCTTGTGCGGCCCATCGAGTTCAGACAGATACAACGACGGCACGTGAGTCACTTTTGCTGCCAACGCGAGTTTGCCCATCGCGGTCTCCAGTTGTTACGCCTACTTCTGCGGCTCGTCGTTCGATCAAACGCCCCAGCGCGGGATGTGATGCGAGCCGAGCGACACGCAGACGTTCTTCGGTTCGAGGAACACTTCATAGCTCCACGTACCGCCTTCGCGTCCGACGCCCGATGCCTTCGTGCCGCCGAACGGCTGACGCAGATCGCGCACGTTCTGGCTGTTCACGAAGCACATGCCTGCTTCGACAGCAGCGGCGACACGCAGCGCGCGGCCGGTGTTCTCGGTCCAGATATAGCTCGACAGGCCGTACGAGATGTCGTTGGCGAGCCGGATTGCTTCGGCTTCGTCGTCGAATGGAATCAGGCATGCGACCGGCCCGAAGATTTCTTCCTGCGCGATGCGCATCCGGTTGTCGACGTCGACGAACACCGTGGGCATGACGAAGTTGCCGTTGCGCAAGCCGTCCGGCAGATCAGGCGTATCGAGGCCGCCGCACGCGAGCGTCGCGCCTTCCTTCGGGCCGAGTTCGATATAGCTGCGCACTTTTGCCAGATGTCCCTGGCTGATCATCGGGCCGACGATCGTGCTTTCCGCGAGCGGATCGCCAACCGTCAGACGCTTCGCGCGCTCGATAAAGCGCTCGGCGAAACGCGCGTAGATCGAACGTTGCACGAAAATGCGCGAACCGGCGGTGCAGCGCTCGCCGTTGTTCGAGAAGATCATGAAGACGGCGGCGTCGAGCGCGCGTTCGAAGTCCGCGTCGTCGAAAATCACGAACGGCGATTTGCCGCCCAGTTCCATCGAAAACTTCTTCAAGCCCGCGGTTTGCACGATGCGATTGCCGGTCGCGGTCGAGCCGGTAAACGACACGGCGTGCACGTCGCGATGCGCGACCAGCGGTTCGCCCGCTTCCTTGCCGTAACCATGCACGAGGTTCAGCACGCCCGCCGGGATGCCGGCTTCGAGCGCGAGTTGGCCGAGCATCGAGGCGCTGAGCGGCGACAGTTCGCTCATCTTCAGCACCGCGGTATTACCGAAGGCGAGGCAGGGCGCGACCTTCCACGTCGCGGTCATGAACGGCACGTTCCATGGCGAGATCAGCGCGCACACGCCGACCGGATGAAACAGCGTGTAGTTCAGATGTGATTCGGTCGGATACGTGTGGCCGTCGACGCGCACGCACATCTCGGCGAAATAGCTGAAGTTGTCGGCCGCGCGCGGCACCAGTTGCTTGCGCGTCTGCGAGATCGTCTGGCCGGTGTCTTTCGTTTCGGTTTCCGACAGCTCCGGCACGTGCTTCGTAATCAGTTCGCCGAGCTTGCGGATCAGCTTCGCGCGCTCCGCGGCGGGTTTGCTCGCCCATGCGGGGAACGCGGCTTTCGCCGCCTGCACGGCGGCGTCCACTTCCTTCGTACCACCACGCGCAACTTCGTTGAGCACTTCCTGCGTGGCCGGATTGATGGTTTCGAAATACTCGCTCGAGGCGCACGCCTCGCCGTTGATCAGATGGTTGATCGGCATTGCGGTGTCCTTTCCCTGTTGTAAACAGACCCTAGGTTTCGCGGTTCATCAGGCGCGGCCGAAGTCCGCGTCGGATGCGATGGTGTTGACCTGACGGCCGAGGCCGTCGATTTCGCAGACGACTTCATCGCCCGCATTGACGTTGACGATGCCTTCCGGCGTGCCGGTCAGGATCACGTCGCCGGGCGCGAGCGTCATGAAGCCGCTCAGATATTCGATCAGTGCGGGGATGTCGGTGACCAGATCGCGCGTATTGCCGCATTGCTGGCGTGTGCCGTTGACGAACGTGCGCAACTCGATCTGCGTGACATCGGCGATATCGGCCGCGTCGACGAACCACGGCCCGAGCACCGTGCCGCCATCGCGATTTTTCACGCGCAGGTTCGGACGGTAGTAGTTTTCGAGGTAATCGCGAACCGCGTAGTCGTTCGCGATCGTGTAGCCGGCCACATGCTGCATGGCGTTTTCGCGCGTGACGTTCCGCGCGGTTCGACCGATAACGACCGCGAGTTCGCACTCGTAGTGCATGAAGGTGACGTCGGCGGGGCGGCGCGTAAAGCCACGATGGCCGACTACCGAGCCCGGTCCCTTCAGGAACACCAGCGGTTCTTCCTGCTTGCTGAACTGCAATTCCTTCGCGTGTTCCGCGTAGTTCAGCCCGAGCGCAAAGATCGTGCCGACTTCGATCGGCGCAAGCCACACGACTTCGTCTTCGCGCCGCACGCGGCCGTCCGCGAGACGCACGCCGTTTTCGTGCGGATACGCTTCGTGAATCGCTCCGGCATACGCAACACGGCCGCGCATCATGACTGTTCTCCGTTATGTTGATCCGCGCCGACGAATGACACGACCAGCGGCGGCAGATTGCCGATCGACAGCGTCGCCGTGTCGCCGATATGCGCGATAGGCGAGCCGTGGCGCACGCCGAGTGTGAGTACATCGCCGGCATTGAGGGTCATGAAGTCGGTGACGTCCGCGAGCAGTTGCGCGACACCGCGCACCGACGACGCGGTGCTGGCGGTGAACGGCTTGGCGCCGTTCAGCGATACCTCGATGTCGAGTTGATCTGGCGTTGCAGCATGACGCGCGGCGACGAGGGCCGGACCGATCACGCAGAAGCCATCGCGGGCGCGCATGCGCACGTTGGGGCGGTACACGTTGGTATGCGGCACGCTCAGATCGCCGACCAGCGTATAGCCGGCGATATAGTCCCCTGCCTGCTCAACGTTAACGCGCGTCGCGGTTCGGCCGATCACGATGCCGAGCGATGCGCCGACTTCGACGCCCGCCGCGTTATCCGGCACCACCACGCGCGCCCGATGCCCGGCAAAGGTATTGCGCGGCTTCACATACAGTATCGGCGCCTTGGGCGGGGCTTTGTATGGCGCCGCGTGCACCGCGTCGCCCAGCGCATCCAGCGCGGCACGATCGTTCAGCAGGGTTCCATAGACGGTGCCGCTGATGGGCGCGTGGCACGCGACGCCGCGCGCGAGCAGCGCCGCCGCGGCGCTGGCATCCACGTCGCGAGGCAGTGAGTCGCCTTCGGGATGCAACAGATGATCGGCAAGGGCAAACATGTCTGGACGGGCCTCGTGGAGAAAATCCAGCGGAAACACTAATATGTTAGTAGTATCGTGCTTGATATGATTTACGGTCAATAGGCTGTGAGTTGATCGCGGGTTTTCCCTTAAGCTTCGGCCGTCGCTTCTTTATTTCTAGTCAATATGTCCGCCGCATCCATTCGAGTTCTGCATCGCAACCTGCCCATGCTGTTGTTACGGGCCCGTGAAAAAATGATGGAGCGCTTTCGCCCGCTGATTACCGCGCATGGGCTGACCGAACAGCAATGGCGTGTGATTCGCGCGCTCAACGAACATGGCCCGATGGAGCCGCGCCATATCTCCGATATCTGTACGATTTCGAGTCCGAGCATGGCCGGCGTGCTCGCGCGCATGGAGAGCATGGATCTGGTGATCAAGGAGCGTTTCCCGGACGATCAGCGCCGCGTGCTGGTGTCGTTGACCGATACGAGCGCCGAGCTGGTGCGGGTGATTTCGAAGGATCTCGAGGCGCACTATCGCGATCTCGAGCGCAAGGTGGGACCGGAGATCGTCGAGCGCGTGTATCGCGCGGTCGACGATTTACTGGCCGGCTTGTCGGAAGAGGAAGAGTGATCGGCGCCGCGCGTGCGTGTGGCATGCGCGCGGCGATCGGGTGACGCAGTGAATTACCAACCGTAAAAGCGCGGCCACTCGACGCTGTCGCCGTCCGTCCCGACCGCGTGATACGCGGGGAATTGCGCGCCGGTCGCGCATGCGTGATTCGGCAGGACGCGCAGTTTCATGCCGATCGGAAAGCGCTGCGCGATCTCCGTATCATGCGTGCCGGCTTTCGCTAATGAAAGGATGCCGTGCTCCTGGTTCGCGCCGCTCACCACATAATCGGGCAGCAACGTGCCATTCAACAAACACGGCTGACCGTAGCCGAAATCGTGCGCTTGCCGCGACGTGCCGCGGTCACGGCTCAGCGCCATCCAGCCCGCGTCGAGAATCGCCCAGCCCTTGTCTTCCTGATGGCCGATCACGGTCGCGAGCACGCTGAGCGCGATGTCTTCCAGCGCGCACACGCCGACGTTGTGCATCACCAGATCGAATAGCGCGTAGACGCCGGCGCGCACTTCAGTGACGCCTTCGAGATGCTGCGCGGCCAGCGCGGTCGGCGTGGAGCCGACGCTAACAGCCGGGCACGCGATGCCCGCTTCGCGCAGCCGCTCGGCCGCGCGGACACAGCCTGCGCGTTCCTGTTCCGCGAGCGCGGCCAAGGCTTCGGGCGTGTGCAACTCGTAGCTTGACCCGGCATGGGTCATCACGCCGCCGACCTTCACGCCGTTCTCGTGCAGAATCCGTCCGACTTCGAGCAGCGTCTGCTGTTCGGGATCGATGCCGGAGCGGTGTCCATCGGTATCGACTTCGATCCATACCTCGAAGGTTTCGCCATGCTGATCGCCGAACGCGGCGATCGCGGCCGCGGCGGTCGGATTGTCGACGACGAATTTCAGATCGCAACCCTGGCGGCGCAGCGCGAGGGCGCGCGGCAACTTGGAGGGGACCATGCTGACCGCGTACAGAATGTCGTTGATGCCGGCCGCGAAGAATGCCTCCGCTTCCTTCAACGTCGACACCGTGATGCCGCGCGCGCCGGCCGCGATCTGCGCGCGCACGACGTCGATACATTTGGTGGTTTTCACATGCGGGCGAAACGCGACGCCGAGTGTGTTCATCCGCGCCTGCATCCGCGCGATGTTGTTCTGCATCCGCGCGACGTCGATCAACGCGGCCGGGGTTTCGATCTGTTCGAGTTTCATGCTTGCACCAGAAGAACGAGATGTAGGGGATTCAATCTTGACGGTGGCCGAAGCGCGCGAGCCACGGCAACAGCTGGTCGAGCGAAGGCGATTCGATTTCGGGTGCTCGCGCACCGTCAACTAAAGACAAGCCGACGCGGTTGTGCCAGTAGGTGCGCAATCCGACCGCCGCGGTGCCGAACATGTCGTAGCTGGAACCGGCGACGAACACGGCGCGTTGCGGTTCGACGCCGAGTTTGTCGAGCGCGAGCCGGTATGGCTGAGGGTCCGGCTTGTAGACGCCGGCTTCTTCCGCGGTCACGATCGCGTCCCAGCGGACCGGCAGCAGCGCGGCTGCCTGATGACCCAGACGTGTCGAGCAGTTGGTAACGACCGCGAGCTTGCACTGCGGCGCGAGCGCGCGCAACGCATCGAGCGCACCGGACCACGGTGTCAGATTCAACCAGTCCGCTTCGAGTGCGCCGACGGCGGATTCGGGCAGGCCGACTTCCGCTGCGGCATCGCGCACAAGCTGTTCGTAAGGAACGTAGCTGCCGCAGCCGTAGGTGAGACGCAGATAGGCGGCACGCCATGCGCGGCCCGCCGCTTCGGAACCCGCCGCGCGGTTCCACGAAGTCCATGAGTCGAGCAGCGCGGTCAGCAGGTCGAACAGGACCGCGTCGGGATAGGCAGGGGCAACGGAAGCGTCAGTCATGATCCGGCGTTGTACTAGCTGTGGGTGGTGAACCGATTATAGGAGCGCGTTTGTGTGCGCACGTTCAGTCTGACCGATTCATAGATTCAGTTTGACTGAATCATCGCCGCCACGGCGGCAACGGTTTGAACCGGCTCTGCAGATACTGCATGAAATGGCGTGTGCGCGCGGGCAGGCCTGTACGCCGGTGCGTGAGCGCGATCACATTCGCATCCGGTGCTTTCCAGCCCGGCAACAGGCGCACGAGCCTGCCTTTGGCGAGATCGTCCGCGACGTCCCATTCGGAGCGCAGAATCACGCCGCGTCCTTCGCAGGCCCACTGGCGGATCACGTCGCCGTCGTTGCAGCTCAGATGCGTGGACACGCGTACGCTGCGGCGTGCGCGGCCCTTGCTGAACTGCCACAGCGACACGTCCTCGTTGTTTTCGCGCAGCACGATGCACGGCAGGCTGCTCAATGCATCCGGCGAGTCCGGCATGCCGATGCGTTTGACGAGCGCGGGCGCCGCGCAGACGAACCGCGCATTCGGCGCGATCGTATAGCCGACCAGATTCGACATCGGCAACTCGCCGATATGCACGACGATATCGAAGCGATCGGTCGTGTCGGTCAGCGGACGGTCGGACAGCGTCAGCGCTATGTCGATATCGGGATTCTGTTGCTGGAATTCGCCGATCACCGGCGCGAGATGACGTCGTCCGAAACCGAGCGGTGCATTGATTTTCAGCGTACCGACGAGACCGCCGCGACGCGTTTGCAGGTCGTCGAACAACGCGTCGAACTGCTCGATCAGCGCGGCGCCGCGTTCGCATAGCAGCAGGCCTTCGTCGGTGAATTGCAGGCGGCGCGCGCTGCGGTTCACGAGTTGCGCGCCGAGCTTCTTTTCGAGCTGTTGCAGGCGCTGCGTGACTGCCGATGGCGACAGCGCCAGTTTGCGCGCGGCGGCGACCAGGCTGCCGCTCGCGCGCAGCGTCAGCAGGAAGCGGATATCGGCGGAATCGTTCATGTCTGCGTGTGTCGGGTGGGGAGTCTCGCAGCATAATGCGTCCGCGCCGTGCACAGGGTAAAGTGGCGCTTGCGGTTCGGTGTGCACCTTTCCGGGCCTGCCATCGTTTTTGATTCGATCACTCAAAGAGAAGTGTCATGTCGTTGCCAGATCAGCCGTCCACCGCGTCATCGATGAACGATGCTACGCCCGAAAGTCCGCTGAAACAGGCGGTTTTTCTGCATACGGGCTGGCGCAGCGCGGGCACGTGGGTGTGGTCGCGCCTGCGTGAACTGGAGCGCGCGGCGGGTTTTTATGAACCGCTCAGCAATGTGCTCGCGGATCTGACGCCTGCCGGTGTTGCCGCATCGCAACCCACGCTGACCTCCGGCCATCCGCCGCTTCGCGCGCCGTACTTCGATGAATACCAGCCATTCCTGCGCGATGACGCGCGCGGCGTGAGCGGCTACGACCGGCGCTTCAGCATCGACCGTTTCTCGCGCGAACCCGATGCGACTTTTCCCGCGTTGCATGCGTATCTGCGCAATCTGTGCGAATACACGATCGAACAGGGGCGCGTACCGGTGCTCAAGTTTTGCCGTTCGGGCGGTCGGCTGCCATGGCTACGGCAGGCATTCGAAAACGCGTTGCATGTGGGCGTGTTGCGCAATCCGGCGTCGCAGTTCGCGTCGGGGTGGCTGCTTCGGCAACAGTGGAGCAATGCGTTTTTCGTCGCCGCGCCGTTTCGCGTGCTCGGTCTGAATCAATGGGATCCGCTGGTGCGTGAAGTGGTCGGTATCTGTGGCGTCAGTTTGCCGCCGCTCGCGTCGATGCCCGACGATGCTTACGCGGTGGCATGCGAGCAATACGCGCGCACGGTGAATAGCGATAACGCGTATCGCGCATTCATCGCATTGTGGATTCTTTGCGCGCTGCGTATGGGCAAGAGCGAGGGCGAGGGCGTCGATTTGCTGATCGACATGGACCGGCTCGGGCAATCGCGCGAATACGGCGCGGGTTTGCGCGCTGCGTTCGACGCGCGGTGCGGTTTGTCGCCCGAGTTCGGGAATGCGCGCGATCTGGTCGAGGAAACGCGGCGCAGCGCGGCGCGTATGACCGGCATCGATGGCGGCGCGCTGCGCGCGGTGCATTCCGCCGCGCTGAAATTTTTAAAGGCGCAGGGCGGCATCGATGCGAGCTTCGTCGAAGTCGTGCGCCAGAAAATGGTTCTCGCGAACGAACTGACCGAAGCGTGGCGATAGGCGTAAATGGCGGCCGGCGGCCCGGTTATTTCAAGTCCGCCGCCGATACGGCAGCGCGCAGCCCTAGTAGATAGCTGTCCACGCCAAAGCCGCAAATCTGCCCTTTGACGATCTCCGCGAAGACCGACTGATGCCGGAACGCCTCGCGCGCGTGAATGTTCGACATATGGATTTCGACCACCGGCACGGTGAGGATCGCGAGCGCATCGCGAATGCCGTAGCTGTAGTGCGTCCATGCGCCTGCATTGATCAGCACGCCGTCGGCGTTGTTGGTGAACGCCTGATGAATCCGTTCGCACATCGCCGCTTCACTATTGGTCTGAAAACTGTCGACTCGCACGCCGAGTTCGTCGCCCAGCGCTCGCAGACGCGTGTCGATTTCATCCAGCGTGATCGTGCCGTATTGCGCGGGGTCGCGCTTGCCGAACATGTTGTGATTGATGCCGTGCAGCATGACGAACGTTTTCATCGAGTCAGCCTCAATAGCGAATAGAGCGAGTGGAAAAATTGGGGTAGCGAGCGGTGCTAATGCGCGGATGCTAGTGCGTGGGTGCGACGACACGCGTCGTATCGACGACGGTGCCCGTTCGGGCCGCTTCGACGATCGCCTCGGTGATGCGCAGATTCTGCAAGCCGTCCTGCGCGCTGACGAGCGGTGCTTCGTTGCCGTGAATGACGCGCACGAAATGTTCGAGCTGACGCTTTAGCGGATCGTCGCGCGTCATTGCCGCGATGCTCACGTCGAACGGTTTCCACCATGAACGGTCCGCGGCTTTCGCATAGGTTTTCAGGCGCATCGTCGGCACCGCGAGCGAGCCGAAGGTGCCTGCGATCACGTAGCAATCCTCGTCCGGATACGACGGATAGGCCTTGTTTTCCTGCGACGTCTGCTCCCAGCTGCGCGCGCTTGCGGCGGTGTCGGACAGCATGAAGCTGCCGAGCGCGCCGTTCGCGAAACGCAGATTGATCGCAACCGTGTCCTCAACCGGAAAGCCGCGCGTCGCATGCGACGAAAACGCCTGCACCGCGACGATGTCGCCGCACAGCATGCGCAGGTTGTGCACTTCGTGAATCATGTTCAGCAGAATCGGGCCGCCACCCGGCATGCGCCGCCATTCGGCATCGGCGAAATACTCGTCCGGCTTGAAAAACACCGCGCTGCCCATTACCGCGACCAGCTTGCCGAGCCGGCCTTCGTCGATCAGTTCGCGTGCGCGTGCCATGATCGGGCTATGCGCACGATGATGGCCGATCAGCAACGGCACGCCGCTGCGTTCGGCTTCGGCGGCGAGCATTTCGGCTTCGTCGACGCTCGGCGCGATCGGCTTTTCGAGCAGCGTCGGCACGCGTGCCGCGAGGCAGCGCAACGCATGTTCGGCGTGCAGCTGGTTCGGCGTCGCGAGGATCACGCCGTCGGGCCGGTCGCGCTCGAGCAGTTCGTCGAGTGTGCGGTAGAGCGGCACGCCGGCCTCGGCCGCGACGGCAACCGCCGCGGGCGATGGGTCGACGATCGCCGACAGCGTGCACGCGGTGCTTTGCCGCGCGACCGCCATATGCGCGCGGCCGATATAGCCTGCGCCCGCCACGGCGATCCGGATGCTGTCCATGAATCAGGTCCTGTAGTTGGAGTGAGCTTCAGTTGAGTTGGGTTGAAACGTGCGGCTTACGCGATGGCCTTTTTCGCTTCCGACATGCTCTGCGCGCGCATCGCTTCATAGCTCTGCTTGTCGATCGGCACCGCGCCCGGCTCGCCGAGATCGCTCAGTCTGACGCGGAAGTTTTCGCGCGCGCTCCACGCGGAGATCGCCGCGACGATCGTGATCGCGAACGTGATCGCGCCGATCGTCAGCGGCACGTTGTTCGATCCCGGCGGCGCGACGTAGGCGAACAGCGCGGGCAACAGCGCGGTGATCGTCGTGCCGATGTTCTGGCCGATCGCCATCGCCGACACGCGCGAACGGGTCGGGAACAGTTCCGGATAGAAGCTCGGGAAGATCGCGTTATAGCCCTGGTAGATGACGCCCCACATCAGGATCGACATCACCATCGCGAACGGCACGTTGCGAATGCTGATCGCGTACAGATACCCGAACGACAGCAGCCCGGCACCGAGCGCGCCGACGATGATCGGCAGGCGCCGCCCGATCCGGTCGGACAGATTGCCGACGTATGGAATTACCAGCACCGCGACGATATTGCCGATGACCGGAATCCACAGATACAGGCTCTTCGAAAAGCCGATTCCGTACGATGCCTGCACCGCATAGGCAGCGCCGAAGATCGTCGCGACAACCGGGATCACGTTCATCAGCGAGCACAGCACGACACGTATCATGTCGCCCCAGTTGTAACGGAACGCTTCGATGATCGGCGAGCGCGGCACGCCGCCGCTCGAATCTTCCTTCTCGAACGCAGGCGTCTCGTGGACTTCGCGTCGAATGTAGTAGCCGGCGATCAGCACGATGGCGCTGAGCAGGAACGGAATGCGCCAGCCCCACGAGTTGAACGACGTGTCGTCCATGTAATAGGCGAGTGGCAGAAATACTGCTGCGGCGAGAATCTGCCCGGCCTGCACGCCTTGCAGCGTGAAGCTCGCGTAATAGCCGCGTCGTCCGAAAGGTGCGTGTTCGAGAATCATCGAACTCGCGCCCGAGATTTCGCCGGCCACCGCGAAGCCCTGAATCAGGCGCAGCACGACCAGTAGTACCGGCGCGAGAAAGCCGATGTTGTGGTAGGTGGGCAGCAGACCAACCGCCATCGTCGATGCACCCATCAGGAACATGCAGACGAGCAGCACGTTCTTGCGGCCGTGGGTGTCGCCCCAGTGCCCGAGTACGATTGCGCCGATCGGCCGGGCGACGTAGCCGACGCCATAGGTTGCGAGCGATGCGACGATCGCGATCTTTGGATTACCGGAAGGGAAGAACAGTTGCGGGAAGATCAGCGCCGCGGCCTGCGCGTAAATGAAGAAGTCGTAGTATTCGAGCGCCGAGCCGATCCAGCCGCTGGCGGTTGCCTTGCGAGCCTGCGAGCCATGCCCGCTGTTTGCCGATGCATTCGTTTCCATATCGTCTCCTGAACAGTAGTGTTCGCGTCAGCTTCTATGGCTGAATCATTGGCGTCCTTAAATCGGTGCTGCGCAAGCCAGGACTTTCCGGGGTCACATTGCCGCGGCGCGGCATGAATGCCAGGGGTTAACCATTGCGAGTACATCTATCGCAATGCATTCAGGCGGCTGACGCTTGCCTCGTCGATCCGTTCGAATTAGGTTAATAGAGTTCTGTCCCGACACAATGCGGCCCTATGCAAAATCAGAATGCGCTCACAGCCACGAATGAGTCTTTTCTGCGCGATTTGCAGTTGTTCTGCCATATCGCGCGGCGCGGCAGTTTCGTCGCGGCATCGACGGAAATGGGCTTGTCGCCCTCGCATGTGAGCAAGCGCATCGCGATGCTCGAAGCGGGCCTCGGCGTGAAGCTGTTTCAACGCACCACGCGGCGCGTCAGTGTGACGAGCGATGGTGAAGCCGCATTGCAATGGGCGCAGAAGATTCTCGACGACGTGCAGGGCATGGCCGATGCATTCGCGGATCGCCGCACCGAATTGAGCGGCCTGTTGCGGATCAGCACGAGTCTGCGGCTCGGCCGCAAACATGTATCGCCGATCCTCGCGCTGCTGCGCGAGCGGCATCCGAACCTCGAAATCTGGCTGGAGTTACTGGATCGACGCGCGGATGTCGTCGGAGAAAACTTCGATATCGATGTGCGCGTCGGCGAAGTGCAGGAGCCCCATCTGATCGCGCACAAGATGGTGGAGAGTGCACGCATTCTGTGCGCGTCGCCGGCTTATCTGGAACGGCATGGTGTGCCGCTCGAACCCGGCGATCTGACGCAGCATGACTGTCTGCTATTTCGTGGCCGCGACGATCGCTTCGGCGTGTGGCGTCTGAATGGTCCGAACGGCGAAAAGAGTGTGAAGGTGACGGGCACCGTTGCGTCGAATCTGAGCGATATCGTCGTGCAATGGGCGAGGGACGGCTACGGGATCGTGATGGTGTCGATCTGGGATGTCGCGGAAAGTCTGCGCGCGGGCGAACTGGTACGTGTACTGCCGGATTATCAGCAGCCCGCCGACGTATGGGCGGTGACGGCGGAGCGTCTATCGTCGTCGGCGCGGATTCAGGTGTGTATCGAGTTTCTCCGCGAGCAATTGACGTGCGGCCCCCATGCACTGGTGACGCGCGGCGTGGGCGGATTCTAATGGTGCGCACGATTCTTCAGCGCAGGTTGCGCTGACGGTTCGATCACACGCTCGATGTCGTGTCTTCTTCCGCCTCGTCCAGGCCGCTGCGCTGCATCGCGGTGACGGACTCCGGCACGCTGGCCGGCGAGACCGGGCGCGGATCGTCGATGCTGTAACGCAGGCGCCGGCCTTCCATATAGAACCGCAACTGGCGGTATTTCATCAGATAGGCGAGACCGACCAGCGCCGCGGCGAAGCCCGAAGCCGCCGCTACGCCGAGTGCCCAGCGCGGGCCGAAACGATCGGCGACCCAGCCGACCACCGGGGCGCCAAGCGGCGTGCCGCCCATCAGGATGGCGAGCAGAATCGCGATCACGCGGCCGCGCATCGCGGGTTCGGTGGTCAGTTGCACGATGCTGTTGGTCGACGTGGTGAAGGTCTGTGCCGATACGCCGATTACCACGAGCACGAGCCCGAACAGTACGTGGTTCGGCATCAACGCGGCCGCCGTGCAGCCGGTGCCGAACAGCGTGGCGGCGAGCAGTAGCAGCGTCATGCGGGGCCGCGCGCGGCGCGCGGCGAGCAACGCGCCGGTGACCGAGCCGATTGCCATCGTCGAGCTGAGCACGCCGTATTCGCTTGCGCCCGCATGGAACGCGGTGACCGACATCGTCGAGATAAAGATCGGGAAGTTCAGCCCGAACGTGCCGATCAGGAACAGCATCAACAGCGCCGCCTTCAGATCGGGGCGCGCCCATACGTATTTGAAGCCGTCGACGAAGCTGCCGCGCGCGCGCGCCGAGAGCGGCTTGTGATGCAGTTCGTCGAGCCGCAGCATGCGCAGCGCGCCGAGCACCGCAACGAACGACAGCGCGTTGATCAGGAACACCCAACCGGTGCCCACCGACGCGATCAGCAGGCCAGCGACCGCCGGCCCGATCATGCGCGCGGCGTTGAACGACGTGGAGTTGAGGCCGACCGCATTGGCGAGATCGTCCTCGCCGACGAGATCGGACACGAAGGTCTGGCGCGCGGGGGAATCGAAAGCGGTCACGCAGCCGAGCAGGCCGGCGAACACATAGACCTGCCAGAGCTGCACGATCCCGGTGACCGTCAGCAGGCCGAGCGCGAGCGCCAGCGCGCCCATTGCCGCCTGCGTCGCGAACAGCAGCTTGCGGCGATCGAAGTGATCGGCTGCGTAGCCGGTGAGCGGCGCCAACAGCAATTGCGGGCCGAACTGCAACGACATCACGATGCCGACCGACGTCGCGTTGTTGTGTGTGAGCCCGGTGAGGACGAGCCAGTCCTGCGCCGTTCGCTGCATCCACGTACCGATGTTCGAGACGATCGCGCCGCTTGCCCAGACACGGTAGTTGAAATTGCGCAGCGAACGGAACGTGGTGCTCACGGCAGGTTTTTCCTCAACGCGTCGTGGGGCGCGTGGGTTGGGTGACTCGTTCGGAGGGACTTCGGGTTGCGCGATGGTTCGCGTAAGCCGAAGCCCGCTTCATATGCGCGATCAAACGCGCGTTTTTTCGAGCAGATCGAGCACTTCCTGCGTCGTGCCGGTTTCGCCGAGACGCGGAAAGATACGCGTAACGCTGTTGGTGTGCGCATCCGGGTGCAGATCGGTCATCGCGTCGACGGCGAGCGTCACGTGCAGACCATGTTCGCTCGCGAAGCGCGCGGTCGACTCGACGCCGATGCTGGTCGCGATACCGCAGAGCACCACTTGCGTGACGCCTTGCTCGCGCAGATACGCGGCGAGGTCCGTGTTCGTGAACGCGCCCCACGTGCGTTTCGTGACGACGTGATCCGACGGTTGTTGCTTCAACTCCGGCACCAGATCGGCGAAGCCGGCCGGGAAGTCGCCGCCGGGGCGGCCCTGTTCGTTGCGGCCCGGCGCGCCGGCAGTTACCCGCACGAGCACCACGGGCAGACCGTGGCGGCGAAACGCGTCGAGCAGCAGGACCGAGCGCTCGATGATTTCACTGCTCGGATGAACGGTGGGTAGCGCGACGACGCCGCGCTGAAGGTCGATAACGACCAGTGCGGTCTTTGCGTCGAGAGTGGTCAATGCCATGGTGTGCTCCTGCGAGTGACGATTAGCGAGTCGCGCGTTGGCGACTCGCGAGTTACGAGTCGATCAGACGTTTGAGTAAATCGACGCCCGTTGTCAGTTGTTGCTGCTCGGCCGCCGAGAAATGCGTTTGTATCGTGCGATAAAGCCAGTCTTCGCGTGCCGCGCGGCTGGCTTTCACTTTCTTGCGAAAGGCGGGTGTCAGCGACAGGACTGTTTGCCGGCCATCGTTGGGATCGGGCGCTCCGCTGACGAAGCCGGCGGCTTTCAGCGCCGCAAGCGTTTCTCCCATCGATTGCGGGCGCATCCCTTGGGCACGCGCGAGTGCGGTGACCGTGGCCGGCCCTTCGCGTTCCAGCAGATTCAGCACCTGCACCTGCGAAGGCGTGAAGTTGCCGACGTAGGATTCTTCGCGCAAGCGACGGACCAGCTTGCCGGCGAGCACGCGCAGATCTTCCGCGAGCGCGTGCAATGCTTCTGGGGGAACGGAGGGAGGGGGATGGCTCATGAGGCGACCGGCGGCAACGTGATGTGAAGGTTACCTTCGCATCTCGTCCGGGTCAAGTCGCGGCTTCGTTGCTGAATCGAGTGGATGGCGTGATGGGCATCGTAGATGTGATGAGCATCAGCGGGCACGCGCGCGCCGGCTGAAAAAGCGCCATACCGCGCCGCCGACCAGCATCGCACCACCGAGCAGGATGCCAAGCAGCACGAGCGAACTCATATGCTCGCGGATCACCGGCACGTTGCCGAACAGATAGCCGGCCGCGATCAACGACACGACCCATAGCGCCGCGCCCGCGGTGACGAACGAGACGAAGCGCGAGAACGTCATCCGCGAAACGCCGGCGGCGAACGGCGCGAACGTACGCACGACGGCGATGAACGGCGACAGCAGGAAGGTCAGCCGGCCACGCGCTTCGCTGAACGCATGCGCGCGGCGCAGCGCGTCGCGGTTCAGCCAGTAATAGTTGCGCGTGTAGACCTTTTCACCGACCGCGTGACCGATCGCATAGCCGACGATGCTGCCGCCGATCGTCGCGATAAACAGCACCGGCATCACGATCCACAGATTCAGCGCACCGGTGGCCGCGAGCGCGCCGCAGATAAAGATCAGCGGATCGCCGGGCAGAAAGAACAGCGGCAGAAAGCCGTATTCGACGAACACGACGACGAATAGCAGCACATAGATGCCGGTGCCGAATTGCACGATCAGCGTGGCCAGATGTTGATCGAGGTGCAGCGCGATCTGCAGCACGTTCATCAGAGTCATGGTGAAGTGGCGGCGGCGCGGTGTTGGAATGTGGTGAGTGTAGCCCTGCACGCGTGGTTATGTGCGCTGAAACTCATGGACGCGGAAGGCTTGCCGATTGCACGGCCAGGATGTCAAACTCGGCCGGTCTACCTTGAACCCTCAGCCATGCAACGCGAGCCCGCCGTCACTTTCCGCTTCGCCACGCCGCACGATGCCGATGCGATCCGCGCAATCGAGTTCGAGGCGGGCTTGCGTTTTATCGCCGTGGGCATGACCGGCATTGCAGATGCGCCGCCGATGGCGCTCGACACCGTCAACCGCAAGATCGCCGCACGCGAGATCATCGTCGCGATCGATGCGCGCGCAATCTGTGTGGGCTTCGTGATGTTCGAGCCGCAGCCGGCTCGAATCTACGTTCAGGAACTCGACGTGCTGACGTCGCACGCGGGCCGGCGCATTGGCGCGGCATTGATCGAGCAGGTCGCGCAAATCGCCCGCGAGCGGCAACTGACCCAACTGGTGTTGTCCACCTATCGCGATGTGCCGTGGAATGCGCCGTACTATCGGCGGCTCGGCTTTCGCGATATCGAAACCGCTGATCTCGACGCGGCGCTGATCGCGCGGCGCGATGCGCATATCGCGCGCGGGCTCGACGAGTCGCGACGGGTGTTCATGCAGCGCGATCTAGGGTGATGCGAGAATCACAGCGTAATGCGGACCCGAAAAAACAGCGGGCGTGACTGAAACGAATCCAGTCACGCCCGCCGTATCGCGTCGATGCAGCGGGCTTCAACGTATCGGCCCGCCACACTCGCTCATCGCATCATTTATTGCACTTCTTCCAGCGCGGGATAGTCGGTGTAACCCACTTCGCCGCGTGCGTAGAACGTCGCCGGAACCGGCTTGTTCAGCGGCGCGTCTTCCGCGAAGCGGCGCACCAGATCCGGATTGGCGATATACAGCTGACCCCATGCCACCGCGTCCGCTTCACCCGCGTCGAGCACTTGCTGCGCGCTTTCCTTGGTGAACTTTTCGTTCGCGATGTACGGGCCGCCGAACGCCTGCTTCAGTTGCGGGCCGATGCGGTCGTCGCCGATTGCTTCGCGTGCGGCGATGAACGCGATCTTGCGCTTGCCGAGTTCGCGCGCGACATAGCCGAACGTCGCGGCCAGGTTCGAATCGCCCATCGTGTGTGCGTCGCCGCGCGGCGCCAGATGCACGCCGACGCGATTTGCGCCCCACACATCGATACAGGCGTCGGTCACTTCGAGCAGCAGACGCGCGCGGTTTTCGATCGCGCCGCCGTAGGCGTCGGTGCGCTTGTTGGTGCTGTCCTGCAGGAACTGGTCGAGCAGGTAGCCATTCGCGCCATGCACTTCGACGCCGTCGAAGCCCGCGGCCTTCGCGTTTTCCGCGCCCTTGCGGAATGCTTCGATCACGCCGGCGATTTCATCGAGTTCGAGCGCGCGCGGCGTGACGAACGGGCGCTCCGGACGCACGAGGCTCACATGGCCGCCCGCGGCGATTGCGCTCGGCGCAACCGGCAACTCGCCATTCAGGAACAGCGGATCGGAGATCCGGCCGACGTGCCACAGCTGCAGGAAAATCCGGCCGCCCGCTTCGTGCACGGCCTTCGTGACGAGCTTCCAGCCTTCGACCTGTTCCTGCGACCAGATTCCCGGCGTTTCCGCGTAGCCGACGCCTTGCGGCGTCACCGAGGTCGCCTCGCTGAGAATCAGGCCGGCGCTCGCGCGCTCGGCGTAATAGCGCGCCATCAATGCGTTCGGCACGCGGATTTCCTCGGCGCGCTGACGTGTCAGCGGCGCCATGATGATGCGATTCGGCAGCGTGATATCGCCAATTTGCAGCGGATCGAAAAGTGTCGGCATGAAAGTTCACCTTTGGCGGCGGGCGTGGCCCGTGCCTTAAAAGACTGCGTGAAAAGGAGCGCGGCGATGCAAACGCACGCTCAGAGCTTCGCGTTCATGTGTTCGAGGAACGCCTGAATAACGGGCTCGTTGCGTTTGAAAAACACCCATTGGCCGACCCGTTTCGACGTGATGAGCCCCGCGCGTTGCAATGCGGCGAGGTGCACCGACACCGTGGACTGCGACAGACCGCACAGTTCATCGATCTTGCCCGCGCATACACCGTGGTCGAGCGGAAGCTCCTGATCGCCGAAATGCACTTGCGGCTCCCGCAGCCAGCCGAGGATTTCGCGGCGTACCGGGTTGGCGAGTGCTTTATGGATCGCGTCGATATCGGGCGTCATGTGAGTGGATTTCAAGGTGATTCGACAACCGGTACGCGAAACGTGGAAATGCGTCCGCCCGATTGCATCGCTACGGGACGAATCATATATCGTAATTTTGCGATATATTTGAAAGCACTACTCTCAATGGGGGCGATAGGCAGAGTGCAATACGGGACCGATCGGCGACGGCTATGCAGGCGAGGGCGGTCCCGCGCGGGACACGCCTGTTACCGCTGCAACACAGGCGCTGGGCGCTGGCCGCTGGATTTGGGCTTGGCCTTCGCATGACGAGGCGATGCGGACAAACGCATCAGATGACGCAAGGCCATCATCGCGCCGATGGCTTCCAGCACACCCGCGGGCACCCACATGATCAGACCACCGAGACTTTGATCGAGTGCAGCGGGCACCGACGTGAAGGCTCTGCCGCAAAGCGTGAACACCGGATAAAGATCGTGCGACGAAAATGTGATGATCGCGCCGACCAGAATCTGCGGCGTCATCGTGATAACTGGCGATAGCACTCGCAATCCCGGGCGCGCGCGGCTCGGCGGCGACGGCCGGTGATCGAGCAGCATCCACCAGTACAGCAGACCGCTCAGCGCAACCGACCAGTTCATGAACCGATAGATCCGCCAGTCGAGCATCGCGACGAACTGCACTGAAGGGATCAGCCAGAACACGACTGACACGACGAAAGCCAGCGAGATGAATGCCGGGTTCAGTATCACGGCGGCCATCACGCGAGCGGTCCGGCCACGCTGCCAGTGCCGCAGCGCGATGCGCCAGCGCAATGGAAGCCCGGCGCGCAGCGCGCTGGCCGGATAGGCGGCCATCAGGATTAGCGGCGCAAGATGGTGCAACACCAGATGCTGAATCCGGTGAATAAAGAACTGATGCTCGGCGTAATAGTCGAGCCGCGTATGAAGCGCGATATAGAACAACGCGAGGCCGATCCAGAAGGCAGCCTGGCGCGGCAAGCTGAGATGGAGACGGCGGGAACCACGCGCGAACAGTACGGCCGCTATCAGGCAAATGGCGACGAAGCTGAACGAGGGCTCCCATGGGTCGAGCAGACTCAGCAAGGACATGGTGCGAATCGGAATAGGAGGGGGGCCGTTACGGCTGCGTGGATATTAGCAGACGCATCAAATGGTCGTATTGGCAGCGGATCTGATCGAATGTCATCTTCCGTCAGGCTGCATCTTCGCGACTCAAGCGTCGGGCCGAACGTGCCGTCGTGCGAATCGCGCCGCAGCTCGGTCGCGGCTCGAACCATGTCGGCAGAGTGACCGTCTCGGGCTCGCCAGGCGTTTCGAGGTGTGCAAGCAGGATCTGCGCGGCTCTTACTCCAAGCAGCGAGGCGTCGCGCATCACGGTTGCAATGGCCGGCTGATGGAAACGGCTCAGCGGCACGTCGTCGCAACTGACCAGAGACAGATCGGTCCCGAGCTGTAAGCCGAGCCGATGTACCGACTCCAGCGCGCCTTCGAGCAACTGGTTGCCGCCGAGCACGATGGCGCTCGGCGGCCGTTTGGCCGCGAGCATTTCATCGAGCGCGGCCTTGCCATGTTCCGGCGACAGCGTTCCGCGATGCACGATCAGATCGCGTTTGACACCGAACGCGTCGAAGGCCGATTCCATCGCGCGAATTCTCTCCCGCGTCGGGCGGACATCGCGTCCCACCACGAGGCCGATGCGCCGATGGCCGTTCTCGAGCAGATAACGCCCGGCATCGCCCACGCCCTGACGATGGTCGGATAGCACGTAATGCGCGGGAATATCCGCAGGCAAGGTCCGGTCGATCAGCGCAATCGGCGCCTTGGCGGCGCGCAGTGCGGCGAGCGTGGCCGGATCGTCCTCGAGAGCCGGCAGCACGATGAAACCGTCTACCTGGCGTTGCATCAGCAATTCGATACGCTCGGCATCCACGCTCGGAACGCCGCCCGAGTTGGTCAGCAAAACGGAAAAACCCGCCACGCTCAGCACGCTTTCAGCACCACCGACGATCGATGCAATCAGCGGGTTGTTGATGTCCGATCCGACGAACCCGATCGAGCGGGTCGTCTTTCTGCGCAAACCTTGCGCGACCGCGTTCGGCGTATAGCCGAGCGCACGGGCGGCGTCCAGCACGCGCTGCGTCAGTTGCGGGCTCGATCCCGGCTGACCCGACAGCACACGCGATACCGATGCAATGCCCACCCCCGCCAAAGCGGCCACTGCCTTGATCCCAGGCCGCCCTTTGGGATCGCCCGGCATGTTGTCACTCATTGCTTGTTCTCCTCTTGACACGCCATTTTATAACGCGCAGTATTCGGAAACGTTTCCGGAAACGTTTCCGAACATCGAGCAACAAACAAAAACAGCGGACCAATCCGGGAAAGGGGCAACGGGCCCCATGGAGACAGCCAGCGCGCGGCGTCGGTGCGGCGCGCGTAGACAAGGAGGTAATACGTGGAAAGCGCGGCACGTATGACGCCGGAAATCCGGCGAGCGGTTCGGAATGCGACTTTGAGCGCGATCGTCGGGACGGCGGTCGAGTGGTACGACTACTACCTGTACGCCACGGCGGCGGCGACGCTTTTCAATCATCTGTTTTTCCCTTCCTTCGATCATCTGACCGGGACGTTGCTTGCGTACGCAAGCTTTGCGATCGGCTTCATCGTGCGGCCGGCGGGGAGTGTGATCTTCGGGCGCCTTGGCGACCGGATCGGACGTAAGGCGGTGCTGATCATCACGCTGCTGTTGATGGGCGGCTCGACCACCTTGATGGGCCTGCTGCCCACGTATGCCGCGGTCGGCGTCTGGGCGCCGTTGCTGTTGTGCGTGCTGCGCGCCGCGCAAGGGCTCGGTTCGGGCGCGGAATACGCGGGCGCGGTGTTGATGGTGATCGAATACGCACCCGCGAAGCGGCGCGGCTTATATGGTTCGCTGCCCTATACGGGCGTCGCGCTTGGCCTGCTGATGTCGCTGGTGGCTTTCCATGCTTCTTCGTCGATGTCGAAAGACAGCTTCGAGGCGTGGGGCTGGCGCATACCGTTCCTGCTTAGCTCGGTCGTCGTCGCGCTGGGTCTGCTGCTGCGCAGCCGGCTCAAGGAAACGCCTGTGTTCGAGCAATTGCGCCGTAGCAATGCGGTGGTGCGCTCGCCCGTCACCGAAGTACTGAAGACCTCGCTGCGGCCGATGTTGTGCGCATGGGGCGCTCGCCTCGGTGACAACTCGCTTGCGTACATCTATGAGTCTTTCGTGATCGTCTACGTCACGCAGCAGTTGCATATGTCGCGCGACACGATCGTGACCGCGCTGATGTGGAGTACCGCGCTGCAATTCATCACGGTGCCGCTATTTGGCTGGCTGTCGGATTGCATCGGCAGAAAGCCCGTGTATATGGCCGGTGCGCTGATCTCCGGCGTGGCGATTTTCCCGTTCTTCACGATGCTGCAGACCGGTCAGCTGATATGGATCTATACGGGACTCTTCCTCGTGTCGTCGTGCGCCAAGACGATGATGACCGCGGCGCAGAGCCCCTGGCTCGCGGAGATGTTCCCGTCGCGCGTGCGCTATACCGGCTTTTCGCTGGCTCGCGAGGTGACCTCGCCGATCTCGGGAGGTATCGCGCCGATGATTGCCGTCGCGTTGCTCGCGCTCGGCGACGGCTCGCCGCATCTGGTGGCGTGGTACGTGGTGGTGCTCGGCGTCATCACGGCAGTGTCGGTTGCGCTCGGACCGGAGACGAAGGGCCGTCCGTTACAGGAGCAACAGGATAGAAGCGACATGACGACAGGTTCCGCCGCGGCCGTTTCGCAATAGGCACGTGCCGGTTCGTCAACAACATATCGAGCTTTTCAGAGACCTGAAGGTCGCGACATAGGAGTGGAAATGAAGATCACCAAGGTTGAGCCGCTGCACGTCGGCCAGTTCATGTTTGTGCGCATCGACACGGACGAAGGCATCACGGGTTACGGCGAAGCCGGCATCTGGGGGCATATTGAAGCAGCGGGCACCGCGATCCAGCGCTTCGCCGAATATCTGGTCGGCAAGCGCGCATTCGATATCGAGCATCACTGGAACGTCATGCATCGCTTCAGCTACTTCCAGGGGCTCGCGATCAATGCGGCGATTTCCGCGATCGATATCGCGTTGTGGGACATCAAGGGCAAGGCGCTGAACGTGCCGATCTACGAGTTGCTCGGCGGCCCGGCGCGCAAAAAGGCTCGTATTTACGGGCACATTTACGAAAGCAGCATCGAGAAAGTGCTGGAGGAATGCCAGCGCAAGATGGAGGCGGGCTACAACGCGTTCGGCCACATCAATCCGTTCCTCGACGAAGGCAACGACAAGGTCTACTTCAAGACCCATATCCGCAAGATGCACGATGCGATCGACAACGTGCACCGGATGCGCGAAGTCGTCGGCGATCGTGTGGATCTGCTCGTCGAATTGCATCGCCGATTGACGCCGGCCGAAGCGGTGACGTTCACCAATGGCATCGAAGCCGATACGCCGATGTTCGTCGAAGATCCGATTCGCCCGGAAAACGCCGATGCGATGGCGCGTGTCGCGGATCGTATTCGCGTGCCGATCGCTACCGGCGAACGCTTCTGCACGATCTACGAGTTCCAGGCGCTGCTCGCACGCAACGCGGTCGAATATGCACGAGTCGATGTCGCGGTGTGCGGCGGCATCACCGGGGCGAAGAAGGTGGCTGCGATGGCGGAAGCGCATCACGTGCAGGTCGTGCCGCACAATCCGCTGTCGCCGATCGGGCTTGCCGCATGTCTGCAGGTCGCTGCGGCGATTCCCAACTTCGCGATTCAGGAATATGCGACCGGTTTCGAGGCCGGCGTGTTCGAATCGACCGGCACGCACCTGGGAAGCGATATCGTCGATCAGGTGCCGTTGCCGCGCGAAGGCTTCGTCGATATTCCGAGCGGACCGGGGCTCGGCATGAACCTGCTGCCCGACGCGCAGAAAATCCGCCCGCCGCTCGTCAAACCGATTTCGATGCGACCGCATTTCGACGGCTTCGTGATCGATCAGTAAAACGATTCGAAATCGCTTTACGTACGGCGGGCATCGGTGGCCGATGCTCAGTCGTCGAGTGTTTCGTGGACCGCGACGGCCCCCTGTTTCCAGTAGCTCGCCGCGCGAATCCGCGTTTTGTCGATACCGCGCTCGCCGCACAGATGCTGACGCACTGCGCGGATCGTCGCCGCTTCGCCGGCGGCCCATACATAGCCTTCGCCGTGTTCCGGCAGCCAGGTCTCGTGCACGGCCTGTAGCAGTGCTTCGCCGCGCGCACTTGCCGGTGCATCCGCATCGTTGCGATAGCACCAGACGACATGCAATTCGGCCTGCGTCGCGAAGTCGATACGCGCCGACGGATCGGCCACCTCGATCACCGAGGCGACGCGCGCGCCGGCCGGCAGTTCTTCGAGACGGCGCGCGATGGCGGGCAGCGCGGTGTCGTCGCCAATCAGCAGATGCCAGTCGAAGCCGGTCGGAATCACCAGCGAGCCGCGCGGGCCGCCGATGCCCAGGTACTGACCCACTTTCGCCTGCGCGGCCCACGTTGCCGCGGGACCGGCTTCGTGCATCGCGAATTCGATATCGAGTTCACGCGCGTCGGCATCGAAGCGACGTGGGGTGAAATCGCGCGCGATCGGGCGCTGGCCTTCCGGAAAAATCGGGCCGTCGGGACCGGCTTGCGGCAGCGTCGGTTTGTCGGCGCCGGGCTCGGGGAAGAAGACCTTGACGTGGTCGTCGAACGATGCGGAGACGAAGTCGTGCAGATCGTCGCCGGTGAAGGTGACGCGAATCAGATGCGGGGTCAGCGCGTGCACCGTTTTGACTTGCAGCAACCGGAATTTCAACGGATGTCGTACGCGATAGACGGCGAGATCGGGGCGATGGTCTTGAGTCGGCATAAGGGTGTTGCTCCTGTTCGGTTCGTGGAGCGCGCTGGCGCGCTCCGAGGCTGTGCGCGTTAGGCAGCGGGGTGTTTCAGACAACGGGTTCGGCGCCGTCGTCCGTGCCTTCGCTCGGGCCTTGGCGAGTCCCTTCGATTTCCTTCGCCGCGCGCATGAGGATCGCGGCGATGCGGCGCTGTTCGTCGGCCGGTGCGTTATCACGGCGCAGCAGCGCGGTTTTCAGCGTGCGGCGTGCTTCGTTCAACTCGGGCACCCAGCCGCCTTCGCTGACATCCGCCGGTTCCTCGCCGGCAAACGCGCGGCGCACCGAATCCATCTTGCGAGCGATATGCGTCAGTTTGGCGAGCATCAGCTCGACGCGCTCGCGGTTCGTACCCAGATACGCGCGGCCCGCATCCGACAATTCGTAGCGCTTGCGATTGCCTTCCAGTTGCACGGTCACGTAGCCGAGTTCTTCCAGATAGGTGAGCGCCGGATAAACCATGCCGGGGCTCGGGGCATAGAAGCCGTTCGAGCGCGTTTCCAGCGCCTTGATCAACTCGTAGCCATGGCTCGGCTGCGCTTCGATCAGCGCGAGCAGCAGCAGTTGCAGATCGTCGGAGCTGAATTTGCGGCCGCGCGGAAAGCCGTCGCCATCGCCGCCGAAACCGCCAGGGCCGCCGCCGAAGCGCCCGCCACGGCCGCCGGCGCGGTGGTCGTGATGGCGGCCGATTGCGTGCCACAGTGCGTATAGGAAGTGTTCGCGGGGGGAAGCGGAGGCGGGGTCTCGTGGGTGATCAGGGCGGTTGAAATCGTCGCGGCTGTGGAGGTCGCGCTGGGGCGCGTTCGCCTTCGCATCTGCGTCTGCGTAAAACTCGTGGTGACCGCGGCGGCCATGCTCGTTGCCGTCGACGCCGTGCCAGTCACGAGGTGAGCCGTGACGTGAGCCGCAATACCAGCGATGGTGCCATCCGCGCTGGGACCTCGGATCGTCTGCGACGTGCGCGCGCTGATCGGTTTGCGCGCCGGCGGCCCGGTCGAAGCCTGTGGTCGGCTCGCCACGTGAGCCTTGATAACCATGCTGTTGAACGAGCGCCTGCCACAGCGCATGCAGCGAAGGACGGCCGGAGCCGGCGTGGAAACGATCGTGCGCGCCGCGCGGGCCGGAGAAACGATGGGGATGACGCATCTGGGAAACTCCGTTGAATATCTTAAGATGCATCTTAAGATATATATCTTAAGATAGTCTGTCAAATTTTTCTTTGGGCTGGAATGGGGACACAAGGCTCGCGTGGATGGAGCGCGGTTGTTTTCTGCTGCGGGCTGGTTGCGCAAATTGCTGGCGGCGACGCGTCTGCGTGACTTGCGGCTTAACGCGCTTACTGCGGAGGTAATGCGAGTGCCCGGCGGCTCATTTCCGAGCGCGACTGAAGTACGCGTTAGCATCGCGTACTACATGGATGTCATCGGCAGATTTCTGGACGAAGTGGAGGAGCCGTCACTCCGTTGAGATTGCGCACGCTCATTGTGTATTGCGCAGCATCACGACAACTGCAGAACCTCATAGAAGGAAGAAATCGCCATCGCCAGCTGTTGAGGAGATTCGAGCGGGATCATGTGACCAGGTCCCTCAAATAACCGAAGACGGCAATCCGGAATATATGCGTTCATCTCCTGCAGATCTTCCGCTCGTACCATGTTGTCGCGCATCGAGCCAACGATGAGCACAGGGCATCCAATTGCGCCCAATGACGAGACGAGATCGGGACGTTCCATCGTGGCTCGAATCTGTGCCTGCAATACTTTGCCGCCGAACGTTCGGTCCATTTCAATGATCGTTTCGGTTGCTTGCGAATCCTCGGCGCTGGTTGGTCCAAGATAGGCGCTTAGCTGAGCCGTCGAAATTCCTGCATACGGACGCTTCGAGAGCTGTTCCAGCATGCGTTGACGGCGAACCTTCTCTTGCGTTGTGAGCCCTCTGGCCGATGCAGCGACGATTACCGGTGACCTTACCTGTTGCGGGTTCGCCAGCGTGTGCTCTAACGCGAGATAGCCGCCCATCGAGAAAGCGACAATATGTAAGCCTGCAGGAATCTCCCGAGCCAGAGTCTGCTTCGCTGAATCGCGATCGACATGAACGTTCCAGGCGCTCGACCCCAGACACCTGTCTCGTCCAGAACTTCACGCAGCGTCGATACGCACGCATCTCATTGTGAATGTCCGTCCGTGCGCTTTTCGATCGCCTTGACGACAGCGCACATGTCGTCGGTGCCGAACCCTAGCATCTCGGCATCCCCGTAAAGCGCCAGGCAGATGTCCATCAACGGAGAGGCAACACCAGCGTTACGGGCAGCCTCGACCACGAGCCGACTATTTTTCAGCACGTCCGTGATAGCAGCCTGGACGGAGAAGTCCTGCGCAACGAGTTTGTCGAGCTTCACACGTGAGACGTCGCTGCTCATCGGGCCAGCGTTCAATATACTGGCGAACAACGCCAGGTCTATGCCCTGGCGTTCGGCGAAATGCGTTGCTTCGGTCAGGCCCGTGACCATAGTGATAAGAAACAGGTTCACAGCGAGTTTCATCGTCAAGGCGCGTGGGACGTCGCCGCACAGGAAGCTTTCGCGGCACAGGGGCTGCACGAGTACGCGGACCTTTTCAACGTCCTCAGGTAAGCCGGCCAGCATGACGACAAGTTGCCCGGTCTCGGCCGGTTTGCGTGATCCGGAAACAGGCGCTTCCACGTACCGACCGCCGTTGGCGCGAATCTCGGCAGCAAGCAACTGCGAGTACTCAGCGGACGTCGTGCTCATGTTCACGATGATGTGATCGGTTACACGAGTTCTAAAGTTTGGAGTTCCTCGACCCAGAACATCGTCTATTGCACGATCGTTGGCGAGCATCAGCATGACGACTTCACACTGAGAAAATACGTCGTCGGGTAGCTCGGCAACTTGCGCCCCTACACCGCGTAGCGCGTCGTATTTTGTACTGGAACGGCTCCAGGCCAGCAGTGGCGTGCCGCTTCTGGCCATGTTGAGCGCCATGGGTGTGCCCATCACGCCCAAGCCGATGAATCCAACATGTGTTCGCATCACAACTCCTAAAAGTGAGTCAAGACGTTGACGCGTCCTTGGATCGACGCTTTCCCGCGTATCTCAACACGCTCGCTATTCGGGCAAGTGCCCAGCTGTACTTTAAGGTTTTCGTTCACGTCGAGTACTGACCGGGTAGCGCACTCCCGAGAGAATTCATGCTGTCCTTGCAGATCGTTTCGCGAACGCGGCGGTATCGACGCGGTCCAGCGACTGTCCACCCATGTCTAACGCGCTCGGAGCTAGACGACCAAAGAATTGTTCACGGATCGCATTCGCAATACCCGCGCCGTCGAGGCCGCATTCAGCGAGCAGCTTTGCGGGGTCCCCGTGGTCGATGAAACGGTCGGCCAGGCCCAGTTGCAGTGCGGGTCGGACAATCTCACTCGCCAATAGGACTTCCATACAGGCCGAACCAGCGCCTCCCATCACACAACCTTCCTCGACCGTGATGATGGCATCGTGCGTCCCGGCAAGTTGGCGAATCAGATCGACATCGAGTGGTTTCACGAAACGCATGTTCGCGACCGTGGCATTGAGTTGCTCGGCTGCGTCCAATGCGGGCGCCACCATCGTACCGAATGGGAGGATCGCGATGCGTTTGCCGGATGGCTGAGAGGTCTGACGGCACATCTCACCTTTGCCGATTGGAATCTGTGCCATCTGCCTGATGGTCGCGACGCCGGGGCCTGCACCCCGTGGATAACGAGCGGCAGTGGGACCTGCGTGTTGTAAAGCCGTGTATAGCATCTGGCGACATTCATTTTCGTTCGATGCGGCCATCACTGTCATGTTCGGGATACAGAGCGACGATCAACGATGGAGTCCATTGGCGTGTCTCCTGAATAGGATTGCAGGTAGTTCTGTCGCACGGATTGCTGAGAAAGCTATATATATGTGCGCAAAAAAAATCGATTCACGACGATTGCAACTGCAACAGTTTCGACGGGCATTGTATCGTGGCAGCACAGAATTGCAACTGCAATTACCTCGGGAAATTTTTTCTGCATGTCTAGGAACGAACCCAATCCGTGGTTCTCTTTGGACGCACGCGTCGCCTGATGCCGCAGGAGATCGAGAGGTGGTTGGCAAAGCGGGAGGCGGTTTGACTGTCCATGCGTGGTACGACGTGCCGTGGGGACTGGAAAGACCGCAACTATGCAGAGCACGTCGTGCCAGCGCATGCTCAACGGCTAGTCGACCGTCTGCGCAAAGGTAGCGCCTTCTCTTGGATAGGGATTGTGGGCGTCTGCATTGCCGATTCTGGTCACTATGGCGAGCAATGCCTGCATCGGGTCGAAAGGTAGATTTCCCGATCCGAGCATGTTGCCTTCCTGAATTCAGATGACGTACGCCACTCACGCTCGCAGCGATCTGGAAGATGGCAGTACTTCATCTTCAATGATGAATGGATTTCACTTCCTGTTACCGGGAATATGTTTTGGCCCAATCACGCCAACCCAGATGGCCTCAAAGCTTGGCTCAACCGGCCCGGTGAGAAACACGCTCCCGATCCCGTCCCACCGTACCGTAACTTTCCCACCGTCGCATTCAACCTGGACGGCGTTTTCAAGCAGGCCGCGCCTGATCCCGTTCACGACGGCGCCGCACGAACATGACCCTGAACCCAACGGGATGCCGCCACCACGCTCCCAGATACGCAGCCGAATTCGAGCGCGGTCGATGATCTGAACAACATGGACATTGGTCTTTAGCGGAAACAACAGATGAGTTTCAAACTTCGGGCCGAACACCTCCAAGTCTATTTCCTCAAGATTATCGACGAAGAACGTGCAGTGAGGATTTCCCATACTGCAAGCGCTTGGAGTACCGGGTAAGGGAAGCGTCAGCGTATCGATATCTTCCGAGATCGGTACATCCTGCCATTCCGTGAGGGGTACACCCATCTCTACTGATATCAGGTCGTTCTCTTCTAAACACGTTAGCAGCCCGCGGTTGGTCTTAACAACAACCGAAGAAGATCCGGCGCCCCGCATCAGCTTCCACGCGACGCCTCGCGTTGCGCTTCCACAAGTATCTAGTGTCGAGCCGTCTGCGTTCCAGAAAGTAAGCCGTGCAACCGCGTCGTCACAGTCTGACAGCATCGCGAGCTGATTGAATCCGATCCCCCGGTTACGATCGCCAAGCTGCCGGGCAAGCATGCCATCGATAAAGTTCTCTTGTCCACGTAGATCGACGATGGCGAAATCGTCTCCGTTTGCGTGCATTTTAAGAAAGGGGATCTCCATTGATGTTTCCAGGGTCGACAGGGAGAAATAGATGGAAGTCGTTGTGATCTTACGCTTGCCCGTAGCGCAACTAGCGCGCGGATTGTCTATTAAGGACGCGGTCGATGACGGCTTCGACCGCGAACGCTTCCGTACGGATCCACGCGATGACATCAAGCACGTCCTGGCGCGGATTGGATTCGGCCTGATAAAGCCAATAGCCGTAGGCACTCGTGCGTCCGGAGATTCCATCTGAAAGCGCAACCAGCTTCCCGTCAGCGAGCAACGGTTCGATCAGCGCGATTCGGCCTAACGCAATACCCTGACCGGCAAGCGCCGCCTGAATCACCTGATCATAGTGATTAAAGCGTAACTTGCCCAATGGTTGCGTGCTATTTCGCCCCATTTTTGCCAGTTGATCCGCCCAGCTCAGCATGGGTCGACGCGGCCCGTCGAATTCAAGCAATACCTGTTGGACAAGAATCGCATCATCGTCGATCCGCGTAAGTCCGAGCGAAGGATGGGACACGGGGATCACAGCTTCCTCAAACAGGCGCACGGCGCCAGTCGGAGTGGACTCTGCAGGACAGTATCGGATGCCGAGATCGACTCCCTCGACGCGCAAGTCGAGATTTTTATCGCTCGCCGCGACACGTAGGTCGAGGTTCGGGTGGCGCTGCTGAAACCGATTCAGGCGTGGCAATAACCAGAGGCCGGTGACGCCGATGCTGGCTGTGATCGTCACGGGCAACCGTCGTCCTTGGGGTTGATTCAGTATTTCCAGTACTTCCTGTAACTGCTGAACTGACGAATCGGCGATGCGAAAGAGGCGTTCACCTTCCGGCGTGAACGAAATAGAGCGGTAGCCGCGATGAAATAGTACGACGCCAAGCGAATCCTCGAGCACTCGCACCTGCCGGCTCAACGCGGATTGGGTAATACAGAGATCCGCGGCTGCTTGCGTGATACTCATACGCCGGCCGACCGCGACGAATCCACGAATCAGGTCGAGAGACGGGAGTTTCACCAACGGCGTTGGCATGCGCTTTCCTTATGTGAAAGATGCAAAAAAATTGATTGAGCGGGCCGCGGGAGTCAGGTGAAATGGCAGCTGCAAAGCGCAGCATATGCGGCTGATCTTACTGCATATGATCCGAAGTCGCCTTGTCGGAACATGACAAGGAATGGTCCGCACGGGCAAGTCGACTCGCTACAAGCCGTAGAGGCTTTTCCGTCATTGAAAGCGGTCTTAACACGGTGAGAGGCACGATGGAAGGAGTGGATGGACCCGAGGCGATCACGTTCCTCGCGGGCGACGACTGCGCGCTCAAGGGCTTTGTCTGGCGTCAACGTAAGCCAGGATCGATGGAAAGCGCCGCCGACCGAACCGTAGTGATTGTGAATTCAGCGACTTCAGTGCGCTGCAGCTATTACTTCCGCTTCGCAACGTTCCTCCATGAGCATGGAGCCGATGTGATCGTGTATGACTATCGTGGCATTGGCGAATCACGTCCGCCGACGCTACGCGGCTTTCGCGCGTCGTGGCTCGAATGGGGACGGCTCGATTTCGAGGCTGTGCTTCAATACGCGGCATATGAGTTTCCGGGCCAACCAATCGACGTCGTTGCACACAGTGTTGGCGGTTTTCTGGTTGGCCTGGCACCATCGAACGCGATGATAAGGCGCATCGTTACCATGGGCGCGCAGTACGCGCACTGGCGCGACTATGCATTGAATCGCAGGCTCTCCATGCTGTGGCGCTGGCATGTTTTGATGCCATTACTCGCGGCGCTGATCGGTTATGTTCCGGCCAAACGGCTTGGCTGGATGGAGGACACCCCCAAGGGCGTCGCCGCATCATGGAGCCGCAGCAAGGCGCGCTTCGAGGAAACCTATCGGCGCGGCGAATTCGCCTGTGAAGATATCGAACTTAGCCGCCTTGTCGAGCAATGCGGGATCGTGCGAGCACCGATCCTGGCCATCAGTGTTACCGACGACGAATTCGGAACCGTATCCGCGATCGAACGTCTGCTTAACTACTTCACGGGATCTTCGCGTACGCACTTGCGCATTGCTCCAGAGCAGATTGGTTACTCGCAGATCGGGCATTTCTCTTTCTTTCACAGCCGCTTCAAAGATAGCCTGTGGCATATCCCACTTGCGTGGCTACGGTCGGGCGCATTGCTGGACCATGTTCCAGGCTGCGTTATATCGAAGCGAGTTCCCTCCGAGACTTAACAATACGATTTAGAGCGAACTCATTCGCGTCTAATCCAGGCGGTTGAAAACACTCTCAACACGTGGCGAAGGAAAACGCATGACTGGACGAACCATTTTCAGATCGAGCATTGTGGCCGTTGTCTTCATGGCTTGCATACTGTCGAGCGGTGCAGTTCACGCGGACGCTGCGACAACCTTCGATCCTTCGTTGGCAGGAACGTGGACACTGGTCGCGGCAGATATCCAGCATCCCGACGGCTCGAGGGAGCGTGACTACGGAAGCGATCCCAAAGGCCTGTTGCTTATCGACGCGCAGGGACACTACTCGCTTCAGATCTTCAAGGCGGAGCTGCGGCCATTCGCATCGAACGACAAGGGCAAAGGAACAGTCGCCGAATACAAAGCGGTCGTGATGGGATCGAGCACGCATTTCGGCAGCATCAGCGTGGACCGATCGGCTGGCACGCTGACTTTTCACATACAGAGTGCTTCCTTTCCTAATTGGGATGGCACGCAACAGACGCGACAATACGAATTCAAAGGTGGAGAACTGAGCTATCACGTCAGTCCTCGGCCTAATGGAGATACGCCGATATCGGTCTGGCGTCGGCTGGATAGCACCGTACAAAACTAGAGAGAGCGGCCCATGCGCATTGTCGACGTCAGAGAGCGCACGATCCCTATCTCACGTTATGCCGATTCCACGATTCCGTCCGGTGGTCTGACTACCAGCCTCGTCGCCGTGGTGACCGACGTTATCCGCTCGGGCAGGCCGATAGTGGGATACGGTTTTGCTTCCATCGGGCGGTTTGGACAGGGTGGCCTTATCCGTGAGCGCTTTGCACCGCGACTGATTGCTACCGGCACGTTGATCGATGACGCGGGTAGCGGCCTCGATCCGTTGCGTGCGTGGTCGGCGATGATGCAGGGCGAAAAGCCGGGCGGCCACGGCGAACGTTGTGTGGCAGTGGGCACGCTCGATATGGCGATATGGGATGCAGCCGCGAAGATCGGGGACAAGCCGCTGCATCAGTACCTGGCGGAACATATAGGCAACGCCGCGCCAATGTCGCGGGTGCGCGTCTATGCCGGCGGCGGCTATCGCCATCCGGAGAATGACCTCAGTCGCTTGTCCGACGAGATCCACAGGTTCACCGATCTCGGTTTCACTCATGCCAAGATCAAGATCAGCTCTCCCAGCCTCACCGAGGACTTGCAGCGCATCGAGACTGCAGCCTCGCAGTTGGCGGATCCATCGCACCTTGCCGTGGATGCAATGAACGCATATTGTCCTGACGACGCACTTAAAGCCGCGCATTCGCTTGCGCCGCTCGGCCTATGGTGGTTCGAGGACATCTGCGATCCGTTGGACTTCGAAACGCACTCGCGCGTGGCAACCGTCTATCCCGGCTCAATCGCGGCTGGCGAGGCACTGTTCTCGCGCGCGGAGGCGCGGCTGGTCGATAGATATGCCGGGTTGCGCCGGCCTCAAGATATATTGCTGTTCGATCCGGTCCATTGCTACGGACTGACACACTATTGCGAGATCGTCGCGGACCTGACTGAACGTGGTTGGCCGCGTTCCGCCTTCTGGCCACATGGAGGGCACGTGTTTGGCCTGCATGTTGCAGCCGCCCTTGATCTCGGCGGCGCGGAAATCAATCCTTTCGCCTTCGCACCATTTCATGGGGTCGCATCCGGTTTGACGATCGCAGACGGCTTCATAGACTTGCCCCAAGTCCCCGGCATCGGCTTCGAACTGCACGACGAAGTTCGTCGGGAATTCCATCGCCTTTTCGACTAATCGAAAGGTTGGGCGGTTGCGTGCTTCGGCGATACGCGGCGCAATGCTGGCTTCGTGTGCGCGCGAGGAAACGCTTTGGGCTACAGGTTTATTTCGAATGACGAGAGTCGTTTAATGTAATCGAGGTAGGGAACGATGCTCGGAATATCCGGACTGCCGTTGTTCATCGGCTCTGTTGTCTTGCTGAATTTGACGCCTGGACCCGATATGGCGTATGTAGCCGGCCAAAGCCTCGCGCATGGTCGACGCGCGGGCATTCTATCGGCGTTGGGCGTTTCGCTTGGTGGATGTATGCACACAATGGCATGTGCATTCGGAGTCAGTGCGGTAATTGCCGCTTCGCCTGCGATCTTCAACGCGATCAGGTGGGTAGGTGCAATCTATCTCGTCTATCTTGGCGTCAGCACACTGAGATGGTCCGGTCGCGGGTCATCCAAAGACATCGTCACACCGATAAGACGTCTGTCATCAAGGGCGTTGCTGTTGCGCGGTTTCTTGACGAACGTAGGAAATCCGAAGGTGCTGCTGTTCTATATCGCGTTCCTGCCTCAATTTGTCGAGACGGGTGGTCCGAGAAAAACGCTGGCGCTTCTCGTTCTCGGCGCCTTGATGATCGTGCTTGGGATGGTGACGGATTCGTTACTGGCCTGCTGCGCGGCGATGGTGGCGCGTTCGATGAAAAAGCAGGTTGCAATTGGCCGTTGGCTACATCGAGTAGTTGGCGCGACCTTCGTGGGTATTGGTATTCGAATCGCTATTACAACGCGCTAGGGCGAGTTCATTTAAAAGGTTCGAAGCCGGCAATGCTCGGCAAACAAGCCGATAGCCCTTCGGCGGTGCTATTGATGTTCACTCACCGAGTCCGCGTCGACGCCGATATGTACTTTCATGCCGAAGTACCACCGATCTTTTTCTTCGTCTGATGAATCCGGATCCCGTGCGCCCGAAGAATTCCTCGTAGAACCAGGGCGCGGAAATCAGCGTAGCACCCATCGCGGATCCACTGCGGAGCATCAGCCCGTGCTCGCAAAGCATTTCGTCGCCATCGCTTCCAGAAAGACTCTGCGCGAGCCCGCCGAAGTCGACCGAGGGAGCGTTGACGAAAATGCAAACCCCTTGCCAAATTGAGCAATGCGCCGGCAGATTTTCGTCTGATAAGATTTTTCCAGTCCTCGTCGTGGTCCTTATGGCTACTCCTGCATGCGCCGTTGGGCTCAGTCGCGACAAGAATTGCTGACTACCACGATGACCAGGACGACGAACCCGCACTGAAAAAGCGTTTCGCCAACGCAAGCGAACAGTCGGAAAGAGTACATGTAGATATTCCTGACCAGATAGAAAAATGCGTCGCCTGCCGACCTGATTGCGGCGCAACCATTAGAAGCGTAGGCATCCAGATGACCCGCGTCGCGCCGCCTCTCATTTAGTCAAGCACAGGAACATGCATGTTGAACAAAGCTATTACGATCAAGGCGCGGATTGGCCTCACGATGGCATTTCTTGCCGCGTTGCTGGTAGCGACCGGGGTTTTCGGCGTGGTCGGCATGAGCCATTCGAACGACGCCTATAAAAACACGTTCACCAATGCGATGCCTGGCGCCGTCGATGTCGGCAATGCGGAGATGTACTCGGCGCGCGAGCGCCTCGTGCTCGACCGCGCCGCTTTTCTGGCCGGCACCCCCGAAGTGGCACCGACGCTCGAGCGCGCGCGCCTGATGCGGACCACCTCCGACATGTGGTGGAAAAAATACCTGTCGCTGCCGCGCGATGCCGAGGAAAACCGGCTCGCACAGGACGTCGCGGCAAAGCGCGACACGCTGCATCAGGAAATGGATTCGTTCTCTGCCACCGTGGCGGCCAACGATTCGACCAAGGTGATCGACGGCGCCAAGCATCTGCAGGCAGCCTACAACGATCTCGTCAACGCCGACGACACGCTGAGAAAATTCCTGTTCGACTCGGCCCAGCGGGGCTACGACAATGCGGAGAACAGCTACGACGTATTCCGTATGGTCAGCGTGAGCGCATTGCTGCTCGGCGTGCTGGCCGCAACGTTTGCATACGTGACGCTGAGCCGCGCGATTTCCCGGCCGCTCGACCAGGCTCTCGGCCATTTCGACGCGATCGCCGCCGGCGATCTGCGCAGTCCGGTCGAGGTGACGTCGCGTGACGAAATGGGTCATCTGCTGGAAGGCATTGCGAAGATGCAGCGCAGTCTGATCGAGACGGTGCGCACCGTGCGCGGCGGCAGCGAATCGATCGCGACCGCGACGCGTCAGATCGCGGCGGGCAATATCGATCTGTCCTCGCGTACCGAAGAACAGGCCTCGGCGTTGCAGCAAACCGCGTCGAGCATGGACCAGCTGACCGGCACGGTCAAACAGAACGCGGATAACGCGCGCCAGGCGAGTTCGCTGGCAGCCAACGCGTCGAAAATCGCCAACAAGGGCAGCGCAGTGGTCGGGCAGGTGGTCGGCACGATGGGCGATATCAACCAGAGTTCGGCCAAGATCGCGGACATCATCTCGATCATCGAAGGCATTGCGTTTCAGACCAACATCCTGGCGCTGAATGCCGCCGTTGAAGCGGCGCGCGCCGGTGAAGAAGGGCGTGGCTTCGCGGTGGTCGCAGGCGAGGTGCGCAGCCTTGCGCAGCGTTCGTCGGCGGCGGCGAAGGAAATCAAGGAGCTGATCGATACGTCGGTCGAACGCGTGCAGTCGGGCTCGGCACTGGTGGACGAAGCGGGTCGCACGATGACGGAAATTATCAGCGCGGTGCGGCGCGTGACCGACATCATGGGCGAGATTGCAGCAGCATCGGAAGAACAGAGCGGTGGTATCGATCAGGTGGCGCGCGCGGTTACGCAGATGGACGAGGTCACGCAGCAGAACGCGGCGCTGGTGGAGGAAGCTGCGGCGGCTGCCGCGTCGCTCGAAGACCAGGCGGGCAAGCTGCGTAGCGCGGTCGCGGTCTTTCAGCTCGACGACGGCGGCTGCAAGGCGCGCCAGAGTGTGGCGCCTAAGCGTGCATTCAAGCCTCTACTTGCGACGACTTCACGCAAGGCGGCACAGTTCGCTGCGGCGTCGATTCCGACACCGGCCACAGCGGTGACGGCAGGTGCGGGCAGTGATAACGATTGGGCGACGTTCTAAGGGAGACCTTCCAGGGCGGGGTCCGGGTCGACCGGACCTCGTGGAACACACCCAATGCCATCACCCATCCAACTGATGCGGCAACAGGTAGTCGTGCTGGAAGATGACGACCTCAACGAAACGACGTCAGCAGTGCCGTGGTGGAGTTGCGCAGCACCAGACTCGGGCTGAACTGCACATCGGAGGGCAACGGTTCCAACTGTTCCTCCAGTCGATGCGCGTCATGTCTCGACAGAACGAGGCTCGTCGCCGTAAGCGCAATGCCTTCGACAGGCAGGCGCACCGTCGTAATGCCGCGTTCGGCCAGCTCGAACCATGCGGGGTCGTGATAGCCAACCACGGAGACGTCGCGCGGCCATTCGAGACCTAGCGCCCGAAGCGCCTGCATCGCACCGAGGGTCAACTCGCTGCTGCCGAATATGATCCCGGTGGGCCGGTTCTTCGCGGTCATCAGCGAGGTCACCGCGTGCCTCGCGAACTCAGGGCGAGGTGGCCCTAGCATCACTGGACCGGATTCGATCTTGCGTTCGGCCAGCGCCTGATGGAATCCGGCGAGACGTTCGCGGCCCGTGCTGATGTCCGTTCCGCCGCCGATATAGGCAATGCGCCGGTGACCATAGTCGAGCAGATGACGCGTCGCTGCATGAACCCCTTTCCTGTCGTCGATCAGGACGGCGGTTCCGTTCAGGCCGGCGTGTTTTCGCAGCAGTTGCACCGTGCAAAGATTGCGCAGCAATGCCTGTGTTTCGGATTCGGGCGCCGGCGAGGGTACGACGATCACGCCCGCTGGACGAAGCTCCAGCAACGCGCGTAGTTCCCGCAGTTCACGTACGGGATCGTCGTTTGTCACGCACAGCATGAGCTGCATCGAACGGGCCGCCACGGCGTCGGCGACGAATTTCGCCACGGTCGCATAGAAGTCGTTTTGAATGTCGGGGATCGCGAGGCCGACAATCGAGCTTTGCCGGCCACGCATTAGTCGGGCCGATGCGGACGGCACGTAGCCCATCTGCTCTACGGCCGCACGGACGCGCAGCTTCGTTTCGTCGCTGATCTTGGGGCTGCCGGCGAGCGCTCGCGACACCGTGGTGTGAGAGATATCGAGTGCGCGAGCGATATCGCGAATGGTCACTTCCGCCGGCGCCTTGGGGGACCTGGTATCAGGCGTCCGTTCAGTCCGTGTCGAATTCGTTGCAATCTCCGCATGCCGCGGTTTGGTCTTTTTTATTCCCGGTTTCATCCGCGAGATTTCCTCGTTGAGTGAACACGTGTGCGTTCCTTTGTAATTATAACTTGCTTCCCTTGTTGGCTCGATGTGGTCAGACAACTTTTCGAGAAGAGAGCACAAAATATGCAGACATGTGCAGGCTTTCATCATTTCTGCAACTGATAGTCGGACCAGGGAAAACGTTTGCCGTGGGCGCTTGCGGTTTACCAGGCCATTCGGCAGAATATGCAAAAGGCACACGTGTGCCTTAAATCAATGCCGCCGCGTTGCACGCCAGCCAGTGCCAGCAACAACGTCTTCGCCGCGTCACCATTACGTTCATGACCAGTGCTTTTCACGACCTGACTCAATACCCCTATCAATTACTGCGTGTTCTGCGCGACATGGGAATCGAACACGCCGGCGAGCCACTTCTTATCACTGCTCTCACAGGCGGAGTGTCATCGAGCATCTCGCGGATACAGTTGGGCTCTCGCAGCTACTGCCTGAAGCAGGCGTTGCCCCAACTGAAGGTGGCAAAAGACTGGAAGGTGCCGGTCGAGCGCATCTACGCGGAAATCGACTGGTTGCAGACGGCTGGGGAGATCGTGCCGGGGCATGTACCGCACGTGATCGGTTCCGATCGGAATACGAGCTGTTTTGTGATGGAGTATCTGCCGGAGACATTCGTCAACTGGAAGCGCGAACTGTCAGAGGGGCGCGTCAACCCCAAGGTAGCCACCCAGATGGGGGACGTGCTGGGCCGCATTCACGCGGGAACGGCGGGTCGGGAAGCGCTCGCCAGAAAGTTTGCTCACGATGCGAACTTCCACGCGATTCGGCTCGAACCCTATCTTGAAGAGGCAGCACGGCAGAACCCCGGCGTAGCGTCGCTGTTGCAGAGGCTTGTTGACCGGACTCGCAACACACGCCTTGCGCTCGTGCACGGCGACGTGAGTCCAAAGAACATCCTGATCGGGCCGAATGGTCCCGTGCTCCTCGACGCCGAATGTGCGTGCTACGGCGATCCTGCGTTCGATGTGGCGTTCTGCCTGAACCATCTGCTGCTCAAGGGCGCGTGGATGCCGACCTTGCTGCCGGTCCTGCTGGCTTCGTTCGATGCCTTTGCTTCCGGATATCTACCGCATGTCGCGTGGGAGTCGGTACACGCGCTGCGCGACCGCGTGGCGGCGCTGCTGCCGGCATTGCTGCTTGCACGGGTCGATGGCAAGTCTCCGGTTGAATATCTCGATGCCGACGCGCAGGCGCGCGTGCGCGCGGCAGCGCTGAAGCTGTTGCGTGAACGGTCGTCGTCGCTTGAAGGAATCACATCGTTCTGGAAACAGGAGTTGGGTTGATGAGCCGAATCAGGAAGATCCGATCGCGACGTGTATGGGATTCGCGTGGCCGGCCGACCGTCGAGGTCGAGGTGCAGACCGAAACAGGCGCTAGTGGCCGCGGTATCGCGCCGGCCGGCGCGTCGCGCGGCACGCGCGAGGCCGTCGAGTTGCGCGATGGCGGAAACCGTTTCGAGGGCAGGGATGTTCGCGCCGCACTAGCCGGCATCGAAAGTGAAATCGCGCCGGCGCTCATTGGATTTGATGTGTTTCAGCAGGCCGCGATCGACGATGCACTGATCGCGCTCGACGGGACGCCTGACAAGTCGCGTCTGGGCGGCAATGCCCTCATCGCGACGTCGCTAGCCGTGCTGCACGCCGCGGCCGCCGAGTCGGGCTTGCCGCTATGGCGCTATCTGGCAGGCGACCGGCCGGTCAAATTGCCGCTGCCGCAGATCCAGATTTTCGGTGGCGGCGCTCATGCCGAGCGGCGCGTCGACGTGCAGGATTTCATGGTGGTCGCAACAGGCGCGCGCAATTTCGAGGAAGCACTGGAAATGACGGCGGAAGTCTATCTGCGCGCCGGCCAGTTGATGCGAAGGCGCGGTGCCGTGCACGGCGTCGCGGACGAAGGCGGATGGTGGCCCGTGTTTTCGAACAACGAAGAAGCGATGGGCGTGCTGGTCGCGGCGATTGAATCCGCGGGCTTCATCCCGGGCAGCGACGTCAGCATCGCGCTCGATATCGCGGCCTCGGAATTCGGTAAGCAGGGCCGCTATTCGCTTGGGCTCGAACGCGTCGAACTCGATTCCGACGGGCTGATAGAGAAGCTGCTGCGCTGGCTCGACCGGTATCCGATCGTGTCGATCGAGGATCCGCTTGCGGAAGACGACGAAGCCGGTCTGATCGCATTCACGAGAGCAGCAGGGGAGCGCGTGCAGATTGTCGGCGACGATTATCTCGTGACCAACGCGGCGCTCGTACAGGACGCGGCACGCAAGAAAGCATGCAACGCGGTACTCATCAAACCGAATCAGGCCGGCACCGTAACCGAAACATATCGGGCGTTGCAGGCGGCCCAGCAGAACGGATACGCGTCGATCGTCTCCGCGCGTTCGGGCGAGACCGAGGACGTCGCGATCGTTCATCTCGCGACCGGCTGGAACGCGGGCCAGCTCAAGGTGGGGTCATTTGCGCGTTCGGAGCGCATGGCGAAATGGAACGAGGGTATCCGCATCGAGACCGGCGATCATCCGCCGGCCGGGTTCTCGACTTCGGCGCTCGCCTGTCGCTGATCCAACGCTTTTCGTAAATAACGGCGCGCGCAGACGCGCTGGGAGGAGACCATAATTATGGACCACACGATGTTCGGGGTCGGCCGCGCGTCGCTCGAAACGAGCCTGAAAAAAGCAACGCGGCGCATCCTGCCGTTGCTCTTCATCTGTTACTTCTTCGCGTACCTCGACCGTGTCAACGTGGGTTTTGCGAAGCTGCAGATGCAGAGCGAGCTCGGTTTTAGCGACGCCGTGTATGGGTTTGGCGCCGGCGTGTTTTTTATCGGCTACTTTCTGTTCGAGATCCCGAGCAATCTCATTCTTCACCGGGTGGGCGCGCGACGGTGGATTGCCCGCATCATGATCACATGGGGGGCGCTATCCGCCGGCATGATTTTCGTGTCGGGCCCGACGAGCTTTTACGTTTTGCGGTTCCTGCTGGGTATCGCCGAAGCGGGCTTTTTCCCAGGCATCGTGCTGTACCTGACGTACTGGTTTCCGTCCGCCCGCAGAGGACGCATCACGTCGCTTTTCATGGCGGCGATTCCGATTTCAGGGTTGATCGGCGGCCCGCTGTCGGGTTGGGTGCTGGACGCGTTCCAGGGTATGCATGGCCTGGCGGGTTGGCAATGGCTGTTTCTGATCGAAGGACTTCCCACTGTTGCGCTCGGCGTGCTCGTGCTGGTTCTGCTGACCGACAGGATCGCCGACGCGCGCTGGCTCGATGTGGGAGAGAAGCGTCTGCTTGAAAATGCGCTCAAGCGGGATCTGCCCCGGCATGAAACAAGCCGATTGGGCTCGGCGTTGAAAAACAGTCGGGTCTGGACTTTGTCGTTGATCTATTTCTGCATCCAGATGTGCGTCTATGCGATCAGCTTCTGGCTGCCGACGCTGATCAAGGCACAAGGATTCCGCTCGAACACGACGGTGGGGCTGGTGAGCGCAATTCCCTATCTGGCGGCGACGGTCACGATGCTGTTGTTCGGCCGCTCGGCGGACGCGACGCGCGAGCGGCGCGCTCATCTGATCGTGCCGGTGATGATGGGGTGCATCGGCATGGCGGGGTCGGCATGGTTTCCGCAAGATAGCGTGATGTCGCTCGTGTCGCTCACGCTAGCCGCGATGGGGGTATTTACCGCGCTGCCGATGTTCTGGCCGCTGCCCTCGGCGTTTCTTGGCGGCGCTGCCGCCGCGGGAGGGCTGGCGATGATCAACTCGCTCGGCAACCTGGCGGGATTTGTCAGCCCGTATTTCCTCGGCTGGATGCGCGAGACGATGCATTCGTCGAGCGTGGCGCTGTACGTGCTTTCGGCGATCGCCTTGCTGGGGGCCGTGCTCGTGCTAAGGGTGCCCGCGAAACTCGTCAATTGTTGAGACGACGTTGTCAGGTCGCGAGGCCCGTCGCAAAAGATGGTCTTGCCGTTGTTGTTTGAAGAAGCGTTTCGCAAATACCAACGGTAATTTCGACTTCTTCCCGCGCGTGCCTTTCGACAGGCTGATGGTATCGCTCGAATTCCGCGGAGCAATTTCATTCGATCGTGACATAAGCGGTCTTTTTCATTCCGGAACTGATTCGACCTGCCGCCCGTATTGCGACACAAGATTTGATTACCTATATGGACTAGATCATGCCTCAACGTCCCACGCGCATCTCCGAGAACCCTCTGCACATTTTCTCGCTCGAGGATGCCGTTATCAATACGCTGTTAGCCGGCCAGTACTATGCCGACGTTTTCGCGAAACTCGTCGAGCTTGCCACGACGATTCAGGACTGTCAGGCATCGAACCTTGACAGTATGCCTGTTGTGGCACAACTGCGGACGATTGCAGAGGAAGGTAGAGCGGAACTTGCATTACAACTGGCTCAGGTCCAGGAGTTCTTAACCGCGTTTGCTTCCCAGACCGCGGGCCATACCGTTCGCGAAGATGGAATAGAGGCCTGTGTCATGGAACCTTCCACGATGACAGAGCATTGAATTGATGTATAAGGTCATGAAAAAGAAAATGAAAGAATCTACTGCCAAGTGGATCTTTAGGCTTGAAGGAATTTGCCGAAAATGCAAACCCCTTGGAAAATTAAGCAATTGTGCCGACATATTTGCACATGCTAAGATTTTTTATCGATTTTCATTGTGGCTTCATGGCTACTTCTACACCCGCCGTTGGACTCTGTCGCAACAAGGTGTTGGACTAAAGTTCGGCAAGCTGTCGTTCTTACTGCAGCGTAACTCTCTTTCGTTTTCGTCTCTCGGGTTCTGGTTGTTGTTCCCGGCTTCAACCAGAATTCTTTTGGCGTCGCGTTCGCGCGACGCCTTCTTTTATTGAAGTACTCGTGCGCCACACTATTGCCGCACGCTAGGTGCGTTCGACCCTTCTCTTACGGGTTAAAAATATGACGAATTCCATCCGGTGAATAGGAATTCCAGGTCGGACGTGTTGAAAGAGCATGGCTGTCCGGCAGGTGGATCGATCTTGCGCCAGACATCGAACATTGAGAATAGAAGAGGCAAGGAGTCGTTGTGCATCGAATTACCAGAAGCCATCTCGTCCATGCAATGGGTCCGGGGAATGTGCCGGCTTTAACCGTAAAGGAGGGCGAGCGCGTCGTATTCGAGACCTGTGATTGCTTCGAGGATCAAATCCGGCACGCGGATACACGCTACACACAGCTCGACTGGCGGCGCGTCAATCCGGCGACAGGCCCACTGTATGTGGAAGACGCGCAACCTGGTGACGTGCTTGCCGTTCAGATCGAACGGATTGGGTTTGGTAATCAATCGGTCATGATGACGGCGCCAGGACTGGGCGTCTGTGGCGATCTGATCTCGGTGCCTTCCATCCGCATCATTCCGCTGGAAAACGGCTTCGGCACGCTTGCGCACGGTGTACGCGTGCCGCTTAAGCCGATGATCGGTGTAATCGGCACGGCTCCATCCCGTGCGTTTGTGTCGTGCGGCGTGGCGGATGCGCATGGCGGAAACATGGACTGCAAGATCATCACCGAGGGCACAACCCTTTATCTGCCAGTCAACGTGCCCGGCGCGCTGCTCGCGTTGGGCGATTTGCATGCGGCGATTGGCGATGGTGAAGTGTCCGTGTGTGGGATGGCGATCGCCGGTGAAGTCACCGTCAGAATTTCAGTGATCAGGAACCGTGTACTCCCGACACCGATGGCCCAGACTGCCGACACGATCTATACCATCGCGTCCGCTCCATTTCTGGATGACGCGGCCAATCTTGCCGCGCGCAATATGTTCAGCTTCATTGCGAGTGAAACGGGGCTCTCGACGGAAGACGTGGTCGATTTGCTGTCGGTCGCCGGCGATCTGCAAATTTGCCAGGTCTTTGACATGCAGAAAACATGCCGCTACGCGCTGCCCAAAGCTATCGCCGAGCAACTCGGCATTGTTCTCCAGAAAGAAGAATGTGCCATTTGAAAGAGAACTTGGATGAGCGTGAGAAATCAAGTGCGTAGTCACCGTTTGATATCTGGTTCGGTTCCGTCGCAGCAGTTGTTCGGAAGGGGACACGCAACGTCATCAATGAACCAGGCGAATCCTGGCTGAGGCGACCGGTTTCCAGAAATTTGCCGTTTGGGATATATGCATCTGACTGAACATCGCGCGGAGACATTCGATCTTTTCTCATCACGGATGTCTATCGGCCAACGCCTTGGGGCGTTGACCGTCGTCGCATCCTGCCTGATTCTGGCGCTGACCTGCGCTCTGCTTTGGCATCAGTGGAGAATCTATTCGGATGCTGAGAGGACGCTCGACGTCTTCGAGATGTTTCGCGAGACACTGGTTGCGATGGACGCGGTGTCGGCCGAACGCGCGTCGACGAACGAGACTTTGGAAGCGGACCTGCCGATACCCGCGGCAAGAATGGCCACTCTCCGGAAAACGACCGATGAAAGCGATCTGGCTATAGAACGATTATCCGAGCGCCTTGGCGCTGACGGGAACGGTCAATGGAAGATGGAACTTGCCGCGGTGAGTCAGGCTCAGGCGGCTTTGTCTGTTGTGCGCATACGTGTCAATCGGCTCCTCGCACTGCCTCGCGAACAACGGACCTCGCGTGCGTTGGACAATATAATCGGACAGATGGACGGCGCCGTTTCGCAGTTTTTCCCGATTGCCGATGCAATCGGGTTGAGCGTTGTCAGAGGTGATGCCGACGCGCAGGACGAGATGCAGATGGCGCGGCATAGTGCAATGCTGCGCGAACAGGCTGAGTTACTGGGTTCGCATTTCACGGGAGCTTTCCGTGCCCATCGTCAATTAACGGCCGGTGAGCAACTGGCCATCGAACGCTCGTATGGTCGCATTGATCAGTTGCGCTCGTTTATCGAGTCCCGGATCGCGGATAGACCCAAGTCCGCTCAACCGGCGATCTCTCAACTCACCAGGCGTTACTTTGTAGACGGACTGTCCTATGTCGTCGCTGTACGTGCGCTCGCAAGTCGGCCGGAAGGGGCTGCGCTGACGACGCGGAAATTTGTGCAGCAATACGTGCCTTTGATGCGCCCAATAGTCGATTTCCGCGATCAGATGTTGGATCTCGTCGACACAGAGTTGAACCGACACCGTGACGCGATGCTGGCGAGCCTGATTGGAACGAGCGGTATCGCGTTAGTCACGGGAAGTGTTTTCCTGTTTGTCGTCTGCCTGTTTCGTCAACGCGTCATCCGGCCACTTGCCGAGGCGACCCAGGCAATCGTCGCGATGTCGAAGGGCAATCTTGGGGAGTACATTCCCGCACGGGCATATCGCGGCGAAATCCAGGCACTTTTCGATTCGGTTAATACGTTGAGGACGGTCATTCTGGATCGGAAGCATGCTCGTGACTACGCGAGCCTTATCCAGCGTGCGATTCTGCCGGATCGTCTGATGCAGGCCGCTTTAGGCGAAGATCACTTCGTTCTTTGGAAACCACGGGACGTCGTGGGAGGCGACTTCTACATCTATCGAGAAGGAGAGGATGGCGACCTGCTCGGTGTGATCGACTGCGCTGGCCATGGGCCGCCGGGTGCATTAATGACGATGCTCGCCTTTGCTGCGATCGATCAGGCTATTGATAGTGTGCAAGGGCACGATCCTGCCGCCATTTTACGAAATACCGACGCCGCAATGCGCGCGATGCTCGGGCGGGACCGGTTCAACGAGGTATTGGCGACCAGTATGGATGCGGGCCTCGTCCGCATCGACAGGAAAAGGCGTCGCCTGATATTTTCCGGTGCGAAGATTTCGCTATTTGCCAGCGACGGTAGCGAAGTGCGGGAATACAAGGGTAACCGTCGAGCAGTCGGAGATCGCCGCCAGGGCGAGTACGACGATATCGAAGTGCCGTTACAGGACGGCTGGACCTTCTACCTTTGTACTGATGGTTTTCTCGACCAGGCGGGCGGCCCGCATGGGTTCGGTTTCGGCACTAACCGATTTACCGAAATGCTGCGCAGTAACGCGAACCGACCGCTGGACGATCAGGCTCGGGTGTTCTCGACATCGCTCGCGGAGTACCAGGGCGATCTGCCACAGCGCGACGACATCACCGTTCTTTCCTTCCGTATCAACTGAGGGTACTTCATGGAATTACTGGATTTGCTGGCGATGCGTGAAAGTTATAGCCGGCAGCGTATTCTGCTTTGCTTCAACGGTCCCATTTCTCGCAGTCTGATTGAAGAAATTGGCCATGCTTTGCGCAACTACCTGCATGGAGACCAAGCCAACCTCAACGAGTCCATGGACGTCTTTGCGGTCTACATCGAAATGACCCAGAACATCCGGCATTACTCCACCGAGCGTAGCTACAACGAACAGAATGCTTCCGCCACGGTGGTTATCGGCAAGAACGAGGACAGTCGCTATGTCGTCTCCGCGGGAAATCTGGTCGAACTGGAAGATGGACGCGGGCTGATGCGTACCATCGAAGCCAATGCCCGACTCGACAAAGCACAACTCAAGGCGGCTTACAAAGAACAGATGCGCCGGCCGCGTGATCCTCATTCGAGTAGCGGCGCCGGTCTCGGCTTGCTGGATATCGCCCGCAGGTCAAGCGCGCCATTGCTCACGTCACTGACCGAGCAACCCGGCGGCCTCGCATTCTTCACCCTCCGCGCAGTCATTTGAGCCAGGAACATTATGATGAGTGATCTTGCTATCCGGGGCACACAGTCCACACCATCTATTAACGGTAACTGGAATACCGGTGTCCTCGCCATGCAAGGGGACTCCTACCCGGAAAACTCCTACGAATTGTTCGACCCTCTCATAGACTGGGTGAAAGGCTATCTTGCCCAGAAGGAGCAACCGCTCTATCTCGAGCTGAGGCTGTTGTACCTCAATACCAGTTCCGTCAAGGTCATGATGGATATCTTCGATTTGCTCGAGAGAGCGCATCGTGCGGACCGTACTGTTCGCGTCAACTGGTACTACGATCGTGGTAACGAGCGCGTGGCCGAACTGGCCGAAGAATTCCGCGAGGACTGCACGTTTCCGTTTGAGATTCAGATTCGCGATGGGCAGGCAATATGAGCGGCGAACGTGAACTCGATACCCTCGTCGAACAGTTGCTGGCGGATCCGCAATATCTGGATCATCCTCTGCGCAAGGCACTCTTTCTCGTTTATCAGCATTCGACGGATCAGCTCAATCACCTTGAGCGCATCACACGCATATCCGATGGCTTCCAGTCCATGACGCGTGCGCAGCATTCGACGCTGTCCGAGCGCTACGACCAGCAGTTGCGGCGTTTGCGAAAGATCTTGCGTATTTCCGATCGCTATCAAGCGATGATGACCGATCTCAACGATGCATTGAAGACAGCATCCACGCATGATCCGTTGACGGGTATCGGCAACCGCCGTTTGATCACGGAGCGTTTGCAGGAAGAAAGCGCCCGGGCTCAACGTAGCGGGAAGCCGTACTCGCTGGTACTACTCGATGCGGACAACTTCAAGCGGATCAATGACACCTGGGGTCACAATGTCGGAGATCGCGTACTGGTGGAAATCAGTCGGGCTATGAAAGGGGTGACTCGCCAGTCTGATCTGTGCGGACGCTGGGGAGGAGAAGAGTTTCTTCTGCTACTGCCGGAAACAAGTCTGGATAACGCCCGTATCGTGGTCGAACATATTCACAAGGCTGTTTGTACTGTCAGCATTAGAGTTGGCGCGGAAATGCTTTCGGTCACGGCCAGTTTTGGTGCGACCGAGTACCTGATTGGCGAAGACTATATGCAGACCATTGGCCGGGCGGACGCCGCGCTGTTTGAAGCCAAGCGCGAAGGCCGGAACAGATGCGTGTTCGTTAAGGGTGGCTAAAAGACATCTCAAAGCGGTCTAACTTCCTCGGACATGTCGATAGGAGACCACCTGGAATCGACGAGGAAGAGAACAGAAATGACAAGAATGTGATCTGAAATGCTGATATCAGCAGCGAATAGAAGTGTCAGGCCGAAGTCCCGGCATTGCGTGGTCAGATTGACGCTACCCCGAAGCGAATCAGCGCATGCATCGATAGCGGTGCGCGCTTTCGTGGGTGATGTAGTCGTAGCCATAACGACCATGACGAGGATTAAAAAAATCTTATCGGGTGCAAATCTGCCGGAGCAATGGTTCAAATTGCCAATGGGTCTGCATCTTCGTCAACATTCCCTCAGTCGACTTCAGCGACATCCTCATGCACGGAACTGCACTTAGGTATTTTTTGGCGGTTGCGCAAACCGGCAGCCTGAGTGGTGCATCTGGAGAGATTCACGTCACCATCTCAGCTATCAGCCGGAAGATTTCAGCATTGGAGGCTGAAGTCGGAACGCAGCTATTTGAGCGCGCCTCGCACGGTATGCGACTGACCCCGGCTGGCCAGCTGCTGCAGGCGCATGCACGCCGGACGGTGCTGGAGTCCGAGGCGGTGTTGAATCAGATCGCTGCGCTGCGTGGTCCATGTCTCAATGAGATTCGTATTGCGGCTTCGGAAAGTCTCGCGCAGATTTTTCTGCCGGAAGCGATGGCTGAATTCCGGCGCCATCATAAGCAAACCCGTTTCATCATGTACGTCGTTCGCCCGTCGGAAGCCGCCCGGCGTATTGCCGACGGCGAGGTCGATATCGCGGTGAATTTCGCGGTGGAGCATGCTCGCGGAGTGGCGGTCAGGCATTCATGGCGATCGCCGGTTTATGCCGTGATGTCCAGTACGCATCCATTAGCCGACCGGCCCAGCGTGGAACTGGAGGCCTTGTTAGCTTATCCGCTGGCATTGACTGACGGGCAGAGCACGACGCGACTGCTTCTTGAGAGAAGCTGTAGTCTGGATTCGATTCCGGTGCAGATGAATATTGCGCTGGAGTCTAATTTCACGCAGGCGTTGATGAGATTCGTCGCCTCATCCGATGCGATTACGTTCGCCGGACGGATGTCGTTCTTCTCGCAACCAGTGAGTGACGCTCTGGTGGCCAGGCTAATTAAAAACGCAGAATTTCAGTCCCGCAATCTGCAGATTCAAACGCTGTCGGAGCGCAACCTGCCGCCACACGTCCGCGCATTCATCGACTTGCTGAAGACCCGAATCGACGAAGCGGATGCGTTGACTGGCACGTAGTGTTTGTGTTGATGGGCCTGGTGGGGTTGTACATCGACACACTGGCTCCGCGCTTCTCAAGCGCGTCATCCATCTCAATACCCAGATAGCAAGCCGTGGCGACTCGAGAGTAGATAGTCGCCGGCTGTCACGCCTGTTTTACTGCTATGGGTCTAGCGTCTCGCACACTTCAACGTGCGCAGATAGCTGATACCGCGCCCAACGCAATCCTCAATCTCCGTTCCCCATCAATCCCCCCCTCGGTTGCACCCAGTGCAACCTCCAGTCACGCTCCCATCGCCACTTTTCACCCAAAAGCGATGAGCCGCCCAATAATCGATTTTCCTGTTGACACGATTTTTTGGTCGGCATAACCTCATATCATCGATTAAACAAAAAATAATCGATTAGTCCTTCGCTCGTCAGTCCGATGCCGCGAGACGAGCGCGTCCTCAGGTGTTTCCGCGGCACCCGAATTAGAACCAGCATGCTTCCATCCAGAGTCAATCTTGAGTCAGTCCGTGACAGCATCGGCGAATACGCCGATACCCGCGAGTCGTTCGACGCACGCGCCGATATCTACAAGGACCTGCTTGGCTTTTTGCCGCCGCGCATCGAAGCCCGCTTCGCGGTGACCGGCGCGCTCGATCCGACCATCCTCGATCTGCAGGAGAAGCTGCGCAAGCACGGCATGTATCCGAAGAGCTTCGACGTGAAAACCGCGCAGCTGATGCTGTTCGGCATGCTGCTGATGGACAGCAGCGACGCCGCTCCGCTGCATGCCATCGCCGCGCGCCGCGCGGGCGCGAGTTGGGCCGAGCTGCAGGACACCGTGAATCTGTGCTTCCTGTTCCGCGGCATGTCGGCGGCCAATCGCGGCGCTGAAGTGCTGGCCAATATCGCTCATCGCGAGCGCGTTGAAGCCGCTCAGGCCACTCAGGCCGCGCAGGTTGATAGCGCCGCCGATGCCGCGAGCTGAGCCCGGCGAAATCACCATGACCATTGGACAGTCCCGTATCGACGCGCTCGGCGAGCGGCTGCATCGCGCGCTCGAAACCGTCACGCCGATCGACCCGCTGACGCACGAAGATCCGTCGCTGTCGGTCAGCGATGCCTACGCGATCCAGCGCGCGATGGTCGCGCACCGGATCGCCGCCGGCCAGCGCGTGGTCGGCAAGAAGATCGGCATCACGAGCCGCGCGGTGATGGACATGCTCGGCGTCGAGCAGCCGGACTTCGGCGTGCTGCTTTCCGGCATGGCCTACGAAGACGGCGCGGCGATTTCCGCGAGCCGTTTCATCTCGCCACGGGCCGAAGGCGAGATCGCGTTCGTGATGGCGCGCGACATCAGCGGCCCGGGCCTCAGCCGCGACGATCTGCGCGCGAGCATCGCCTATGCGGTGCCGTGCTTCGAGATCGTCGATTCACGGATTCGCGACTGGAAGATCACGATCGCGGACACGGTCGCCGACAACGGCTCGTCCGGCGCCTTCGTGCTCGGCGATGCGATCGCTCCACTGAATTCGCCACACCATGCGCTCGATCTGCGCTGTGCCGGCATGGTGCTCGAAAAGAACGGCCAGATCGTCGGCACCGGCGCGGGCGCCGCGGCGCTCGGCGATCCGTTGACCTGCGTGACCTGGCTCGCGAATCAGCTCGGCGAGTTCGGCATCGGGCTGAAGGCCGGCGAAGTGATTCTGTCCGGCTCGCTGTCGATCATGTTTCCGGTCGCGGCCGGCGACAGCATCTCGATGACGATCAGCGGACTCGGCACCTGCCGCGCCCGCTTTGTCGAGTAAGTATCGAATAAGTGCCGAATAAGAACGGACCAGAACGAACAACAGCACATGCAAACGAATGAGAACCTCGCGATGAATCCCTCCCTGACACTCGACGACGCATCGATCGAACGTCTCGCCGCGTTGCTGCACGACGCCGAAGCGCAAGCGCGCGAAGTCACGAAGATCACCGACGAGCTGCCGCAGCTCACACAGGCCGACGCCTATGCGATCCAGCGCGCGATCCTGCGGCGCCGGCAAGCGGCAGGCGAGCAACTGTCGGGCCGCAAGATGGGGCTGACTTCGCCCGCGAAGATGCAGCAGATGGGCGTCGCGCGTCCGATTCACGGCTTTCTGACCGGGCGCGGCTGCGTGGCCGACGGTGCGACGCTGCCGATGCACGGCCTGATCCATCCGAAGGTCGAGGCCGAGATCGCCTTCACGACATCGCGCGAATTGCGCGGCCCCGGCTGTACCGCGACCGAGGCGCTTGCCGCGCTCGACATGGCCTACGCAGCGATCGAAGTGATCGATTCGCGCTACCGCGATTTCCGCTTCGATCTCGTCAGCGTGATCGCGGACAACACGTCGGCGGCGCGCTACGTGATCGGCGCGCGCGGTGTGCCGGCCGTGGGGCTCGATCTGCGCCATCTCGGCGTCGTGCTCGAGAAGAACGGAGAAGTACTCGCGACGGGCGCCGGCGCCGCGGTGCTCGGCCATCCGGCCGCGAGTGTCGCCGCGCTCGTCAATCTGCTGGCCGAAGAGGGCGAAGTGCTGCCGGCCGGCACGCTCGTGATGACGGGCGGCATCACCGAGGCGTTTCGCGTCGAGGCCGGCGACACCGTGCGCGTCAGCGTGCAAAGCGTCGGCACCGCCGAACTCACGCTCGCCTGATTCATTCACTTCCGATTTTTCACTTTCAGGAATCACCACCATGCCTATTGCCCGTATTTCGATCATGGACGGCCGCGACGACGAACAGAAAGCCGCGTTGATCGCCGCCGTCACCGAAGCCATTCACGAAAGCCTTGGCGCGCCGCGCGAAAACATCCGCGTGCTGCTCGACGAAGTGCCGCGCAGTCAGTGGGGCATCGCCGGCAAGACCGCGCTGGCGCTGGGCCGACATTGAGTCCGCCGGCCGCATAACAGGCGCGGCAAGCAGGCGACGAGCGAGGAGGGCTCTGATGGAACACAACGGAAAAATCAAGGCGGCGATCATCGGCAGCGGCAACATCGGCACCGACCTGATGATCAAGATCCTGCGCCACGCGCAGCACCTGGAGCTGGGCGCGATGGTCGGCATCGATCCGGCCTCCGAAGGACTTGCGCGCGCCGGTCGACTCGGCGTGCCGGTCACCGCGCAAGGTATCGACGGATTGCTCGCGATGCCCGGCTTCGGCGAGATCCGCGTCGCGTTCGATGCGACTTCAGCCGGCGCGCACAAGCGTCACGACGCGTTGCTGCGCGAGCACGGCGTGCGGCTCGTCGATCTGACGCCGGCGGCGATCGGGCCGTTCGTCGTGCCGGTCGTCAATCTCGACGCGCACATCGGCGCGCCGAATCTGAACATGGTCACCTGCGGCGGCCAGGCAACGATTCCGATAGTCGCCGCGGTCTCGCAGGTCGCGAAGGTCCATTACGCCGAGATCGTCGCGAGCATTTCGAGCCGTTCGGCGGGGCCGGGCACGCGCGCGAACATCGACGAGTTTACCGAGACGACCTCGCGCGCGATCGAAGTGGTCGGCGGCGCGACGCGCGGCAAGGCGATCATCGTGCTGAACCCGGCCGAGCCGCCGCTGATCATGCGCGACACCGTCTACTGTCTGTCCGAACTCGCGGACACCGAAGCTATCGAGGCTTCGATCGACCGGATGAGCGCGCGCGTGCAGGCGTATGTGCCGGGGTACCGGCTCAAGCAGCGCGTGCAGTTCGAGCGCGTCGAGCTGCCGCTGACGGTGCCCGGCGTCGGCCGCATCGCCGGACTCAAGACTTCAGTGTTTCTCGAAGTGGAGGGCGCCGCGCACTACCTGCCGAGCTACGCCGGCAATCTCGACATCATGACCTCGGCGGCGCTCGCTTGCGGCGAACGCATTGCCGCGTCGCTGCGCGAGCAGCCCGAAATCCACTGAGCCCGCTTTCCATGACCACGCTCACCGCTGACAAGCTCTATATCTCCGACGTGACGCTGCGCGATGGCAGCCACGCGGTCCGTCATCAATACAGCGTCGACGACGTGCGACGGATCGCGCGCGCGCTCGACGCGGCGCGCGTCGATTCGATCGAGGTCGCGCACGGCGACGGGCTCGCAGGCTCGTCGTTCAACTACGGCTTCGGCGCGCATACCGATCTCGAATGGATCGAGGCGGTCGCCGAATCGGTGCAGCACGCGCGCGTCGCGACGCTGCTGCTGCCCGGCATCGGCACGATTCACGATCTGCGCAGCGCGTACGACGCGGGCGCGCGCGTGGTGCGTGTCGCGACTCACTGCACCGAGGCCGACATCTCGCGCCAGCACATCGAGTACGCGCGCGAACTCGGCATGGATACGGTCGGCTTCCTGATGATGAGCCACATGACCCCGCCCGCGCAGCTCGCGCAGCAGGCACGTCTGATGGAAAGCTACGGCGCGACCTGCATCTATGTCGTCGACTCCGGCGGCGCGCTGACGATGCGCGACGTGCGCGAGCGTTTTCGCGCGTTCAAGGACGTGCTCGATCCCGCCACGCAGACGGGCATGCACGCGCATCACAACCTGAGTCTCGGCGTCGCGAATTCGATCGTCGCGGTCGAGGAAGGATGCGACCGCATCGATGCGAGTCTCGCCGGCATGGGCGCGGGCGCCGGCAATGCGCCGCTCGAAGTGTTCATCGCGGCGGCCGAGCGCATGGGCTGGCAGCACGGCTGCGATCTCTACGCGCTGATGGACGCCGCCGACGACATCGTGCGGCCGCTGCAGGACCGGCCTGTACGCGTCGATCGCGAAACGCTCGCGCTCGGTTACGCGGGCGTTTATTCGAGCTTCCTGCGTCACGCGGAGAAAGCGGCGGGGCAGTACGGACTCAAGACGACCGACATCCTCGTCGAGCTTGGCCGACGCCGGATGGTCGGCGGTCAGGAAGACATGATCGTCGACGTCGCGCTCGATCTGCTGCGCGAGCGCCGCGCGCAGTGACTTTTTTAGCGGCACAGAATCGCGTTGGCACGCACGGGTGTGTGCTGCGCCGCGCATCGGCCGCGAGCTTTCCGGCCGCGCGCGGTTGTCGATATTCAGAATGATCCAGTGGAGTGAGTTGATGCCTAAAGTTCTCGTGCAATCCAGTCAGGCGCCGGTAACCGGCTTTACCGATGCGAGCAAGCCCTCGCCGCTCGCGCAGGCGATCCGCGCCGGCGATCTGCTGTTCGTGTCCGGCCAGGGGCCGCTCGACCCCGTCACGCGGCAGGTGGTGGCCACCGACATCGCGACGCAGACGCGCCAGGTACTCGCGAATCTCGCCGCGGTGCTCGAAGCAGGCGGCGCGAGTTTCGCGCACGTGGTCAACATGCGCGTGTGCCTGCGCGATACCAGCGATTTTCCGGTGTTCAACGAAGTGTTTCGCGACGTGATGAACGGCGAGAAGGTCACGCGCACCTGCACGGGCGGCACGCCGCATCGCGCGGGCGTGCTGGTCGAGATCGACTGCGTTGCGTATCTCGGCTAGGCGGAGGGCGTCATGTACAAGATGCCGGTCGTCAGCATGCAGGAGCGCGTCCAGAGTCTCGGCGAAAGCGGCAAATACGTCAGCGTGTTCTGGCAGCAGCCGGAATCGCTGGTGTTCGTCGCGCGTGGACGCGCGTATCGCAGCGAGTTCCACATCAATCCCAGCGACGAGGTGATGATCCAGTTGAAGGGCGAGATGCATTTGCACTATCGCACGCCCGAAGGCAAGGAAGAGGTCGTGGTGATTCCGGAGGGCGCGGCGATTCATACGCCGGCCGGCATTCCGCATTCGCCGCGCTTTCCGCCCGACGCCTACGCGATGATCCTCGAACGCGGCCGCCGCGCCGGCGAGGAGGACGTGTTTCAGTGGTACTGCCCGCAGTGCGATCACCTGCTGCACGAGGAGCGCTTCACGGTCGGCAACTACGGCGCCGATCCGGTCGCGCAGGCCTATCGCAACTTTTACGACAACGTGCAGCATCGGACCTGCAAGGCCTGCGGCCATGTGATGCCGAATGCGCTCGCCGAAGCCGAGGCTGCCGAGGCCGCTGAAGCCGCCGGTGCCGAAGCCGCCGCCACAGGTGCCAACGATTCAGCGCGCCACGCCAATTCTGGAGACTGACATGAAACTTCCGCTTACCGTCGCCTGCTGGGACTACGACCGTACCCGCGCGCTGTTCGACGGCCGCGTCGCGATCGAAGGCTGCGATGCGACGTACTTCTCGCTGCCGGTCGAAGAAACCTTTTTCCGCTCGCTGCGCTCGGTCGAGTTCGATGTCGCCGAGCTGTCGTTGAGCAGCTACACGATCCTGCGCTCGCGAGGCGAGTCGCCTTACGTCGCGATTCCGGTGTACCTGTCGCGGATGTTCCGTCACTCGTGCATCTACATCCGCAAGGATCGCGGCATCGAAACGCCGGCCGATCTGAAGGGCAAAACGCTCGGCGTGCCCGAGTTCCAGCTCACCGCGCCGGTGTGGGCACGCGGCATTCTCGAGGACGAATACGGCGTCAAGTCGTCGGATATTCGCTGGCGCACCGGCGGCGTCGAACAGCCTGGACGCCACGAGAAAGTCAGTTACACGAACGATAGCGGCATCGAGATCGAACCGATTCCGGCCGATCAGACGCTCAACCAGTGGCTGCTCGAAGGGCGTATCGACGGTATCGTCGCGCCGCGCGCGCCGAGCGTATTCAGCGATGAGCATCCGGAAATCGGCCGGCTCTTTCCGCGTTTTCGCGACGTCGAGAAAACCTATTACACGAACACGGGCATCTTCCCGATCATGCATGTGGTCGGCGTGCGGCGCGAACTCGTCGAGCGCCATCCATGGATCGCCGCGAGTGTGCTGAAGGCCTTCACCGAGGCGAAGAATCTCGCGCTCGCGAACCTCGGCGAACTGGCCGCGTTGAAGGCGACGCTGCCTTGGCTCGTCGCCGAATACGACGAGACCGTCGCACTGATGGGCCGCGATTTCTGGCGCTACGGTGTCGCCGGCAACGAAGCGACGCTGAACGCGTTCCTCAAGTATCACCACGAGCAGGGTCTGTCGAACCGGCTGATGACGATACCGGAGCTGTTCGCGCCATCGACGCTCGAGCAGGTCGTGATCTGAGTCCGCTCACACGGCGCGGGCTGGACTAGCGGTGCTCATGTGGAGTGCCGAGCTCCAGTCGCGCGTGTCCATTCAAAGCAATCAGGTAGGCGAGTGCGGCCACGGGGCCGCGGGGGCCGCGCGCGGCTCCGCTATGGGGAGATGGGAATGAAAGCAGCAGAAGCACCGAGAGACTGGCCGGCGGTAAGCAGCGCATACGACGACACGTCTGGGCCTGGCGACACGCTGACGGCGAAAGCCCGCTGGCGGATCTTTTTCGCCAGCTTCCTCGGCACGATGGTCGAGTGGTACGACTTCTTTCTTTACGGCTTTCTCGCGCCGCTGGTGTTCGAGGAGCTGTTCTTTCCGAAGCTCAATCCGATGACCGCGGTGATCGCGGTCTACGCAACCTTCGCGGTCGGTTACGCAAGCCGGCCGCTCGGCGGTCTCGTGTTCGGTCACTTCGGCGACCGCATCGGACGCAAGTCGATGATGCAGATCACGCTGCTGATGATGGGCCTCGGCACCGCGCTGATGGGCCTGTTGCCGACCGCCGCGCAACTCGGTGTCACGGCGACCGGCATGCTCGTCGTGCTGCGCTTTCTGCAAGGTTTCGCGCTCGGCGGCGAGTCGGCGGCTTCCGCGCTGATGGTGCTCGAAAGCGCGCAGAAGAAGCACCGCGGCCTGCTCGGCGGACTGCTGCAATGCGCGGGACCGGTCGGCGTGCTGCTGGCATCGTTGACCGTTTATCTCGTCACGCACATGGAGCGCAGCGCGATGCTGTCGTGGGGCTGGCGTGTGCCGTTCCTGATGAGCGCGGTGCTCGTCGTGATCGGGCTGTACATCCGCACGCGCGTCGAGGAAACCGCGACGTTCCGCAAGCAGGATCCGGAGGTGCTCAAGCGCGTGCCGCTGTTCGAAACATTGCGCGACTACAAGTGGCCTGCCTTCGTCGTGCTCGCGGTCAGCGTGATGGAAAGCACGTTCTATTACCTGACGAGCGTGTACCCGATCGCCTACGTGACGCGCACGTTGCACATGCCGGGTTCCGTTGCGATCGGCGCAATCGCCGCCGCGCACGCCTTCACGCTGCTGAGTTCGCCGCTGTATGGCGCGATTTCGGATCGCGTCGGACGCAAGGGCGTGTACCTGCTCGGTATCGTCGCGTCGACGATCTATATCAACTTCTTCTTCGGCATTCTCGATACGAAGTCGCCGCTCTACATCACGCTCGCGGTGATCGTCGCGATCGGCATCGTGCATGCGCCGATGTACGCGCTGTTCGGCAGCTTCTATGGCGAGCTGTTCCCTACCCGCGTGCGCTTCACCGGCTATTCGCTCGGCAAGGCGGTCGGCACGATGCTGGGCGGCGGCATCGCGCCGATGATCGCCGCGACGCTGGTAGCGGCTCACAACGGCAACGCGGCCGGTATCGGCTTCTATTACCTCGGGCCGGCGGTGGTCGCACTGATCGCGGTGGTGTTCACCCGCGAGACGCGCGATACGGATATCGCGCGTTAGGCGGTAGCGCGGGTTCGGGTACGAGCTTGGGTGCAGACTCAGGCGGCGTCGTGCGAAACGCTGCGTTCGCGCAGTGTCTTGGCGACGTTCGCGCCGGTGCGCTCGATGTGCGCTTCGAGCAAGGCGCAGGCCTTGTCGGCATCGCGATCGAGTGCGGCGGAGCAGATGTCCGCATGTTCGTCGGCGACCGACAGATCGATCGGATGATCTTCGAGAAACAGGCGCCGATAACGGTCGTTCAGGTCGTGCAGGATCGAGCAGAAGTGCAGCACGAGCGGCATGCCGCAGGCGGACAACAACTGCTGATGGAGCGCGCGGTGCGTGGTTTCCCAGTCGCCGAGCTTGACGTCCTTCGCGCCGACACGCTTGTTGAGCTGATACAGGCCGGCGACCACGGCGCCTTCCCAGCGCTCGTCGCCGAGCCGGATCGACTCGCGCAGCGCGAACGATTCGAGCATCGTGCGCAGCCGCGTGACTTCGAGCAGGTTGCCTTCGGAGACCGGGGCGACGCGATAGCCGCGGTTGCTCTCCATTACGACGAAGCCCTCGGCCGACAGGCGCGACAGCGCTTCGCGCAACGGACTCAGCGACACGCCGAGCGCGGCGCGCAGGTCGTCCAGATGGAGCTTTTCGCCGGGCGGCATGGTGCCGCTCGTGATTTGCGCGCGCAACGTATTCGCGACGCTGGCCGACAGCGTCAGGCCTGAGCTGGTGCCTTCGATAGGCGTTTCGATCATGGGGGGCACTCCAGATATACGAGTTCTTGTCGGGGTCGATTATAGCCTTACGACTCGCCAAACATCGATTTTAGCGATTTGATCGATTATTGATTCACTTACTATCCAGCGAAGGAAATTTGTATGACAGCGGAAACGCTTAACTTCATCGACGGCCGTTTCGTGCCGTCGAGCAGCGGACGCCTGTTCGAGAATCGCAGCCCGGTCGATCACGCGCTGATCTCGCGCGTGCACGAAGCGGGACGACCGGAGGTCGACGCGGCGGTCGCGGCGGCGCGCGCGGCGCTGGCCGGGCCGTGGGGGCGTCTGTCGGTGCAGGAGCGCGCGGCGATGCTGTATGCAGTCGCCGACGAGATCAACCGGCGTTTCGACGATTTCCTGCAAGCCGAAGTCGCCGACACCGGCAAGCCGATCGCGCTGGCGTCGCATCTCGACATTCCGCGCGGCGCGGCGAACTTCAAGATCTTTGCCGACACGGTGAAGAGCGCGAGCGCCGAGTTCTTCGAGATGACCACGCCGGATGGCCGTACCGCATTGAACTACGCGCTGCGCCGGCCCAAGGGCGTGGTCGCCGTGATCTGCCCGTGGAACCTGCCGCTGTTGCTGATGACGTGGAAGGTCGGCCCCGCGCTCGCGTGCGGCAATGCGGTGGTCGTGAAGCCGTCGGAGGAAACGCCGTCGACGGCTACCTTGCTCGGCGAAGTGATGAATGCGGTCGGCGTGCCGTCGGGCGTCTACAACGTCGTGCACGGCTTCGGTCCCAACTCGGCCGGCGAATTTCTGACGCGGCATCCCGACGTCAACGCGATCACGTTCACCGGCGAGACCGCGACGGGTACGAAGATTCTCGAAGCGGCGGCGGGCGGTATCAAGGCGACCTCGATGGAGTTGGGCGGCAAGAACCCGTCGATCGTATTCGCCGACTGCGACCTCGACAACGCGCTCGAAGTGACGAGCCGCGCGGTGTTCGCGAACTGCGGCCAGGTGTGTCTCGGCACCGAGCGCGTTTATGTCGAGCGGCCGCTCTTTGAGACCTTCGTGCAGCGTCTCGGCGAAATCGCCCGTGCGATGAAACCGGGCCGTCCCGACGATGCAGGCAGCGGCATCGGCCCGCTGATCTCGCTCGGCCATCGCGACAAGGTGCTGTCGTACTACGCGCGCGCGAAGGAAGAGGGCGCAACGATCGTCGCCGGCGGTGGCATTCCGCAGATGCCGGCCGGGCTGGCCGAAGGCGCGTGGATCGAGCCGACCGTCTGGACCGGCTTGCCGGAGACGAGCGCGGTGGTCCGCGAGGAGATCTTCGGTCCGTGCTGCCACGTCACGCCGTTCGATAGTGAAGACGAGGTGGTTGCGCTCGCCAACGACACGCAGTACGGCCTCGCGGCCTCGGTGCATACGCGCGATCTGCAGCGCGCGCATCGCGTCGCGGCGCGACTCGACGTCGGACTCTGCTGGGTCAACGCGTGGTTCCTGCGCGACCTGCGCACGCCGTTTGGCGGCGCAAAGATGTCCGGTATCGGCCGCGAAGGCGGGCTGCATTCGCTCGAGTTCTATACGGAACTGCGCAACGTGTGCGTGAAGCTGTAAGCGCTGCACGTCGCTATCCTAGATTTTTCGTCAATTAATCGATTTTGTCGTTGACATCGATTTTTCGGCTAAATACGCTTTGCATACGGTAGCGTTATACGAAAGGGCAATAAGCATGCAACTAGGTTCTGTTCAAATCACGCGGATCGAGGACTATCACGGACCCGGTCTCGCGCCGGAATTCATGTTCCCGGCCATCGACGCGAAGATGTGGGAAGACGCGCCGGACTGGGCGCGCCGCTTTGTCGATCTGTCGGCGAACCGGCTGCTGACGAGCATTCATAGCTGGCTGGTGCGCACGCCGCACCATACGGTGCTGATCGACAGTTGTATCGGCAACCACAAGGAGCGTCCGCACGTTCCGCACTTCAATATGCGCGACGCGCCGTGGCTTCAGCGCTTGCAGGCGGCCGGCGTGCAGCCGGAAGAAGTGGACTTCGTGATGTGCACGCATCTGCACGCGGATCACGTCGGCTGGAATACGCGGCTGCAGGACGGGCGCTGGGTGCCGACTTTTCCGAACGCGAAGTATCTGTTCAGCCAGACTGAATTCGATAGCTGGGACGCGCGCCGGCCGGACTATGTGGCGCGGCCGTTCAACCAGTGCGTATTCGAGGACAGCATCTTGCCGGTGGTGGAGGCGGGGCAGGTTCAGTTCGTCGAAGAAGGCTATGGCGTCGACGACGTGCTGAGCGTCGAGTCGGCGCCCGGCCATACGGCCGGCAGCGTGAAGATCCGTGTCAGCTCGCAAGGAAGCGAGGGCATGTTTTCGGGCGATGTGATTCATCACCCGTTGCAACTGCATCGCCCGGATCTGTGTTCGTCGTTCGACGAGGATCAGGGTACGGCGCTGCAGACGCGTATCCGCATGCTCGACGATTGCGCGGCGCGCGGCTCATTGCTGATGCCGACGCATTTCGCGGCGCCGTTCTGCTGCCGGATCACCGGACATGATCATCAGGGAGGCTATCTGCCGGACTGGAACGTCTGAGCAGACTGTCGATCGCCGCCCGGCAAGGTGCCGGGCGAATGCTGTCAATGCAAGGATTTTAGTTAGTTATACGTCTCAGTAGTTCTGTATTCAATTTCATTAGTAATGCGACTAAACAGGGGACGCGAGGCAAGGGCGCGTGTCAAAGCTCGTCCATTCTCCGCCGCTTCGATCACACAACTCAGAACAACGATGAAAACCACTTTCAAACAATGTTGGCCCATTTTGCTGGCGGCGACCCTGCCATGCGCGGCTCATGCACAGTCGAGCGTGACGCTGTATGGAACGATCGACGCATCGATTCAGTATGCGCGCACCGGCGGCAAGACCGTCGCGCGACTCGACAGCAACAACGTATTTCCGTCGGACTGGGGATTGACCGGAGCAGAGGATATCGGCGGCGGCACCAAGGTGATCTTCAAGCTCGAAAACGGTTTTAACGTCGCGAACGGACAGATCGTGCAGACCGGCAAGATCTTTGGCCGGGAAGCGTGGGTCGGTCTGTCGGGACCTTATGGACGCGTCCAGTTCGGCTTGAATAATTCGCCGGAAATGTGGGGCCTCGCGCGCTTCGAAGCTGGCGACCTCGGCCGCTGGGATTGGGGTCATGCGGCCAATAACTTCAACTTTTTCGTTTCGACGAAGATCTCGAATTCGGTGATATACGTGTCGCCGACTTTCAACGGCTTCACGTTCTCGGCGATGTGGGGCTTCGGCGCGAATGGCGACCCGACACTGCCGCGCACGCTCGGCAATACCGCGTCTCTCGGCGTGTACTACGCGAAGGGGCCGTTGTCGTTTGAAGCCGACTACGAGAGCCAGGTGTATTCGACCGATACGGTTATCACCCCGTCGTCGCCGACGAGCACCGGCAATCACAGCCTGTTCGGCATCGGCTACGACTTCGGTTTCGTGCACCTGTATGGCCTGTTCGTGCTGCATCGTGGAGCGGCGCAGGTGAAGGTGTCGAATCCAGCGGCCTTCGCCGATCCGAACAACTTCTATTACGACCTGTCGGCGCAGATTCCGCACGTGCTGAACGGCACGCTGATTGCCGATTTCGGGCAGTACAAGCTGCAAGGCAATTCGAACGGCAATGCTACGTCGTATGGTCTGCGCTACGACTACCGGCTGTCGAAGCGTACCGGCTTGTATGCGGGCATCGCGTACATGCGCAACGGCAGCGAGGCGAGCTTCACGGAGAACCCGGCGCAGGGCGCAGGCATTCCGGTGAGTCCCGGCAAGAACCTGCTGACTACGGTGGTGGGCATGGTGCATTCGTTCTGATCGCTCGCACGGCTCCGGTGCTGCAACGAGATAGCGGTGCTGGAGCTTGAATGACATGCGACAGGAGAGAGGCGGGGGCAAACGCGGCGGCCGGTACATCAGTACCGCCTACCCATCCACATACTCCCCCGGCCACCCCCGCTGCCTGACAAACTCGACAAAGCGCGCCGCGGCCGGATCACGCATCACAGCCGGATACGCCAGATGCAACGGTGCCGATAGACCCGCATCGCTGGTCAACGGACAAAACACCGCGCTCTTGTGGTCGTAGCGCTGCATCGACGCCGGCACCAGCGTCACGCCCAGCCCGGCCGCGACCATATGAATGCCGGTGAGCATGCGAGGCACCTCCCGCGCGACGTGCGGCTCGAATCCCTCGCGGCGGCACGCGGCCAGAAAATCCGCATACATGCCAGGCGCGCCCGGACGCCGCACGAGGATGAATTCCTCATTCGCGAGCGCCTTCAACGGTATCGTCGGACGGGTTTCATCGGCCGCATCGAGCAGCCGGTGGCCGACCGGCAGCACCGCCACCATCGGCTCATCGAGCAACTGGTCGAACGCGACGCCCGATGGCGTTTCGACCGGCTTGCGCAAGAACGCGACATGCAGCTGTCCCGTCAACAGCCGCTCGATCAGCTCGGCGGCATTCAACTCGGACAGCGTGATTTCGATGCCCGGGTGCTCCGCGTTGAACGCACGTATCGCGTCGGTCGTGACCGGATGAAAACCGGCGGAACTGGTGAGACCGATCGCGATCGCGCCAAGCTCGCCGCGCGAAATGCGCCGGGCGTGAGCGACCCCTTGCTGCAGCATGCCAAGCACCTGTTCCGCGCTCTGCGCGAACGCCTTGCCGGCCGGCGTCAACTCGACGCCGCGCGGCAAACGCGCGAACAGTTCAAAGCCGATTTCCTCCTCGAGCAGGCGGATCTGCTGCGACAGCGGCGGCTGCTGAATCGCGAGGCGCTCGGCGGCGCGGGTGAATTGCCCTTCCTCGGCGACCGCGAGGAAATAACGCAGGTGGCGCAGCTCCATGAACAGCTCCGGCAGCAAAAAAAGCAGGGATGGCCGGCGCACAAACGAAGGCTAGGCCGACGATCCATATTTATAAAATATGGTGACACAATCAAATAGATATTTTACATCTGTATCGGTGCTCCTTACGATGGCGCTCGAGTTTCGTCAGCCCGCGCACCGCGACCTCCGGCGCCGCTGGAAACCGCCACGCGGACGAAAACAACACCAAGGAGACCGCTTTGAAAAAGCACCATGCCGCAGCCATCGCGCTGCTTGCCGGTTGTGTATCGGCATCCGCTTTCGCGCAACAGGACGACGTCGACGAAGCCATGCAGTTGACAACGTCGGCCGCCCCCGCCGGCAGATCGGTGACGCTGTACGGCGTGATCGACACCAACGTCGAATATCTGACGCACGCGGACAAGAACGGCGACTCGCTCGTCCGGATGAATTCCGGCGGTATCCATAATTCGCGGTTCGGCGTGCGCGGCACGGAGTCGCTCGGCGGCGGCAACGCCGCGTGGTTCGTGCTCGAATCCGGCTTCAACTCGAACGACGGCACCATGGCGACCGCCGGCACGCTGTTCAATCGCACCGCGGCGGTCGGCCTGACGAATCAGACCTACGGCTCACTGTCGTTCGGCCTGCAGTACACGCCGATGTACGACATTCTGCTGCGCTACGATCCGATGTCGTTCTCGCCGCAATACACGTGGTTCCCGACCACCGGCTCGGAGAACAGCTTTTCGTTTCGCGCGCGCAACCCGAACATGGTCAAGTACGTCGGACACTTCGCCGGGCTGACCGCGATCGCGGGCTACAGCTTCGGCGGCGACGCCGAATCGTTCCAGAGCAGCGCCGCGTACGGCGGCGGTCTCGACTACGATGGCGGCTCGTTCGGCGCCGCGCTCGCCTACGACTACCGCAACGGCGCGATCAATTCGAGCAACACATGGACGAAGTCGCGCAACCTGAGCCTGTCGTTCCGCCAGGATATCGGTCCGGCCACGCTGAAGATGGGTTACGAGCACTATCTGTACAACCCGACAAAGGGCTCGTCGGAGTCTCAGGCGCTGTGGTTCGCCGGTGTCCGCTACCCGGTGATGAGCCATATCAAGACGACTGCCGCGTACTACTACGTTCAGGACAAGACGCCCGGCAATTCCAATACGTGGATGGGCGTGCTGAGCACGCAATACTCGCTGTCGAAGCGCACCGCGTTGTATGCGACCGTCGCGTACGCTCAGGCGACGCGCGGCGCGAACGGCGTGTTCACGCCGGTAGGGACAACCGCCGACACCGCGTTCGCGTCGAACCAGACCGGCGTCACGCTTGGCATGTACCACCAGTTCTAAACGTTTGATCCGTTGATGTCAGGGCCGGCCCGCGCGATGCGAATGACGCGCGGCCGGGGATTCCCGAGGAGCCGTACGAATGAATTTTGAGCCGATTCTTCAGCGCGCGCGACGTGGCGTGGATCGTCGCGGAGCAGAGGCAGATGCCGGCGGCAAAGCGGCGCGCACGTGGGCGCGCGTCGTCCGCGCGGCCGCGCTTGCCGCTGTTGCGCTCGCAACCGGTACACAAGCCAGTGCCGCGGACGTTGCCGGAACGCACGCCTATAACCCGCATCTGCGGCCGGTCTCGCATATCTCCGACACGCGGATGCGCATCGATACCGCGGCCGGCGCCGCCGAATTGCCGCTGTATATGTCGCGCGACTGGAATCAGCCGCTGCCGGGCATCGTGCGCGCGGTGATCGTGATTCACGGCAAGCTGCGCAATGCGGACCGCTACTTCGAGAGCGCGGAGCAGGGCCGCGATGCCGCGCAACAGCAGCACGCGGCGGATGCCGACGCGAACGGCACGTTGCTGATCGCGCCGCAGTTTCTCGCCACGCTCGATTTCGGTGGCCGCTCGCAGCCCGCCGATCTATTGCGCTGGGACGCAAACGGCTGGATGGCCGGCGACGCCGCGGTCGCGCCGGTGCCGCTGAGTTCGTATGCGGCGCTCGACGCGATCGTCGAACGGCTCGCCGATCGCAAGCGCTTCCCCGATCTGCGCGAGATCGTGTTCGCCGGCCATTCCGGCGGCGCGCAAGTCGTGCAGCGCTATGCGGTCGCCGCTCACGAGACGGACGTGCTCGCCCGCGACGGGATCGCACTGCGCTACGTGGTGTCGAGCCCGTCGTCGTATGCGTACTTCGACGCGCAACGTCCCGCCGTTGACGGCAAACCGTTCGAGCCGGCTACGTGCCCGGGCTTCGACGACTGGAAATACGGCATGCAGAAGCGGCCCGCGTATCTGGCCGAACGCACGCCCGCGCAGCTCGAAACCGCGTATGTCGCACGCCGCGTCGACTATCTGGTCGGCGGCAAAGACAACGATCCGCAGCAGAAGGCACTCGATCAGAGCTGCCCGGCCGAGGCGCAGGGCCCGCAACGCGTCGCGCGCGCCGAGGCGTATTTCGACTACCTGCGCACGCGTCATCCGCAGGGGCTGAATCAGCAGTTGCATATCGTGCCGGGCGTCGGACACGACGGCGCGCGGATGCTGACGTCGGCCTGCGCGTTGCATGCGATGTATGGCGTGCCGGGGTGCGCATCATGAGCACGACCCGAGGAACTCAGGCGTCGGCCGCGCGGCCGGCATCCATGCAGCCGACGGGCGCCGATGGCGCGGCTCGCGAGCCGCATGCCGCCGCCACCGATTCGGGCCGGCCGCAATTGTCCGCGTCGATGGTGCGCCGCGCGATCTTCGCGTCGGTGCTCGGCAACGGCCTCGAATGGTTCGACTTTCTGATCTACGGCTACTTCTCGAAGATCATCGCGCAGGTGTTTTTCCCGGCGGGCAGCGGCTTCGTGTCGCTGATGCTGACACTCGCGACGTTCGCGATCGGCTTCGTCGTGCGCCCGCTCGGCGGCATCCTGCTCGGCATTTACGCGGACCGAGTGGGCCGCAGCCGCGCGCTGTCGCTGCTGATCATTTCGATGGCGGCCAGCACGCTGCTGATGGGGCTGACGCCGGGCTTCGCGCAAATCGGCTATCTGGCGCCGGCGCTCGTGATCCTTGCGCGCGTGTTGCAAGGCTTGTCGGTGGGCGGCCAGTTCGCGACCGCATCGGCGATGCTGGTCGAGTACGCACCGCCGGGCCGCAAGATGTTCTATGGCAGCTTCAATATGACCGCGCAGTCGTTCGCGTTGCTGCTGTCGTCGGGTACCGGCTATCTGCTGACCACGCATCTGTCGCATGCGTCGCTGGTCGCGTGGGGATGGCGGCTGCCGTTTCTGTGCGGTGCGCTTGCCGGGCCGATCGGCTTTTATATTCGCCACAAGGTCGCCGATTCGCCGGAGTTCGTCGAATTGCGCGAGCGTGCCGGCAAGCCGCCGCGCGTGTCGTTGCGCGAATTCTGCCGTACCAATGGCCGCGCCGCCTTTTGCGCGATGGGCGTGATCGCCGTTGGTGCCGCGACCAACTACGTGTGGCATTCGTATCTGGCGGTGTATGTCGAGCGTCAATTGCATCTGCCGCTCGCGGTCGCGCTGCGCGGCGCGTTTTTCTGCGGCGTGCTGAACCTGTTCCTGTTCCCGGTGTCCGGGCGGCTCGCGGATAAATACGGCGCGTACCGGTTGTTCTATCCGGTCACGCTCGCGTGGATGCTGTGCGCGTACCCGCTGTTCGTGTATGTCGTGTCGGCGCCGTCGGCCGAGCGGCTGTTCATCGCGCAGGTGGTGTCGACGGTGTTTCTCGCCGCGATGTCCGGCGCGCATCCGGGCATGCTCGCGACGTTGTTCCCGGTGCAGAGCCGCTCGTCCGGCGTCGCGCTGTCCTACAACATTGCCGTCACGCTGTTCGGTGGCATGGCGCCGTTCACGATCACAGGGCTGACGAGGCTGACCGGCAGCAGCCTCACGCCCGCGTTCTATCTGATTTTTGCCGGATTCGTATCGCTCGCGCTGGTGGGCCTGTCCCGCAGGGGACACCCGGAGCTAGGCACCGACGGCACTCATACCCAAAGGATTTCCGCTTCATGACCGTGCCGCACTCCGCACACGACGAACGCGCGCCGAACGAACGGCCCGTCGACGTGATCGCATCGCAACATCTGACTGTTTCCACGCCGCGCGGCGACGGTACCGTGCCGTTTTTCGCGACCGGCGAGTGGGATGCGCCGCAGCCGCGCGTCGAACGCGCGGTGATCCTGCTGCACGGCCGGCTGCGCAACGCCGATGTGTACTTCGAACTGGCGCGTCGCGCGCGCGCGGCGGCCGGTCTCGATTCGGACGACACGCTGCTCGTCGTGCCGCAATTTCTCGCCGCCGCGGATGTCGATGCGCACGCGGCGCCCGCGTCGACGCTGCGTTGGGAATGGACCGGCTGGATGGGCGGCGGCGAAGCGCTCGCGCCGGCACCGGTCAGTTCGTTCGCGGTGCTGGACGCGTTGTTCGCGGCGCTCGCCGACGTGCACCGGTTTCCGGCGTTGCGCGAGGTGGTCGTCGCCGGCCATTCCGGCGGCGCGCAGGTCGCGCAGCGCTATGCGGTCGTCGCGCAGGGCGAGGCACCGCTGACCGCGCGCGGCGTCAATGTGCGCTATGTGATTGCCAATCCATCGTCGTACGTTTATTTCGATACGTTGCGGCCTGCCGCGGACGGCGGCTTCGCGCCGTACGACGCGGCGCGCTGCGTCGGCTTCAACGACTGGAAGTACGGTCTCGGCGCGCTGCCGGCGTATGCGCTCGCCAGCGCGGCGTACGTCGGAGATGGCGGGCTCGAACACGCGTATCTGTCGCGCGACGTGACACTGTTGCTCGGCGACGAGGATTGCGATCCGCAGCATCCGGCGCTCGACCGGTCGTGCGCCGCGATGGCGCAAGGGCAGCACCGGCTCGCGCGCGGCCTCGCGTATGCACGCTATATCGATGCGCGCAGTATCGCCGGGCGCGCGCATCCGCTGCACCGGATTCCGGGCGCGGGCCACGATGCCGACGCGGTGTTCAGCTCAGCGGCGGGGCTCGCCGCGCTGTTCGGCGAACGTAGGCGGGGCTGAACCGCCTGTCTGTCGCGGGCGCGGCGACTCTCGCGATAGCGAGAGACCAGCCGACCCGCTGCCGCGCGCGTGCTAATCTTGCTCCCTTCGCGGAAGCCACGCGGCGAAAGAGCGGACACCATGATGGAAGCCTTCGATCCGGACGGTATCGAGCAAACGGTCTTCGTGGTCGGCGAGCGCCATCAGACGCTGGACGAACCGTGGCGCGCATACCGGCGCGCGCGGCTGATTCACGTGAACGACGGTGTGCTGACGGTGCGTACCGAAGCCGGGCGATGGGTCGTGCCGCCCGGCCGCGCGTTGTGGCTCGTCGCGAATACGCTGCACTGTCTGCACGCGACGCGTCCCGTTCAACTGTATTCGCTGTACGTTGCCATGGAGCCCGGCGCGACATTCGCCGGCGCCTCCGGTGCCGCGCCGCTACCCGCGCAAACCGGCGCGCTGATCCCCGATCTGCTGGTGCAGGCACTATTGGCCGCCGCGGCCGAGCTGCCGCTTCGGCAGCCGCTCGATGAACCCGCCCGCCGCCTTCTGCAAGTGCTGCTGGATCGACTCGCGACCTTGCCCCCGACGCCGTTGGGTTTGAACTGGCCGCGCGATCCGCGCGCGCAGCGCATCGCCGATGCGCTCAGTGAAAATCCCGCTCAATCGCGGGTACTCGAGCAGCTTGCCGCCACCGCCGGCGTGACGGCCCGTACCGCGGCGCGCCTGTTCGCGAAAGAAACAGGGCAGACCTTCGGCCAATGGCGGCAGCAGTTGCGCCTGCTCGCCGCGCTCGAACATCTGGGCGCCGGCGAAAGCGTCACGCAGGTGGCGCTCGAAGTCGGCTATAGCGACGTGTCGTCGTTTATCGCGGTGTTTCGCGACGCATTCGGCGATACGCCCGCGCGGTTCTTCCGCTGACGCAACGAAGCCGCCGCGCGGCTCAATGCGCGCCCGCCGCGTCGGCGCCGCCACCGCCCTTGACCGGCCGCGTGATCCAGATCAGCGGAATGATCAGCAAGAAGATGATTGCCGAGATAAAGAAGATGTCGTTCAGGCCCATCATCGCGGCCTGCGTGTTCACGGTGAAATCGAACAGCGCATGCGCTGACTGCGTATCCAGATGCAGCAGCGACTGCGTCGTATCGATCTGCCGTGCGAACGCCGGGTTGTCGATCGATGCCTGTTCCGTCAGCCGCGCGTGATGCAGGATCGTGCGGCTGTTCCACACGGTGCCCGCGATCGACGTGCCCACCGCGCCGCAAAATACCCGCACGAAATTGGACAAACCGGCCGCGGCTGGAATGCGGCTCTGCGGCTGGCCGGACAGAATGATCGCCGTGAGCGGCACGAAGAACAGCGCCATCGGGATGCCTTGCAGCAGCGTCGGCAGCACGAGGTGCCACGTGTCGATCTCGATCACGTACTTCGAGCGCATGTAGAACACGATCGCGAAACCGACGAACGCGACCGTCGCGATCACGCGCGAATCCGAGCGCGGCATCACGCGGCCGAGCACCGGCGCGAGAATGATCGCGAAGATGCCGAGCGGCGCGGTGACGAGGCCGGCATCGACCGAGCGGTAGTTCAGATACTCCTGCATCCATTGCGGCAGCAGCACGAGGTTGCCGAAAAACACGCCGTACGCAACCGAGATCGCGATCGTGCCGCCGAGGAAGTTGCGCTGCTGGAACAGCCGCAAGTCGACAATCGGATGCTCTTCGGTCAGCTCCCACACGAGGAAGAACGCGAAGCTGATCAGCGCGACGATGCCGAGAATCGCGATCACCGGCGAGGCGAACCAGTCGAGGTCCTTGCCCTTGTCGAGCATGATCTGCAGCGACGCGACCCATGTGATCAGCAGGCCGAGGCCGACCACGTCGATCGGCGGCTTGCGCGTCGCCGATTCGCGGGTGCGGTAGATCATCCATGTGATGCTGGCCGCGAACAGGCCGACCGGAATGTTGATGTAGAAGATCCACGACCAGCTGTAACTATCGGTGATCCAGCCGCCCAGCGCCGGGCCCGCGATCGGGCCGACGGTCGCGGTCATCGCCCATAGCGCGAGCGCGGTGGACGCTTTTTCCTTCGGATACGAGCCCAGCAGGATCGCCTGCGACAGCGGAATCAGCGGGCCGGCCACCGCGCCCTGGAACACCCGCGCGAGCAGCAGGATCGGCAAGGTCGGCGCGATGCCGCACAGCCACGATGCGAGCACGAAGCCGAGGATCGCGCCGACGAACAGCTTGATCTGGCCGATGCGCTGCGTGAGCCAGCCGGTCAGCGGAATCGACACCGCGTTGGCCGCCGCGAACACGGTGATGACCCATGTGCCTTCGTCGACCGAGACGCCGAGGTTGCCCGAAATCGTCGGAATCGCGACGTTGGCGATCGACGTGTCCAGCACGTTCATGAAGGTGGCGAGCGCAACGGCGATGGTGGCGAGAACCAGCTTGCCGCCTTCGAGCGGCGGTGGCGCGGCGGGCTGTGATGACGGCTGCGACGGGCGCTGCGGCGTTGGCTCGGATGGCGAAGCGGAAGCGGGCGCGTCGGGGGGCTGGCTCAAACGGTTTCTCCGGATGCGGGCGGCGCATCGGGCGCATCGACGTACTGGCCGTGCCGAATACGCGGGATGCGCCGGGTGCGCTGTGCGCCGTGGGCGGGAGCGCCGCCGCGGCGGCGGAGTCGGGTGGTCGCATCAGCTTACCCGCATTCGCAGCGGCGCGTCGCCGGCAGGCACAGCGGATGCGGTCCTGACGGCGCAAAGCCGGCACGCGGCGTATGCTCGCGGCTGAGGCTGCATGACGCCGCCTGATGAGGCTGCCTGACTCCGCCGGCGTCAGAGACGTTGCACGCGACACCGGAACACGAAGACCGCAAAACCCGCCAATCCAACCGAGAAAGGAAAATCGCCATGGCCTGGCAACAATTCGAACACGGCTGGCGCCGCGCGCCGCTGAACGCACCCGCAAAGGGCCTCGTCGTGCTGCTGCACGGCGTCGGCAGCAATGCGCGCGATCTGATGCCGCTCGCCGACATCTGGAGCGAAGTTTTGCCGGATACCGCGTTTGTGTCGCTCGACGGCACCGACCCGTTCGACGGCGGCTTCGGCGGCCGCCAGTGGTTCAGCCTGCGCGACGTCAACGAGGCGAATCGCGAGGCGCGCATCGCCGCCGCCTATCCGGCATTGCGTCGCGTGCTCGATGCGGAACTCGCGCACTGGCAGATCACTTTCGAAATGCTTGCGCTGGTCGGCTTTTCGCAAGGTTCGATGATGGCGCTGCATCACGTCGCGGCGAGCCCGGAGGGTGCGGCTGGCGTGGTCGCTTATTCGGGGCGGCTCGCGTCGGCGATCGTGTCGGCGAACCGCACGACGCCGCTCACGCTGATTCACGGTGAGGACGACGACGTGATCCCGGTGAGCGAGCTCGAACGCGCGGCCGACGCGCTCAGCCAGGCCGGCTACCCGCTCGATGCATACGTGCTGCCCGGGGTCGGCCACACGATCACCGCCGACGGCGTCGAGCTCGGCCGCACCGCGTTACAGCACGCGCTCGGCGCGGTGTCGCGCGATTGATACAGCGGTAATCGAAACAGGCTCTAAAGATTCTGATCTGCTTGCCGTTATACGGGCATTGGCTTGAAAATCACCCCGCCGCGCGAGAAGCGCAGCGCCCAGCGGGGCGTTACGCGCGGTTTCGGGGTACCCGGGGGCGCATTTTCAGACCGCCTGAGACGGCGGATAACGACATATCAGAGCCTGCTTATGGCCAGATCGACGCCGTATTACCCGCTCTTCGAGCGACTGTTCCGCCACGCCGTGGCGGTGGATCTCGGTACGGCCAACACCCTTATCTATACCGACGACGGCGGCATCGTGCTGAATCAGCCGTCGGTCGTGTGCTTCGAGAAAGAACCTTCCGCCGGAACCAAACGCATTGCCGCGATCGGTACCGAGGCGCGCCAACTGCTCGGCCGCGCGCCGCTGAACCTCGAAACGGTGCGGCCGATGCGCCACGGCGTGATCGCCAATTTCTCCGCCGCCGAACACATGATCCGGCAATTCGTGGATATGGCTCGCCCGCGTTCGCTCTTTAGCCGGCGCGCCGCGTTTATCGTTTGCGTGCCCGAAAGCGCGACCCAGGTCGAGCGCCGCGCGATCCGCGAAGCCGCCGAAGCGGCCGGGGCATGGAAGGTCAGCCTGATCGGCGAATCGCTCGCGTCCGCGCTCGGCGCGGGCCTGCCGGTGAGCGCCGCGACCGGCTCGATGGTGGTCGACATCGGCGGCGGCACTACCGAAGTCGGCGTGATCGCGCTCGGCGGCACCGCGTATAGCGGCTCGGTGCGCGTCGGCGGCGACAATTTCGACGCGGCGATCATCAGCTACGTGCGCAATCTGTATGGCGTACTGCTCGGCGAGCAGACCGCCGAGCATCTGAAGAAGAACATCGGCTCGGCCATGCACGACGTACCGCTGCAGCAGATGAACGCAACCGGCCGCAGCGTCGACGACGGCCTGCCGCGCACGGTGCAACTGAGCAATCGCGATATCGCCGAGGCGATCGAAGGGCCGTTGCGCCAGGTAATCGGCGCGGTCAAACGCGGGCTCGAGATGGCGCCCGCCGAACTGGTCACGGATATCGCGCACAACGGTATCGTGCTGACCGGCGGCGGCGCGCTGCTGAACGATCTTGGTCGGCGCCTCAGCGATGAAATCGGCCTCGACGTGCATGTCGCCGACGATCCGATGACCTGCGCGGTGCGTGGCGCGGGCGTGGCGACGGCGGCGGGTCTGGTCGAGGAAGTCGGGTACGAGTGAGCGGTGGTGAGGGTGAGGGCAGTGCGCGCAATGCGTCTGCCTGACATCTGCCTGACGCGCGTTTGATTGCTTATGTGACAATACGCGCGTCGCGTCCCACTTTCAGGGATGCCCGTAAGCTCACTTCCCAACGCTTTGTCGGCGCCGCGCGCATCCGCGTGCCGCGGCCGCGCTGCCCCGAACCACCCGTGAATCAATCTGCCTCCGCATCACCGCTCTCTTCCTCGCCTTCCTTCATCGAACTGCAGAACGGTTTGCGCATGCCTTACGTCGAGGCAGGCGAGGGCGAACTGCTGCTGTTCGTACACGGCTCGCTGTGCGATTACCGCTACTGGGAGCCCCAACTGGCCGGCTTGTCGAAGCGCTATCGCTGCGTCGCGGTGAGTCTCACGCACTACTGGCCGGTGACCGACAGCGGCGCGAATCTGCCGTTCAGCTGGAGCGTGCACGCGGATGAAGTCGCCGAATTCATCGACCGCTTCGGCGCGGGACCGGCGCACGTGGTCGGGCATTCGCGCGGCGGCTGCGTGGCCTTTCATTTCGCGCGGCGCCATCGCGAACAGGTGCGCACGCTGACGCTCGCCGATCCGGGCGGCCCGTTGCAGATCGCCGGGCGTCCGCCCGCTCGTCTGCCGGAGACGGTCAATGCGTTGCGCGCGAAAGCGGCACAACTGATCGAAACGGGCGAGGTCGAAGCGGGTCTGCAACTGTTCGTCGATTCGGTGAGCCGTCCAGGCTTCTGGGCGATGAGCACGGCGGGCTTTCGCCGCATGGCGACCGATAACGCGCACACGCTTGCGCGGCAATTCCGCGATCCGCTACCCGCGTACGTACCCGATGAAGCCGTCGACGTGCGCTGCCCAGTGCTGTTGATCGATGGAGAGAAGAGCCCGGACATGTTCCGGCGCACGGTGAACGCGTTGCAGTCGTGGCTGCCGGATGCGCGCCGTGAGACGGTGCGCGGCGCGTCGCATGGGATGAATCTCGCGCACCCATCCGCTTTCAATCGCTACGTCGACGAGTTTATTCAGGCGATGGGCGGTCGTTGAATACAGCTTGATCGCAGCATTAAGCGCGATCAACGCGGCGATCAGCGAGCATGCGCGTCGCTGATCGCCGGGTAAAGAAAAGCATCAAGCCTTGCGATGCGCGTCCTTGTCGAGCGCGACTTCGGCCGCTTCGCCGACGAGCCCGTGGTAGTACAGATGCACGCCGATCGCGAGCGAGTCGTTGCGGATTTCATGGAACACCTTCCATGCCTTGACCGGATCCTTGATCAGCAGGTAGTGCGCTTCGCGTGCGACCAGATCGGCGACTTCATGCAGACCGTGTCCATGCAACACGTGCACGAGCGTGTCGAGACTGCGATGCGTGCGCGCGTCGGTGCGCGGGTAGAGCATATGCAGCACCGCGACGTCCTGCGTCTTCAACGCGGCGGACAACGCAACGACGATGTCCTGATGGTTCAGCGCGGTGACGGTGCTTTCTTCGGTATGGACATGATCCGGAAACAGCGTTTCGAGCGAAGCGTTCATTGCATCCTTCCTGTTTTGCTTTGATCAGAAAAGCCCGCTTCGGAAGCGGGCTGTTAGCATCAGTGCTTGAATCCAGTATCGCAGATGGACGCTGGACGACGCAGTCCAAGCCGAGCAAAACATTGTTGCAACGGCGGCGCGGACTTTCATCGCAGACTTCCGTCTGACCAGCGATGGACTCACACCTGTCACGCGGCGCGGCGAAGATCAGCACAGGGACTCGGTCGACGATGCGCGCGGGTTTCGCGAGTGATCCGTAAGCGCGGTGTAGGCAAAACGACGCGATTGTTCGCAAACAACGAATGACTGTGCGCGAACAACGAATGTTGCGTGAACGGAGATGGTCTGTTGCCGTCAATCGCCGCAATCGGCTAGGCGCACGCCCGTAGAATGCGGGGCGGAGCCTGGCGCATGGCCAGTCCTTCGGAGCGCGCCGAGATCGCGTCTCACGGTACGACCTCATGTACGCCGGCACGTATGCGGTATCAAAGCTGCGGTATCAAAGCAAAAGGAAGATGTAGATGAACTCGAAGACACACGCAACACTGAGCTTCTCCGACAGCGACCAGACTGTCGATCTGCCGATCTACGAGGGCACGCTGGGCCCGGACGTCATCGACATTCGCAAGCTGTACAGCCAGACCGGCAAGTTCACTTACGACCCGGGCTTCATGTCGACGGCGTCGTGCAATTCCGAGATCACCTATATCGACGGCGACAAGGGCGAGCTGCTGTATCGCGGCTTCCCGATCGACAACCTCGCGCAGAACGCCGACTTCCTCGAAACCTGCTATCTGCTGCTGCACGGTGAGTTGCCGGATGTGGCCCAGAAAGCCGAGTTCGTCGATACCGTCACGAAGCACACGCTGGTGCACGAGCAGATGCAGTTCTTCTTCCGCGGTTTCCGCCGCGACGCGCATCCGATGGCGGTTCTGGTTGCCGCGGTCGGCGCGCTGTCCGCGTTCTATCACGACTCGCTCGATATCACCGATCCGAAACATCGTGAAGTGTCGGCGATCCGTATGATCGCGAAGCTGCCGACGCTGGTTGCGATGGCGTACAAGTTCAGCGTCGATCAGCCGTTCGTGTATCCGAAGAACGATCTGTCGTATAGCGCGAACTTCATGCGCATGATGTTCGCGAACCCGGCCGAAGAGTACCAGGTCAACGACGTGCTGGTGCGCGCGCTCGACCGCATCCTGATCCTGCACGCGGACCACGAGCAGAACGCGTCGACGTCGACCGTGCGTCTGGCCGGTTCGTCGGGTGCGAATCCGTTTGCGTGTATCGCTGCCGGTATCGCATGTCTGTGGGGCCCGGCGCACGGTGGCGCGAACGAAGCCGCGCTGAACATGCTGGAAGAAATCGGCTCGGTCGATAACATTCCCGAGTTCATCAAGCAGGTCAAGGACAAGAACTCGGGCGTGAAGCTGATGGGCTTCGGTCACCGCGTGTACAAGAACTACGATCCGCGCGCGAAGCTGATGCGCGAGACCTGCCACGAAGTGCTCGAAGAACTGGGCCTGCACGACGACCCGCTGTTCAAGCTCGCAATGGCGCTCGAAAAGATCGCGCTCGAAGACGAATACTTCGTATCGCGCAAGCTGTACCCGAACGTCGACTTCTACTCGGGTATCGTGCAGCGCGCGCTGGGCATCCCGACGTCGATGTTCACGTGTATCTTCGCGATGGCGCGTACGGTCGGCTGGATCGCGCAATGGAACGAGATGATCGCTGATCCCGAGCAGAAGATCGGTCGTCCGCGCCAGTTGTTCGTCGGCGAGACGCTGCGTGAAGCGAAGCCGATTGCACAGCGTTAATGCTCGCCGTAACGCACGCCATAACGCAAACCGTTAGCGCACTCCGCTAACACACACCGGATCACCGGCCCACGAGGCCGGTGATCCTGCTGGTCCTCACATTGCGCACGCGGCGCTTCGGTCAGGACCCGGCACGGATCCAACGTGGATCCGACGCAAGAAGCGCCGCGTATGTCGTTGTTGTGTATCCCCGCACTTTGCCCTGCACGTCCTGTGCCACGGGAAATCCGCCAGCAAATCGCCGTAAAAAAGCCGAAACTCCACCGCGATAAGTTCGTCTCACGCGCACAGACCTTCTACAATCGGATGCAACCGGGCAAGCCGGCGCACGCCCCTGGGCGTTACCCGAATGCGAAACTGAAAGCAGCAGCGAATCGAATCCATAGGAGCGACCTTGACACAGCAGCAGCCAGAAGCCCTCGGCGGAGTGACCCATACGGGTGGCGTCGATCATCGCGAACCCGAACAGGAAGGCGTTTTCATCCCGACGGAAAACCTCAACGTCGCGAGCGCCACGCAACACGTGTTGAAGTCGGGTGACACGTTCATCGTCAACGACCCTCTCGGCGATATCACCGGCCACGACGATGGCCTGTTCGTCAACGACACCCGCGTGCTGTCGCAACTGCGGCTCACCTTCGGCGGGCGCGCGCCGTCGCTGCTGTCGGGCAGTGTCAGCAGCGACAACACGTCGTTCACCGCGCATCTGACCAATCGTCCTTTGCCGCCGCTCGGCGGCAACAGCACGCCCGAAGGCGTGATCCACGTCGAGCGCGTGCGCGTGTTGTCGGGCACCGTGCTCAACGAGGCGATCGAACTGACGAACTACGGCACGAGCGACGCGACCGTACCGCTGTCCATTTCGTTTTCCAGCGACTTCCGTGACATGTTCGAAGTGCGCGGCCTGAAGCGCGACAAGCAGGGGCGTATCGAGCCGGCACGCGTCGAGAATCAGCAGGTGCTGCTCGACTATATCGGTCTGGACGACGTGGCGCGCAACGTACAGATTGCGTTCTCGCCGCAGCCGGATCAGTTGTTCGCCGACCGTGCCGACTACACGGTCAAGCTGCCCGCGCAGGCCTGCGTGTCGATCTATCTGTCGGTCGCGGTGCACGTGGTGCCGGTGGCGGGCAAGCCCGGCTCCGACGTAGCGCAGCCGGTCCATGCAATGAGCGAAGCTCACATGTCGCAGATCGATGCCGAGCGTCCGCGCGTCGGCCGCACGGCGGTGCGCGCCGCGCTCGTCGATGCCCACCTGGTGATGCGCGAACGGCGCCGCGCGAGCGCGCGTATACGCACCAGCAATCCGCTGTTCAACGCGTGGATCGACCGCTCGTTCGCGGACCTCAGCCTGCTGACGACGGACCTCGCGACCGGTCCATATCCGTATGCGGGCATCCCATGGTTTTCGACTCCGTTTGGCCGCGACGCGGTGATCACATCGCTGCAAACGCTGTGGCTGCAGCCGCATTTGGCCGCGGGCGTACTGCGTTTTCTCGCCGATCATCAGGCGCATGAGAATTCGCCGTTTCGCGACGCGGCGCCCGGCAAGATCATGCACGAGATGCGCAAGGGCGAAATGGCGGCGGCCGGCGAAGTGCCGTTTGCGCTGTACTACGGCGGCGTCGACACCACGCCGCTCTTTATCGTGCTGGCCGGCGCTTACGCGGCCCGCACCGGCGACCTCGCGCTGATCGACGAACTGTGGCCGGCGCTCGAACGCGCCGCGCAGTGGGTCGCAGGTGTGTGCGATCGCAACCGTCTGGGGCTGCTCGACTATCAGCGCGAATCGGATGGCGGGCTCGCGAACCAGGGCTGGAAAGACAGCCACGATTCGGTGTTCCATGCCGATGGCCGCTTTCCCGATGGGCCGATTGCGCTGGTCGAAGTGCAGGCCTACGCAAGCGCCGCATTCGACACGATGGCCGGCTTCGCGACGCAGCGCGGCCAGCGCGATGAGGCCGCGCAGTACGCGGAGCGCGCGAAGAAGATCCGCCGCTGCGTCGAGGAAAAGTTCTGGATGGACGAAGCCGGTTTCTACGGCATCGCGCTCGACGGTCATGGCGAACTGTGCCGCGTGATGGCATCGAACGCCGGGCACTTGCTGGCCTTCGGCCTGCCGTCGCGCGAGCGCGGCGAAGCGGTGGTGCGCGCACTCGATTCGACGCTGTTCCATACCGGCTGGGGCGTGCGCACGCTGGCTGCGAGCCAGGCGCGTTTCAATCCGATGGCGTATCACAACGGCTCGGTCTGGCCGCACGACAACGCACTGTGCGCGCGCGGGCTGTCGCGCTACGGCGGCAAGGCATCGGCGGTGCGGCTGCTGCAGGCGCTGTTCCAGGCCGCGGTCAATTTCGACATGCGTCTGCCCGAACTGTTCTGCGGCTTCCCGCGCCGGCGCGGCGAGCCGCCTACCGCGTATCCGGTCGCGTGTCTGCCGCAGGCGTGGGCGGCGGGTTCGCCGTTCATGATGCTGGAGGCGTGTCTGGGCATCACGATCGATGCGGAACGACGCGAGGTGCTGATCGAACAGCCGATGCTGCCCGAAGGTATCGATTGGCTCGAAGTTAGCGATCTGCGCGTCGGGGATGCGTCGGTATCGATCACGTTCCGCCGGATTGGCGAAAAGGTGGTGGCGTCGGCGGAGCAGGGCGATGTCAGGGTGATCGCGTTGCTGTGAGGTTGGTGGCAGCGGGGTGACTGTCAGCGGCTAGTGAGCCGGGGCATTCGCGGCGCGTGGAGTGCCGCGAATGCCATGCGGTCGGCGCTTGCTTCAGGGCCATTCGCTCAGCGTGCCGATCAGTTGCTCGTCGATGTATGCGAAAAGGCGACGGACGCTCATTGCGAATCTTCCGGCGTTTCATCCGGGTCGGCGGAGCGGGCAGCGCCGACCCGCTTGCGACGGCGCTCCGCGCTGCGATGCGCGCGCGCCAATTCGGCCTCGACAAGCCGATCGTCGGCGTCGGGAACGTCCATCGTGATGCGCACGCCAAGTCCGTCCAGGATCTGGAACAACTTCCCCCATTGAACGCTGTCCGATCCCTGTTCAGCCTTGACCATGAACCATTCGCTCACGCCCACGCCGCCGGCAGCGTCGTTCTGGCGCAACTGATGGACTTTTCGGGCGGCGCGGATGATGCCTCCGATATCGGAGGCCTTGCGGATGATATGAGCCATAGGACGGTAAAAAACTAGGCGTTCACCAAGTATAAGGCAAAAAATCCGGCTTTTTTAAGAAAACTAGGTGATTGCAAAGTTTTTGTCCCTAAGGCCGGTTTTCGTCCTGAAACTGTGTGATCGCGCAGTTTTTGAGTGGGATGCAAGGAGGTCGCGGCGGCCCATTACCCGCGCTGCGGTGGTAGAAATCAGATTTCTCAAAACCGGATATCGTGAGTCCACGCGGATCTTTGTTCGCGTGACGTTTAGCCGGTACAGCAGATCGACGCGAAAACGGCCGCCCGTCGACAGATCGCCGCGATCTGCCTTCGATACCGCGACGATCCGGCAATCGACCACGATCGTCACCGACACAAAAGGATAGACCCCATGCCCAGTGTTGAGCGAGCCCGCTCCGGTTCACTTGTCGACGCGCTCTGGCGCATCGCGCTTCGCGTCGGGTTTCAGCTCGCTCGCGCCTGGTGGCACATTCGGCGGCCTCATCATGAGGGCGCGCTGGTGACCCTGTACGTCGGCCAGTCGCTGTTGCTGGTGAAGACATCGTACCGGCGCGAGTGGGGTCTTCCCGGCGGCAGTATCCATGCCGGTGAGACGCCCGCCGAGGCGGCGCAGCGGGAAATGGACGAGGAGATCGGTCTGCCGGCTTACCCGCTGATACCGGCGGGCAGCGTCTACGGTATCTGGGACGGGCGACGGGACCGCGTGCATTTCTTCGAACTTCACCTCGATCGCTTGCCGGAGTTGCGGCTCGACAATCGCGAGATCGTTGCCGCCCATCTGGCCTCGCCGGAGGAACTGCGGAATTTCGCGCTGACTGCTCCGGTTGCCGTGCATCTCGGCAAAATCGCTGCGGCCCGTTTCGCCGGCGGCTAGCAGCGCATTCTACTTTGCGCCGGCCTGAAGTTTCTGCGCGAGCGCGTCGGCGATCTGCGCGGCGCTCTTTTTGATCGCGGTCTTTTGATCGCGGCCGGACAGCACAACCTTCGCGGCGATCACGTACGGATTGAGCTTGATCACGGCGCCGGGCATATCCCGGCTCGCGCCCGCATCGACGGTTTCATAGAGCGGCGGCAAATCCGGCGCGGCCAGGCTGTCGCAGGACACCGCGACCTGAAACTGGCTCTGACCCGCGCCCATCCCGACCATCGCGCGACGCAGCCGGTTGCCTTCATCGACACTGAGAAACACGCCGCGCACCTGCCAGCCATTGCGCGGCAGCGGTTCACCCGGTGAGACACGGCGCGCGTCGATGCCGGCCTTCTTCAGATCGTCGGTCAGCGATTGCGCCATCAGTTCGACGATTTCCCGCGCCCGTGCCTGCGGATCGTTCTGCTGTCGCAGCGGCCCTTCGGGCAGCAGATGACCGACGATGCCGCGCGCGCGGTTGCCCGGCCCGCTGTCGGTGGTCACATTGGCGACGTCGAGATCGAAATCGTTGACATAGACGAGCGGCGGCGCGGCGGCCGACGCATCCGCCGCCACGGAGCCGGGCGATGTGACGCAGACACACGTCGCCAGGCCGATCATTCGCATCCATCGGGAAATCATCGAGCACCTCCGCGCTGATGGTGTTTTTCACTTCGTACCGGCGCGCATGATGCGGGTGAAAGCGCCGTTGCTACGGCTTTAAAGCTTAGTTCAACGGCAGCGGAGACTGCCAATCGAAATTTGACCTGAGAATTGCGGCAGCGCAGACACTGCCGCGGTGCCGCGCCTATTTCTGTCGCGTTTCGTCCCTGAACTCGACGTCCTCGATCACCTCGCCGTTATCCATGCGCTGGGCCGCCCGTTTGTACACCTGCTGCTCGTGCATCTGCTGTGCCCGCATTGCCTCCTCGCGAAGCCGCTTGCGCAGATCGCGCGTTTTCCACCAGACGAATCCCCCGATCACAATGCCTGCCCCAAGAACCACGGCCAACACGACGAGCGAAACGGCGAACCCCACGACGAGCAGGGCAGCGCCTATCACCACGGCTAGTACCTTCGTCAGCAAGCTCGGCGGACCAGAACGCGAAGTTGCGTCGCTCTGCCTGAGCCTCTGCTGTTGCTTGTCGAACTGCATTGTTTCTCCAATCGTAGTTTTGCAAGGGGTGGTATCAGCGTGAAGCGCAACAGCAATTGAATACTCGAGGATTGATGTTGATTCGCTGATACGAAGGTCGACGTACGAACAAAGTCGACGTGTTGCCGCTTAGTATGCGCCGAAGATCCGGTCGAGCGCCGCGAGGATGATCTTGCGTCGATCTGAAGGGGAACCGATACCCGTGCCGGGAGTATTCGTCACTCGCCAGCCCAACGGCAGCAAGTGGTGGCTAGCAAACGAAAGCTGTCCTGGAAATCGCTATCAATGTTGTCCTAACGTGATGCTCTGGCCGAGGTGTGATTTCGGTGGGAGCAATCAGCCTTGATTTCTTATATAGCGACAGAAAAAACAGACCGCCCAATTGGGCGGTCTGTAGCAAAGCCGGGCCGATGCTGGTCAAGCATCAGACTTCGGGGCATGTTGTCTAAGCTGTCGAGGAAGAATTGCAACAGTTGTCGAACCATTGGCGTGCACGGGAGCGAGCAGCATGCCGAGTCCTGAAGGTCGAAATAGATATTGAAAGACGGTCGCTTTCGGTTTGAACAACGCCTTGAGCACAAATATCGCCGGCAACACCAAACGAAGCCCGTTATGGTCGACGACCTAAACATCTGGTGCTTGTTAGCGGCAGGGTTGGCTTCATAGCCATTTCTGAGAAGTAGCCGGTGGCATTCTGCCACAACCAGCCATGCGCCAACTTGTCGATTCAAAGCGCCTCAAGGGTTCGTCGCGCCAGGCTCGGGCCTGTCATCGATCCGCCATAGCACCACTCGGATTTCAAAAGAGGCACTATTTCCATAGTGCGCAGTGCGATTGTGCTTTGGTGGTGAAGGCTTGCTCGCCCGGTATGGTCGCCGTGAGTTAGTAATAGTCCCAAGGTTCCTTGGATTCAGCCGGTGTCTTAACCTGCATCAAATACATGTCGTGAATCATGCTGCCGTCTTGACGGATAGAGCCCTTGGCGTAGAAGTCATCAATCTTGATATCGTTCAGCTACGCCATGATTCTGTCTGGGTCGGTCGTGCCGGTGGCCTTCACTGCGTTCAGATACGTCGTGACAGCAGAGTAGTCGGCGGCCTGCAAGCTCGAGGGCATCCTTTTCATCTTTTCGAAGTAGCGCTTGGCCCACTTGCGGGACGCGGCGTTCTGATTCCAGTCGCAACTGTCCGTCAACACCATGCCCTGCGTTTCATCGAGCCCGGGGCTGTGAATATCGCCGATGAAGACCAGCAATGCTCCGAGGATTTCTGGAGCATGAGCGACACAAACATTTCCGCTATCGCATCCGGCAAGTTCAAGCTCGCTGGGGAGGTCGACATCACTCGATTGGGCTACGGCTTCACATTTCGAACCCTTCTATTTTTTGCGCTGTTCTCCATTATTTCCGCCTGGGAGCGTCGGGCTTTCTGCGCCTCGCGGCGAGGCACACCCGTTGGAAGCGCACTCGAGGCGAAGCGGTGACGGACAGCGTGCCTTCTCAGTGAACTGGCGGCCCGCTGATTGACGAGCGCGATAGCCGCGTACAAGCGAGAGTCGGGTCAATATCGGTCTTACGGGACCTCTCCCGTGCAGCCTCGAAGATATCAATCAGACGAGCCGTTCCTCGTTATCAATGGTGCTGGAACAGCGGGCTCGAGCTGTCAGAGCGCGTTTAGCGGAATCTTCAGATAGCGGATGCCGTTTTCCTCGGCGGGTGGAAATTCCCCGGCCCGTATGTTTACCTGCACAGACGGAAGAATAAGAACGGGCATCGCAAGTGTTGCGTCGCGAGCTTCGCGCATACTGATGAACTGCTCTTCTGTTATGCCGTCATGCACATGGATGTTATGCGTACGCTGAGCGAGTACCGTGGTTTCCCATTCTGGCTTGCGGCCCTCGGGTGGATAATCGTGGCACATGAAAAGCCGGGTGTCGCCCGGCAAATTCAGCAGCTTTCGAATCGACCCATGCAGCGTGTGCGCATTGCCGCCGGGGAAGTCGCAACGCGCTGTGCCGACGTCCGGCATAAAAAGCGTGTCACCCACGAAGACCGCATCGCCAATCTGGTACGCCGTGTCCGCAGGAGTATGACCCGGCACATACAGCGCCTTTGCTGTCATGGTGCCGATGGAAAACTCCTCGTCTTCGCGAAACAGATGGTCGAACTGGGAGCCGTCAAGGCGGAATTCGGGCTCCAGATTGAACATCTGCTTGAAGACGCCCTGAACGGTGCGAATGTGCTCGCCAATCGCAATCCTGCCGCCAAGCTCGCCGCGCAAATAATGTCCTGCCGACAGGTGGTCCGCATGCGCGTGCGTTTCCAGAATCCACTGCACCCGCAGGCCGCGCTGGCGGACGAACTCGATGACCTTGCCGGCATTCGCCGTCGAAGTGCGTCCTGCCTTGGGGTCGTAGTCGAGGACCGGGTCAATGACTGCACATTCCCGATGCCCGGACTGAAACACCACGTAAGTCACCGTGCCGGTGACCGGGTCGAAGAACGGCTGAACGATGGGCTGCATCCTGACCTCCTTAGATGTTATTCATTCTATTCAAAATTAATATATAATTCAATATAATGTTTGTATGTAAACTATAGGATGTTGAGATGAGGAAGAAGTCCGTCCCAATCGACCTGTCGGTGATGCAGGCATCGGCAGAGAAAGCCTGTGCGCTACTGAAGGTGCTGGCCAATCCCGACCGTTTGCTTCTGATGTGCCAGTTGTCGCAGGGCGAGTTATGTGTGAGCGACCTGGAGGAACAGTTGGGCATACGCCAGCCCACGCTCTCCCAACAGCTGGGAGTGCTTCGCGATAACGAACTCGTGGCGACGCGGCGAGAAGGAAAAAGCATCTTTTATTCCATCGCAAGCAAGGAAGCGATTGCGGTCATGAACGTGCTGTACGACCAGTTTTGCGCTCATTAAAGATGAGGAGGGGGTATGTCGATTGATATCGCTAGCTTTACGCCGGGCCTGTCATTGACTGGCGGTCTGGTGATTGGCGCCGCGGCTGCCGTGCTTGTTTTATTCAACGGACGTATAGCTGGCATCAGCGGCATCCTCGGTGGCCTGCTGGGCACGCATCAGAAAGATGCGGGATGGCGTGTCGCGTTTCTCGCAGGGTTGATTGGGGCGCCTGTGCTGGCAAGCCTGCTCGGGAATCCGGTAACACCTGATATCCAGGCCGGGTGGGGCGAAATACTTGTCGCGGGCTTTCTGGTTGGCATCGGCACGCGTTACGCGAGCGGTTGCACAAGCGGTCATGGTGTCTGCGGCATCTCGCGGGGCTCCATCCGCTCACTCGTCGCAACGGCAACGTTTATGGCAAGCGGTTTTCTGACCGTGTTCGTGTCCAGACATCTGCTGGGAGGTTGAAATGGTTTTGCTCGCTGCTTTAATTTCCGGGCTTCTGTTTGGCGTTGGCCTGATGGTCTCCGGCATGGCCAATCCAGCAAAGGTGCTGGGATTTCTCGACCTGGCGGGACGGTGGGACCCGTCACTGGCATTCGTGATGGCCGGGGCGATAGCCGTTGGCTCTATCGCGTTCCTGTTTGCAAAACGCCGCAAAAAATCCCTGCTAGGGCTGCCCATGCAGATTCCGGCCAACTCATCCGTGACCTTGAGACTGGTCCTGGGAAGCGCGGTGTTCGGCGTCGGCTGGGGGCTTGCAGGATTTTGTCCGGGCCCGGCGCTGGTCGCACTGGGCGCTGGCTTTCCGAAGGCGTGGGGTTTTGTGGGCGCGATGCTCGGCGGCATGGTGGTGTTCGAATTCATCGAGCGCGCGAAATTGAGCCGGCAGCAGGCCTGACCCGCTGCGCACCGGCTGGTGGGCCGTGCGCGCAAATCCGGCCGTTTTTATAGGGTAGAGGGATGGACAGCACGACTGCAGCCGGTATGTTCCTGGGAGGTGTTGTCGACCTGATTCTGGCGCTGACGGGCGCTGGCGGTGCTACCGTGGCAGTGCCCTTGCTGCTCTTCGTACTTCACCTGGATGTGACTGAGGCTGCGCCGCTAATCAGCTATCACTGTCGACCACGCTGGAGTCTCATGCAATGAAACCGCGCACATTATTCACAACGCTTATCGTGATGGCAGGCTTGGGCGTAGCGATTGAACCGTTCGCAGCGGAAGCTGAACGTCAGGCCGAGGTCGCACAGCTAGGTGCGGAGGTCATGCCGTTCAGCCTTAAGGCCACGATTCACATCTTCACCAAATCGGACGATGGTGGGAGCCAGCAGGTAATTGCGAAAAGCCTGTCCGATAGCCACCAGATTCGACTGATTCGTAAGCACCTGCGCGAAATCCAGATGCAGTTTCAGCGTGGTGACTTTTCGGGACCTGTGCGGACTCACGGAGCTGACATGCCCGGATTGGTGCAACTCAGGGCGGCAAAGCCCGGCCAGATGTCGATTACGTATAAAGACATCGCAGGTGGCGGGGAACTCACCTATCGCAGCGATGACCCGAATCTCGTGTCGTCACTTCACGCATGGTTCGATGCGCAGCTTTCGGACCACGGTGCTGACGCGATGGATGGGCACATGCATCATCACACGGGGACGCCGCCGCCCTGAGTCGCATGCTGTGGTGCTTTTTCGCGGCATTGGATTGCGCGGCAGAAACTGGCGGAAATCCGGGCGAGTCGATGTTCAGAGCGAGAATTCCTCAAAGGCTCTCAACGCATGGGTGGCATACATCATTGATGGGCCGCCCCCCATATAGACTGCGGTGCCGAGCACGTCTTCCAGTTCTGCTCTCGTCGTGCCCAGCTTTACCAGCGTCTGGACGTGAAAGCCGATGCAGTCGTCGCAACGACCGGCAATCGCAATCCCTAACGCCACCAGTTCCCGCGTCTTTCGATTCAGCGCTCCGTCTTTTGTGCCGGCCGCAGCGAGTTGACCGAATGCCGTCATCAATTCGGGCTGAGATGCGCGCATCGCTCGCATTTGCGCCGACACTGCGCCTATGAGGTCTTTGTAGTCGGATATGCCACTCATGTCCGCTCCTATGGTTGGCGAGCTTTTAAGGCTCGGAAGTCGTCAGCAGCCGATTGTTCGCCATGTCTACTTTGTATTGGCAGGCGGTGGGCCGCCCCGGTATTGCTGCTGCCACATCATGTTGTTCATCATCGCCTGCTGCATCCGCAGGTATTGGTCAGTCATGTATTGACGCTGCCGCAGTTGCTCGGGTGTCAGGCGCGAGTAGTAGCCGCCCATATGCCCCCAGCCCCCCATCATTCCGGGCCCAGCGCCACCCATCATTCCCGGGCCCATTCCACGACCCATCATTCCCGGACCCCACATGCCGTGCATGATTGTCATCGCGCTTTGCATCGTGGCCCAGTGCTGCTCAAGTAACTTCTGGCGTTCCTGAGGGTCCTGAGTTTTGCGAATCTGATCCATTTGCGCCTGCATTGTCTTCATTTGCTCCTGAAGCTGCGCCAGACTCTTGTCGAATTCAGCGGCGCCTGCGGGCGATGTTTTTGAACTGCTTTGCGGCGCGCCGGTGTCCTTGGAAGCAGCGTGCAGGACCGGGGATGTCAACGCGATACCGGCAACCATCGCAACTAGAAGTTTTTTCATATTTCCTCCCGTGGGCACACGATACGGAGACACAACGCGTGCAGTCATCGTGCTCCCAAGGCTACGTGTCACGACCGAGCTTCCCTTGACGCTTGTCAACGAACTAGCTTGAGTCGATTGGCGAATCGATTCGCTTCTCCATGCGGGGAAGGTTCCGCTCCATCGTCTGTGACTTGACCGAGGTCAATGACTCGTCGTTCAAAGGGACGAGCATGGCGGGTGGATGCGGCTGCAGTCTGGCCCGACAGGCGAATTCGTGGGAGCAACGATGAGCAAACTTGACGTGTTTGAGCCGGCCATGTGCTGCGCGACTGGCGTCTGCGGCGTCGACGTGGACCCGACCCTCGTTCAGTTCAGCGCTGACGTTCGATGGCTTGCTGAACAGGGTGTCGAAGTCGCTCGGCACGGCCTCGGACACGACGCGGCTGCTTTTGCGGGCAACCCGGAAGTGATCCGGGAGCTGCATGAGGGTATGGACCGTCTGCCCATCGCAACGGTGGATGGCCGGATTATCTCTGTCGGAGCGTATCCGTCACGTGCCCAGTTGATTCAGAAATTGGGCCTCAGGGTTTCCGCCGCCGACAAGCCGCACATCAAGGCCGGAGCCTGCGGTTGCAAGCCTGGCGAATGCTAACCGGCGCACCGATATGACACTCCCAGCCGTTACAACTCGCCATCTCTTTTTCACCGGCAAGGGTGGCGTCGGTAAGACGTCGCTCGCCTGCGCAACGGCGCTGCAGTTGGCCGAAAAGGGTAAGACTGTGCTGCTTGTCAGCACCGACCCGGCATCCAATCTCGTCCTGTCAACAAACACAACCGGCAATTCGTGCCTGGGGCCCTTGGCAGGCCTTGAGCAAAACAGGCAACTGTTGCCCGGCGGCCTCTTGCCGCTCGTTGACGACCTTGAGAAAGCGGGCCATGGCCTTGTCATGACAATGGGCAAGGGTGGCGTCGGCAAGACGACGGTTGCCGCGGCGATAGCACTTGAACTGGCTCAGCGCGGACACGCAGTCCTGCTTTCGACCACTGACCCAGCTGCACATGTGGCGTGGACTCTCCAGGAATCGCTGCCGGGTCTGAGCGTGAGTCGCATCGACGCGGAACAGGAAGTGAACCGCTATCGTGACGAAGTTCTTGCCAAGGCCGGTGCTCATCTCGACGCCCAAGGCAGGGCGATGCTGGAGGAGGACCTGCGGTCGCCGTGCACTGAGGAGATAGCGGTTTTTCGTGCGTTTGCGCGAACGGTGGATGAGGCCCGGGACTCGTTCGTGATACTGGACACGGCTCCAACCGGACACACCATTCTGCTGATGGACTCAGCGGAGGCCTACCATCGCGAAGTCATGCGCACACAGGGCGATATGCCAGAAGCGGTTCGCCAGCTTCTGCCACGCCTGCGCGACCCCGAGTTCACGCGCGTACTTATCGTGACGCTCCCTGAGGCGACACCGGTTCATGAAGCGGAGCGACTACAAGCCGACCTCCGGCGAGCCCAGATTGAACCGTATGCCTGGGTCATTGACCAAAGTCTGCTCGCAAGCGGCACCCAGGACCCGGCACTCGCCGAACGAGGGCGCTACGAGGTGCCATTTATCGAGCGCGTGATGAAGCAGGATGCGAAACGGGCTGTGTTATTGCCGTGGCAGGCGACTCCGCCCGTTGGTCTACACGGGCTGGAAGAGCTGGCTCGCGGACATTGACCATAAAGCGGTCGTAGCGGACAGCACGCGCGGGGAGTCACCGGGCCGTGTTCAAAGGGAATGTCATTGCCGGGGAGTTCGAGAATGGCCGCTTCTACCAGAAGGGCCGTGCGGTTCGGTCATTCACGCTCGCGCAGTGATCGGGCCGCAACGGGATCGGCCCGAAAGGGCATTCGCGCACCTGGTTAGGCTTACCCGTTGGACGTCGCTTTCTCTATGAGTGGGCGGGTGTGGTCTGTCTCGGTGTGGTGGTGAATCTTGTTGGTGCCGCATGCGGCTTGACCACGAGCCTCGACCATCTCGTGTTGCTGCGCCCGTATGCTTTTGCTATCGGCGTGCCTGTTTGACTTTCGTGCGTCCGGGTTTTGTGGATTTCCTGAGTTGCGGTCCGCGTACTCGCACAGGCCAATCGATCGGCTTACAGCACGAAGCCTTCCGCAAACTGCTCACGCAGGTAACTCACAAATAGTCCAACCGCCCGAGGCACGTGGGACGCATACGGTCGCAGGATATAGAGCGTTTCGGCGAAGGCGCCCGTGACGCGCCAATCGGGCAGCACGACAACGAGCTTGCCCGCCTGTACAGCGGCCTGCGCGGTGAAATCCGGCACCAGCGCGATGCCGAGCCCCTCCAGCGCTGCATCGCGCAAGGTCTCGCTGTTATTTGCAGAGAACGGCCCATTGACAGGCAGGATGACGGGTTTCACGTCCCGCTTTCGCGCGGTCTTGCGTTCGAACGACCACATTGTGTCTCCGCCCGAACGTGGGTAAAAGAGGCAGTCGTGCGATACGAAGTCGTGGGGATCAGTTGGTGTGCCGCGTTTGCGCAGGTACCCCCGGCTCGCGACGAGCACCGACTCCGTGCCGCATAGCTTCCATGCAACATGAGTGTCGGGCGGCTCGGCCGTGTGGCGGATGGCCAGGTCGAAACCTTCAGTGGCAAGCGACGCGAGCCGATCGGACACTTCCAGCTGAACACGCACTTCCGGATTGGTCGTCAGAAACGCCGGTAGCCTTGCCACGAGCTGCTGGCGCGCAAACGCGACCGGCGCGGTGACGCGCACGAGGCCGCGCGGGACGCCCGACAATTCGCGCACCCGCGCAAAACTCGCGGCGATCTGCGAATACTGGCTGCGCGTGCTATCCACGAGTTGCTGGCCCGCTTCCGTCAACCGTACGCTGCGAGTGGTGCGTTGCACCAGCGAGATTCCCGCTGCACGCTCCAGTTCGGCGATGCGTTGGCTCATTGCGGCTTTGCTGACGCCGAGGCGCGTGGCTGCCGCCGTGTAGGTGCCCTGTTCGGCAAGCGTCGTGAGCCAGTGCAGATGGACCCATAGCTCTTCGATATTTCGAGGTTGCATACAGTGATTGTTCGCAATGGAAAACATTGAATTCAATCCTAGCGTCTTTCCGGCGCGTGCGCCCATCCATACACTTCGAACATTGCCATTCCGGCAACCGACCATTTCGAAGGAGACGACATGCACGCCTATACCGACAGCACCGACGTGGGCCATTTCATCGCGGGTCAAAGGGTCAACGGAACGGGGACCCGCAGTCAGTCCGTGTTCAACCCCGCAACGGGGGCGAGGGCCCGCAAACTGCTGCTTGGCGAGGCTGCGGATGCCGAGGCTGCCGTTGCAAGCGCGAAGGCCGCGTTTCCGAAGTGGAGCGATACGCCGCCGATCCGTCGTGCCCGCGTGATGTTGCGTTTCCTCGAGTTGATGAACAAACACCGCGACGAGCTCGCCGCGATCATTACCGCCGAGCATGGCAAAGTTTTTTCGGACGCACAGGGCGAAGTGGCGCGCGGCATCGACGTCATCGAGTTCGCGTGCGGCATCCCGCAACTGCTGAAGGGGGATTACACGGAGCAGGTCTCGACCGGCATCGACAACTGGACGACGCGCCAGGCGCTTGGCGTCGTCGCGGGCATCACGCCGTTCAACTTTCCGTGCATGGTGCCGTGCTGGATGTTCCCGGTCGCGATCGCGGCAGGCAACGTATTCATCCTCAAGCCGAGCGAGCGCGATCCGTCGGCGGCGCTGTTCATGGCCGGACTGCTCAAGCAGGCGGGCTTGCCCGACGGCGTATTCAACGTGGTGCAGGGCGATAAGGTGGTCGTGGATGCGTTGCTCACGCATCCCGATGTCAAGGCGATCAGCTTCGTTGGATCCACGCCGATTGCGAACTACATCTATGAAACCGGGGCGAAGCACGGCAAACGTGTCCAGGCGCTCGGCGGTGCAAAGAATCATATGGTTGTGATGCCCGATGCCGACCTGGACAAAGCGGTCGACGCGCTGATTGGCGCCGCGTACGGTTCGGCGGGCGAGCGCTGTATGGCGATCTCGGTCGCGTTGCTTGTCGGCGATGTCGCCGACAAGATCATCCCCAGGCTTGCCGAACGCGCACGCACGTTGATCGTCAAGAATGGTATGGAAGCGGATGCGGAAATGGGCCCGGTCATCACGCGCCAGGCGCTGGAGCGGATCGAGGGCTATGTCGCCGAGGGCGTCAAGGAAGGCGCGACGCTGGTCGTCGATGGACGCGGTCTGAAAGTGCCCGGCCACGAAGACGGCTTCTTCACGGGCGGCACGCTGTTCGACAACGTCACGCCGGAGATGCGCATCTACAAGGAAGAGATCTTCGGGCCGGTGCTCGCGTGCGTGCGCGTCAAGGACTTCACCGAAGCCGTCGAACTGATCAACGCGCATGAGTTTGGCAACGGCGTTGCATGCTTCACGAAGGACGGTCACGTTGCGCGTGAGTTCGGACGTCGCATCGAGGTCGGGATGGTCGGCATCAATGTACCGATCCCGGTGCCGATGGCATGGCACGGTTTCGGTGGCTGGAAGCGCAGCCTGTTCGGCGACACGCATGCATACGGCGAAGAGGGCGTGCGTTTCTATACGAAGCAGAAGTCGATCATGCAGCGCTGGTCGGAAAGCATCGAGAAGGGCGCCGAATTCGCGATGCCGACGGCGAAGTAAGCACGGGATCGTGCCGGACGACTTGCGGTTGGCAAGTGCATCCATGAACGTCGCTTTTCACCGCCTCGACCGCCTTTGGATCGATGTGGCTCAAACCGCTTTATCTCAGCTCAACAGCTTCGGCAAACCACGTTAGCGGTCGCACTCAGGAACGAAAGATACGCGATGCTGCGAGTCTCATCCGGCGGTGCTGTTGAGCACTTCGATTGCCGCCGCACATGCGCCCTGCAGTTGCTCGCGCATCAGTTGCTGAACATCCGGTGAACGCGCGACGATCGCATCGCGAATCTTCTTCGCCTGGTCGAACGACGCGCGCATGCGCCCGCCACGGGCCATTGCTATGCGTCGCAAACGCCGCACGGGACCGATCAGCCCGGCATGATTGTCCCGCAGCGTGCGATTGTCGGCGATGGTCATCACGATCGCGTAATAGCGATCGAGCGCATCGACATAGCCGGAAGGATCGTCGGCATCGACGCTCGTTTGCATCGCCGCGATGACCTCGTCGAGCTGCGCGATGCCGAGCGCCGTGATGCGTTCCGAAGCCAGTTGTACTGCGAGGCATTCGAGCGCAGCGCGCACGGTGTAGATCTCTTCGACATCACGCAAGGTCACCGCGCGCACGAACGCGCCGACGCGTGGAACCGTATTGACCAGACCTTCGCGCTCGAGCTGCGCGAAGGCTTCGCGCATGGGCGTGCGGCTCACGTTCAGCTGCTTCGCCACCTGAACCTCGGACAGCCGGCTTCCCGGCGTCAAAACACCTTCCACGATCGCTTCGCGCAGCGCGGGCACTACGACGCCCTCGCTCAACGAATCTCCCGAAGCGTCCACCGCGCGCAGACGCGTGTGATACCGCTCCGCGATGCCTTCAAGCGTCGGTGTGGCTTTGGCACGGCTTGCCCCTTGTCGACTTTCCCGGGGTTTGCTAACGGTTTTTGCGGTAGGCATTGACACCTCGATAGTTTACTGAATACGCTGTATACAGATTATACACGAGGAGAAATCATGGATCGAGATCCATTGCCCCAGCCGGTCCTGATCGACCGGACGGATGGTGTGCTGAGCTTTACGCTGAATCGCCCGGAGTGCGGCAACGAGATATCCGCCGCCATGTTCGATGCGATGTCAGCCGCGCTGCGCGCTGAAGCGCTGGAGCCGACTGCGCGCGTACTACGCATCTGCGCGGCGGGCGACGTCTTTTGCACGGGACGCGAACGCGCGGGCACCGATGCCGTGTCGATCCGCCACGAAGTCGCACGCCTCATCGAGATGAAGCGACTGGTGCGCAACACGTCGCTCGTTTCGATCGCGCAGGTGCAGGGCGATGCGCTGGGATTCGGCTTCGGCCTCGCGATGCTGTGCGATTTCACGCTGGTCGCGTCGAGCGCATCGCTTGCGTTCCCCGAGATGCGCAAGGGCCTGCCGCCTGCCGCGATCATGGCTTACGCCGGCACCTACGCGCTACCGAAGGCGCTGTTTCCAATGGTGCTGTTCGGCGATGCCATTACACCGGATGAGGCTCTTCGTGCAGGACTCGTCACGCAGGTCTGCGAGCGCGACACGCTTCAGACGCAAGCCGACGAATTGACCCGACGGATCCTCGCACTCGATGAAACCGGTGCGCGCCACTGCAAGGCGTTCTTTCAGGCTGCGCAGGAAAGTAGCGTGGAAGCGAATTTCCGCGCCGCCACCGACATGCTCACCGTCACGTCGTTGCGCCTGATGCAGGGACGCTAAGGCAAACGACGCAACGAAAGACGCGACGACAAGGAGGAGACAACCATGTACGTCAATGCAGGCCCCAGGCTGGACCGATTGCCGATGTCGCCATTTCATCGCCGCATCATGTGGCTGATCGGCATTGGCATGTTCTTCGATGGCTTCGATATCTATGTCGCGTCGACGGTGCTCGGCGCGACGCTGCATAGCGGTTTCTCGACGCTGACGCAGAACGCGCTGTTCGTGTCGTTGACCTTTCTCGGCATGATGCTCGGTTCACTCGGCACCGGCTTTCTCGGCGACCGCTACGGGCGGCGCTTCACCTATCAGGCGAATCTGGCGATCTTCGGGCTTGCATCGCTCGGCGCGGCGCTGGCGCCGAACATGACCGTGCTGATCGCCTGCCGCTTCGTAATGGGACTCGGTCTCGGCGCGGAGAACGTCGTCGGTTATTCGACTTTGGCGGAATTCGTGCCGCCGTCGAAGCGCGGCAAGCTGCAGGGGCTGATGGCCGTCTTCGTCGTGACAGGCCTGCCGATCGCGGGCCTGATCGGCCTCTCGCTGATTCCGTGGCTTGGCTGGCGCGCGATGTTCGTCGTCGGCGGTATCGGCGCGCTCGGCGTCTGGTATGCCCGCAAATCGTTGCCCGAGTCGCCGCGCTGGCTCGAATCGGTCGGCCGTCACGACGATGCCGAAGCGATCATGACGCGCATCGAAGCCGACGTGACGCGCTCGCGCGGCGGCGAGGCGTTGCCGCCACCGGTGATCGCGAAAGTATCGAATGCCACGCCGATGTCGTTCGGCTCGCTGTTTTCCGGCGCGATGCTGCCGCGCATGATCGTCGGCTGCGTGACGCTCGTGGTAATCAATACGCTGCTCTATGGGTTCGTCACATGGCTGCCGACCTTCTTCGTGCATCAGGGCATGAGCATCGCGAAGTCCTTCGGCTTTGCGCTCGTCATGTCGATCGGCGCACCCATCGGCAGCGGCATCGGAGCGTTGACGGCTGATACATGGGGGCGCAAACCGACCATTATCGGTGCGTCGCTCGCAGCCATCGTGTTCGGCGCGATCTATCCATTCGTGTCCAGCGCGGTCTGGCTACCGGTGATTGGGCTTCTTCTCACCATTCCGATCTACGTGCTCGTCGCGCTGCTATTTGCCGTCTACGTGCCGGAACTCTTTCCGACATCGGTGCGGCTGCGCGCGTCGGGTATCTGCAACACGCTCGGGCGCGGCGCGACCATCGTCACGCCGTTCATCGTGGTGGCGTTGTACGCGCGGCACGGCATCGTCGGCGTGCTCGCGATGATGATCGGCCTGCTCGCCATTCAGATCGTTTTCGTTGCGTGGCTTGGCGTGGAGCCGACCGGCGCGCGCCTCGAAGACCTTCAACCCGATGCACCCGACACAAACGATGCGCACGAACTGGATCGCGCGCATGCTTCGCCTTTGAAATAACCGCATTCAAGGAATCGTATGGACACAGCTCTCCCGAATCATCTCAACGCGCAGCTTTTCATCGATGGCGAATGGACCGACGCCGAAAGCGGGCGCACGATGGATGTCGTCAATCCCGCGACGGGCGGGGTGATTGGTGCGCTGGCCGCCGCGACCGCTGGCGATGTCGATCGCGCGGTGCAAGCGGCCCAACGCGCATTCGATGGCGGTGCATGGCGGGACATGCCCGTTCAGCAACGCGCGCGCATTCTGAACCGTTTCGCCGACCTGTTCGAGGCGGACCTGGAGCAGTTCTACAAGCTCGAGACACTCAACAACGGCCGGCCAATCTCCGAAACCCGCGCGCAGATTTCGCGTTTGCCGCAGTTTTATCGCTACTTTGCGGCGCTTGCGCTGACACGCCGTAGCGATGTGATTCCGATCGAAGGCCCGTATCTGTGCTACACGCAGCGAGTTGCGCTCGGCGTCGTTGCGTTGATGACCTCATTCAATCATCCGCTGATGATTCTGTCGAAGAGCCTCGCGCCCGCGCTGGCGACTGGCAACAGCGTCGTCATCAAGGCATCGGAGCAGACGCCGCTGACGACCGTCCGTCTGGTTCGTTTGCTCGTTGAAGCGGGCGTGCCGAAAGGCGTCGTCAATGTCGTAAATGGCGAAGGGCGGGAGGCGGGCGCGGCACTGGCGAGTCATCCGCTGATTCGCAAGGTCGTGTTCACCGGCGGCACGGACGTCGGGCGCTCGATCGGCGAGGCAGCGGCGCGCAATTTCGCGCTGACCACGCTCGAACTCGGCGGCAAGGGTGCGGTGATCCTCTTCGACGACTTCGATATGGAACGCGCGGTGAACGGCGCCGCGTTCGCTGCGTTCATCGGTGCGGGACAGACGTGTGTATGCGGCGCGCGCATTCTCGTGCAACGGTCGATGTACGCGGAGTTCCTCGAACGTTTTCGCGTCAAGGCATCCGGCATCCGCGTCGGCGATCCGACCGATCCGAAGACGCAACTCGGTCCGGTCATTTCCGAACGCTCGCGTCAGCGCATTCTCGCGATGCTGGAACGCGGGACGCAAACGGGTGCGAAACTGCTGACCGGTGGGACCGTGCCGCAAGCGTTGAAGACGGGCTTCTTCATCGAGCCGACCGTCATGTACGACGTGCCGCCGGAGTCGGAAATGGGTCAGGACGAGGTGTTCGGACCGGTTACCGTCGTGATTCCCTTCGACGATGAAGCGGATGCCATTCGGATCGCCAACGCGACGCAGTTCGGTCTGGCGGCATCGGTGTGGACGCAGGATGTCGCGCGCGCTCATCGCGTGGCGTCGAAGCTGGAGTTCGGGATGGTGTGGGTCAACGATCATCACCGGCTCGATCCGGCCTCGCCGTGGGGCGGATTCAAGAATAGCGGAGTGGGGCGCGAGACCGGTATCGAGTCCTTCGATCAGTTCAGCGAGCCGCGCGCCGTCACGGTCAATACGAGTGGCAAGACGGTGGACTGGTATGCGGACGACGGCGAGTTGAAGCGGCTGAATTGATCGAGCACTGAGCGACCGATGCGCGACGCGGAATCGTGCGCGCATCGGGTGGAGCATGATTGGGTCAGAGCCGCGACGCGTGAGCCCTCGGGTCGCCGCTGCTTCCGTCGGTTAAGCCCGCGTTGCACGGGCTTTTTTCTGCTCGCATCACGCGATACCGAGCCGCGCCGCGATGTGCGGCCACCAGTACGAAGCCGCGAACAGATACGTCGAAGTGCCCACGAGCACGGTCGCGGCACCGGTCACCACGTTCAATGTCACGTGCGATCGCGAAGACGGTTCCCTCCTGCGGATGATCATCTCGGCGATGAGAAGATTGGGCACATAGAAGAAAAACGCCATCACCTGGTCGAACGGCCCGCGATACGAGTGCGAATGCCCAAGGCCGTGAATTGCCTTGAGCCACAGCCCATAGTCCAGCCTGAAAAGCCACGAGCCGATCGCAAGGGCGACCAGCCGTATCGCCCACGCACGGTGGCGGTCGAATTGCTTTCGTCTCGCGTTCCTGTACGTTTCGATCGCAGCGACGATCACGGACACACCATAGAGCGAGAATCCGATGTTCATCACGGTGCCGCCCACGGTTCCCTGTAGCACGATGTACGTCAATCCCCCGAACCCCGCGACCCCGGCGGCAATTGCGTAGACACGCCCCATCACACGATGCAGCTTTGGCATCGTGCCGCGTTGGCCGGTCACGATTTGAGCGGGTCCAATGGCGAGCAGTACGGCTCCTGCGAGAAAGTGCGCGGCGATTGCAGCGGTCTGGACGAATGCTCCCTTCACGTAGACGTCTGGCAGCAGAAGGTTCCAGTCATCGAGCGCGTGAGCTGGGATCGCGCCGCCGTAAAAGATGACGATATAGATCGCGAAGCACGCCATGCTGATCCACGTCGCGGCGAACAGCGCGCGATTCATATATAGGACGGGGGAAGTTGACGATTTCATTGCAGCAGATGGTGGTGGTTCTCTTGGCGCGTGCATCATACGTGGTGTGATCCTGCCGGCGATGGACCTACGTGAAGCCGGTGGGTTGCATCGCGCGCATTTCGAAACAGACCAGCCGTTCGGTCACCTTCATCAGAGTCGAACGCTGAGGTCGAGTTTCCAGGACAGTTTTACTTGCAAAGAAGCGCGAGATCAACTTTGTATGCGATAGAACAGGTTTGGTTTGTCAGTCACCACAATGTCAACACGCCGTTGAAAGCCGGCGCGGCGGTGATAACATTTGTTGTCATCCTCACCGCCGTCCCAATTCCATGCCAGACAGCTTCGACCAGCTGGCCGCCCTGATCCGGGCGCGCTTTTCCGAACTGAGTCCGCAATTCCAGATGGGAGCAGCCTTTCTGCTCGATCATCCCGACGAGGTCGCGGTGTCGTCGATGCGCAAAGTCGCCGAGCGCGCGCAGGTACAACCCGCGTCGCTGGTGCGTCTGTCGCAGCAGCTCGGTTTCCCCGGCTGGAACGAATTGCGCAATCTGTTCGTCGCGCGCGTGCGCACGCGGCCCGAGCCGCTGACGAGTCGCGCGCGCTCGCTCGTCAAATCGAAAGACGCGCTCGCCGACGATCTGCTCGTCGCGCAACAGCACAATCTGGAAACCACCGCCGCGCACAACGGCCGCACGATCGTCGAGGCGGCGCGCGTGTTGCGGCGCGCGCCGCATGTGCACGTGGCGGGGTTTCGCTCGTGCTACTCGGTGGCGTTCGGTCTCGTGTACGGCTACCGGCTGTTCCGTCCGTCGGTGTCGCTGCTCAACGGCGAGGCCGGCACGCTCGAAATGCAACTGCGCACGATCGAGCGCGACAGCGCGACCATCGTCATCAGCTTCGCGCCGTATTCGGTCGAGGCCGCGCGCGTTGCCGAAGCCGCGCTCGAAAAAGGCAGCAAGCTGATCGCGATCACCGATAGCGCGGTGTCGCCGATCGCGCTGAACGCCGACAAGGTGCTGATCTTCTCGCACGAAAGTCCGTCGTTCTTTCCGTCGCTAGTGGCCGCGACCGCGATCGCCGAAGCGCTGGTCGCGCATCTGCTCGCGCTTGAGGGCACCCACGCGGTCGAACAGCTCGCGCTCGCCGAGCAATCGTTGCATGCGAAAGGGGCCTACGTACCCTGAGCATCGCCTGGCAGTGCGCCAGCTACCTGATGCACACGGTGGTGGCGCCGGACACGGCGATGTCCGGCCGTTAAGACGGTTCTAATCGTTGACCGAAAGCACGAGCGTCGGCGCCGGGATGTCCTTGGGAGCGATTTCCTCGTTGAGCGGCACGACCGCCGTGCCGATCGCGAAGAACTCGATCACATGGCTTTCCCAGCGATACGACTTCTCCTGCACGAGCGTGCCGACGACACCTTCCGCCTTGGCATCCTGCGCTTCCTTCTGCATGCGCTCGATGGCAAGTTCACGCGCGCTGTAGAGCGCCTGAGTGAACTGCTCGAGTTCGACGTTGCGGCCGGCCTGGCGGAATGCCTGCAGCATGCCGCGGTGCGCGACGTGATAGACGCACGAGCCCATCACCATCTCGACCGGGCGGTAGCCGGCGCCGAGCAGCGTGTAGAAATCCTGGCCGGACAGATCGGACGTGAACGGCCCGCCGTCGTGCGCCTTGAAACCCTTCGTGTCGTGGTTGTGGACCACGCCGGTGCCGATCGCGACGAATTCGAGCAGATTTGCGTCCCACTCGACGTGCTTGATTTCGAGGCGCACGCCGACGATGCCGTCCGCGCCCATCCCGCGCGCTTCTTCACGCATGCGCGACATCGCAAGCTCGCGCGCGTGGTACATCGCCTGCGACAGCACCGTCATTTCCTGGTTCTGATTCCACGACGAATACTGGATGCCGACGTGATAGATGCAGCTACCGACGCACAGGCCGATCGGCTCGAAGCCGGCCTTGCGCACGAGCAGAAACTCGTTGACCGACAGATCGGAGGTGAAAACGCCCGACGGGTGCGCGGCGCTGCGAAGCCCCTGCAAGCGCTCTTTCACGCTCGAGGGAAGTTGGCTGCTGTAGTCGGTGAGGGTGGTGTTCGACACGTACTGGCTCCGTAACAGGGAAAACGACGGGGAAAACGACGTGGAGGCGATCTGGGGTAGTCAGATACCGTCTTTCAATGAGTTGTGGTGCACTGAAGTCGTCCGGATCAGATCCGGGCGGTCGCTCAGATCGAGCACCCATTCGACCGGGTGATGGATCGTGCCGGCCGGCTCGCCGTCCACGACCGTACCCATGACGATGTGGCGTCCGAGGTAGTTGTAGCGGGTCGGATTTTCGTAGTCACACCGGAATATCTGGCTGAAGTTCAGCTGCGCGAGCACGCCGCGCCCCTGCCGTGCCGTGTCCGCGCGCAGATCGTGATGTGCGTCGCGACGGATACTTTCCCAGAATGAAGTGGTCTGCTTCATCGCGCCGTTGCGCCAGGATTGGTCGGTACGAAAGTCGAGATTGTCTTTGCTCCAGGCAAAACGCGCGCCGACGGCGAGCCCGACGGGCACGATGCCGGCCTCGAGCAGTTGCACGAATTCGAGCGCCGGCACGGTCGACAGGATCGGCGCGGGGCTCGGCGGCAGGCCCGCGATTCGCACCGCCGTGCCGACCAGCGAATAGTCCATGCTGCTTTCGAGCGCCAGATCGAGCGAGATCATCTTCACGTCGATGACGGCGTTCGCGCCGAGCGCCGCGGCTTCAGCCTGAAGGCGCTGCTGGGCGGTATTCCAGCCCTGCTTGTGCCCCTCGGTCCATGAAAAGCCGTAGTGCATCCAGCAGGTGGCCGCGAGCGGCGCGATCATCCGGACGCCATGCGAGCGGGCGAGCGCGAGTTCGGGCGCCGTGAGCGTGGATATCCACGGCAGCGTGCCGGCTTTCGCCTGTTCGAGACGCTCATGCAACAGGTTCGGCACGCCTTGCGCGTCGAAGAACGGTTGATCGGGGCGGCTCTGCTGCGTCGGGGAGTTGCTGCCGCCGAATAACGAAGACCAGATTCCCATCAATAGCCTCGGTGGAAAGTAGGGGCGATGGATCAGAGCGAGCGCAGCAGCGCGGCGATGCCGCGAGCTTTTTCCGTGCGCTCGTGCACGTTGGCGAGCAGGCCGGAGATCCACGTGTGCGTTTGCACCTGTCGGGTCGACAGCGTGATGCCGCGCACGCGTTTCTCGATTTCGGTGACGATCTGCCGGCTGCCGGAAAGACGCATGCGATAGATTTCGTCCTCGAACGTGACAATCAGTCCGACGACTTCCTCGGTTTTACGGAAGATCCCGCGACGTGCGATATCGAGCGTCGCGTGCTGCGGCAGCGCTTCGCCGACGATGCGCGAGAAGCGGGACAGAAATCCCGCGCTGTCTGCTTCGGCCCGGCGCAGCCAGGCTGCGTCGAGGTCGAACGAGGTCAGATCCGGCGTAGCGGGCGGCGCGGATGTGGCCGTATCGACGCCGGGTGCTATCTCGGCCACGCCGCGCGCAATGGCGCCCAGGTTGAGCGGTTGTCTGGCCGGATCCATCTCGATGCCGTCCAGGGACTTCGGGGGCTGCGCGGTCATTCGCGATGCTCCTGTAGAGGGGGGAGGCAGAGCGGATCAGGCGCCGCGGACCGGGCTGGCGAGCGCGGTTTGCTGCACGCCACGCATCCCGGACACGAGGCGATCGCGCACGCGCACGAGCTCCTGCTCACGCCGACGGTCTTCGTCGACCGCGTCCTGCTCGATCTTGAGCACTTCCTGCATGGTCGAGATCGTCTGTTCGGCGAGCGCGGACAGCGCCTCGAGGTTACGGTCGTCGCCTTGCAGGCTGCGCGCGGCGGAGATGGCGGCGTCGTGCGCGGCGCGGCCGGCGATCTCGGTGATCCGGCGGTTCGCTTCGTCCAGCTTTTCCTTTTCCTGCCCGCCGCGTCGCACGTCTGCCTCGACGGCCGCCTGCGACGCCACCGCCATCAGACGTGGCAGCGTCAGCAGAATGCCGCTGTTCAGTTGCGAGATGCGCGTCACCGCCGCCTTGCGGTTCGACGCGATCAGCGGAATCAGCGTCGCGGCGGACACCATTGCTTCGCGCATATCGGCGGTCTGGCCGCGGAAATTTGCCAGCGTGTTGCGGCGGTCCATCGCGATCGCGGCATCGCCCGAAGTATTCGAGCGCAATGCGACCTGACGCAGTTCCTCCGCTTCCTGCACGCCGCGATCCAGCGCGAGTTGCGCGGCGGCGATCGCGATCGTCAGATTGCCGACGCCCTGACGCACGGCCTGGCTCTGATCGTCGAGCAACTGCACGGTGGTCATCAGATCCGCCTTCGCCTTGCGAGCCCGGGCCTCTTCCGCGTCCATCAGCGTCAGAAACTTCTTGCGGTTCTCCGTGAAGGACTGGACCGCGTCATGCGCGAGCTTGCCGAGGCCCATCACCTTGCCGAGCAGGCTGGCCGCTTTCGGCGCGGTCTTGTGCGCTTCGGCCTGGAGTTCGTCGATACGCAGGATCCTGATGCCGTCGATCACGGCGGCGGCGATCAGCCCGACTTCGCCCGCATTGCCGACCGTGGTATCGGCGAGCAGTTGGCGCGAGACCTGCGCGATCGGCTGCAGCGTATGTTCGATGAAGGTCAGCGTCGAGGTCGTGTCCTCAAAACGGATCGACGCGGCAAGCTGGTGCGCGCGGGTTTGCAGCTCGGCCGGCAGCGTACTCAGATCGACAAGCCGTTCGAAAGCCGGCATGGGCGCCGCGATTTCGGTCGGTGTTGCCGTCCCGGCCGGCAGATCGGGGGTATCCGAGCCGGATGCGGACGGCGGATTTTCAGTCGTCTCCGGTACCGCCAGCGACGCGAACGCGCTCAGATCGAGCGGCTGGGAGGTCGGCTGCTGTGGATCACTCATCGCAAAAAATTCCTTCGTGCTTGGACGTTGGTTCGGAATTCGGGACGCTCAATGCAATCGTGGGCGCCGGGGTTTCCGGTCAGAGTTTGCGCAACACGCGTGTCAGTTTGTGGTGAGCAGCTTGTCACTCACCGGATGCACGGGGGGAGATTGTGCTCTTTGTCGGGTGTGCTCGCATCGAACCCGACACGGCTTCGATGGATCGGAGGTGGGCTTCAAGCTCGTGATTGTCAGGATATTGATAGGAATCTTCGCCTGGATGGTGGTGCGTGTGCCATGCATTCGGCATCTGGGGAACCGGCCAAGGCTAGTCTGTCATCGGACGAATGAGGACGCAAAAATTGTAAAACCGGTTGGGCGCCAACCACGATTTTCATCGATGCGGTATTTCACTGTTTGACAACAAACGTTTCATTGAATTATAAATATGTACTGTTTGTTGAGATTGACGGGCCGCGCAGTCGCCGTAACCACGAGGAGTCGAACACCATGTCCACCATTTTTCATCGCTCTCCGAAGCTGACGCTGCCGGTCGCCGTCGCGGGTGACGGCATCGAGATCATCGATTCCACCGGCAAGCGATATATCGATGCATCGGGCGGCGCCGCCGTCTCATGTCTCGGTCACAGCAATCAGCGCGTGATCGATGCGATCCGGCGTCAGGCGCAGCAGCTGCCGTACGCGCACACGTCGTTCTTCACGACCGCGCCGGCCGAGGAACTGGCTGACCGGCTGGTCGCGAGCGCGCCGGCCGGACTCGAGCACGTGTACTTCGTGTCGGGTGGCTCCGAGGCGATCGAAGCAGCGCTGAAACTCGCGCGGCAGTATTTCGTCGAGAAGGGCGAAACGCAGCGCCGCCATTTCATCGCGCGGCGTCAGAGCTATCACGGCAACACGCTCGGCGCGCTCGCGATCGGCGGCAATGCGTGGCGCCGCGAGCCGTTTCTGCCGATTCTGATCGAAGCGCATCATGTGAGCCCGTGCTACGCGTATCGCGAGCAACGCGCGGACGAAACCGAAGAAGCGTTCGCGCAGCGTCTTGCCGACGAACTCGAACAGAAGATCCTCGAACTCGGGCCGGACACGGTGGCGGCGTTCGTCGCGGAAACGGTGGTCGGCGCAACGGCCGGCGCGGTGCCGCCGGTGCGCGAGTATTTCCGCAAGATCCGCGCGGTGTGCGACCGTTACGGCGTGCTGCTGATTCTCGACGAGATCATGTCCGGCATGGGCCGCACCGGCTATCTGTTTGCGTGCGAGGAAGATGGCGTAGCGCCGGATCTGCTGACGATCGCGAAGGGGCTCGGCGCCGGCTACCAGGCGATCGGCGCGACGCTGGTCAGCGATCGCATCTATCAGACGATCGTCAACGGCTCGGGCTTCTTTCAGCATGGCCACACCTATATCGGTCATGCCACCGCCTGTGCGGCGGCGCTCGAAGTGCAGCGCGTGATCGCCGAAGAACAGCTATTGTCGAACGTGCAGGCGCGCGGCGAGCAGTTGCGCGGCCGGCTGCGCGAGCACTACGCGCAGCATCCGCATATCGGCGACGTGCGCGGGCGGGGGCTGTTCGTCGGCGTTGAACTGGTGAAGGATCGCGCGAGCAAGGCACCGTTCGACGCGAAGCTGAAACTGAACGCGGCGATCAAGCGTGAAGCGTTCGCGCGCGGTCTGATGGTGTATCCGATGGGCGGGACTGTCGACGGCAAGAGCGGCGACCATGTGCTGCTCGCGCCGCCGTTCATCTGCACGGCACGCGACATCGACGAGATCGTCAGCCGTCTGAGCGATGCGATCGGCGCCGCGCTTGCCGCCGTACCCGCTGCCGCCTGAGCAATTGCATTCAAGCTATCAAAAATCCCTGTTCGCCAGAAATCCGCGAGAACCAAGATGACCGAGCGTTTGCCTCATTTCGACCTTTCCACCGCGACGCCCGAACAGAAGATCGTGCTCGACGACATCCTGTCCGGCCCGCGCGGCAATCTGGACGGACCGTTTCTTGGCTGGATTCATAGCCCGGAACTGGCCCAGCACGCGCAGCGGCTCGGCGCGTTTTGCCGCTACAGCACCGGCCTGCCGCTGCGGCTATCGGAGCTGGCGATTCTGGTGACAGCGGTGCGCTGGCAGGCACAGGCCGAGTGGCATATCCACTATCCGATCGCGTTGCAGGCGGGCGTCGGCGAAGCGGATGCCGAGACGATACGCGTCGGGCGCCGCCCCGATTTCGCCGATGCCGACGACGCGCTGATCTACGATTTCGCGAGCGAACTGTATGACACGAAGCGCGTGTCGGAGGCGACGTATGCGAGAGCGGTCGAGCGTTTCGGGCATCAGGTCGTCATCAACCTGGTGGGCCTGCTCGGTTATTACGCGCTGGTCGCCATGACGCTGAACGTGTTCGACATGCGCGCGCTGGGGCAGCAGAGTCTGCCGTTTCCCGAATAACGTCGATGCATCGTGCGCGGTGCTGCTTCGGCATGCCACGCAAACCGCGCCGCGCAAATGAAGAGCCCCGGTTGTGCACTTCGCAACCGGGGCTCTTTTACGTCCTGCCGTAACATCAACCGCGTTCTGCTGTCAGGCCGCGGGCGGCGCGGCCATGACGTATCGCTATCGCGCTTAGTTACCGCGATACGTCGAGAACAGGCGTTGTTGCACCGAAGTCGGCGCACCCGCGTCCGACGAGCTAGCCTTCACGCCGCCGATATCTTGCGCACCTTGCGCCGAAGCAACCACGGTCGTCGAATCTTGCGGCATAGCCTTCGGATAGTTGATGTCGTTCTGATTCAGGAGCCCGGCTTTTTGCGCGGCCACCAGTTCGGCGCGCACCTGAGCGCGCGTGACCGGAGCGTTGGCCTGCTGGGCGAACGACACCGCCGGAACGATGAGAGCGGATGCAATAACGACTGCCGAAAGAAGCGATTTCATGATGACCTCCAGTTTCGATTTTGGGCTGGATCGGCGGTGAAGCTCGTGTGCCGATCTGTTGAAGCGAAGTCTATTTGCTGCGCGGTCGGTAAAAAAGCGGCTTGCCGGTGAAAGATCGTTGCTCGTTTTGAAATAGTGCGGCGATGGTTCGCGCGTCGGCGGGTCGCTTATGTTTCGCGGCGCTGTCACGACGCCGGCACCAGGAAGCGCCTATGATGAAAACCGGTCCACACCCGCGCCTGCATGGTCGCGCGGCATCCGCGGCCGATGCCTGTGCACGGACACATCCGGGCGGACCGCCGCGGCGGGCATCATCTTCGGTCGCGAAGCGCGCACGGCGGGCACAACAGGAGAGAGCGATGAAGCGCAAGGCATCGGCAGTCTGGCAAGGCGACCTGCAACAAGGCAAGGGCTCGATTTCCACCGACAGCGGCGTCCTGAAGGACACGCAGTATTCGTTTTCGACGCGCTTCGCGGACGGCATCGGCACGAATCCGGAAGAGTTGATTGCGGCCGCGCACGCGGGATGTTTCTCGATGGCGCTATCGGCGGAACTCGGCAAGGCGGGCATCACGCCCGAGCGGATCGGCACGACGGCTACCGTCACGCTCGACAAGGACGGCGGTGGCTTTTCGATCACCGCCGTGCATCTCGACGTGGCCGTGAAGATTCCTGGTGGCAACAAGGCGGCATTCGACAAGGCCACCGCCGATGCGAAGGCCGGTTGCCCGGTGTCGAAGGTGCTGAACGCGACGATCACGATGGATGCGAAGCTCGAAACCTGAGTTCGCGAGCCGCGGATATGCCGCGCGTCATAACTGACAACGAAGCTGGCGGCGATGTGAACCGCCGCCAGCTTTTCTTTGGTGGGGCATAGGTTTCACAGCAGGGGAGCGCTGGCCGGCGCTGCACTATCCGCTAGTCGCGCTCGGTCTGTGCTGCCATTCCTGCTGTATTGCAACAGCGCATTCCTGCTGTCTTACGGAAGAGCTTATTCCGCAAAAACTGGTTTGGACGAGCCTCGGCATTAATGTGTTGTCGATTGTGTTATTGACTGAATGTGTCAGTCATCTCGCTATCGGTAATCAGCGTTGTGCCGGGTTAACGCGAGCACAAAAAGCGACACAACTGCCTTTTGAAAAATATCTGTGTAGTAATCGTTTTCATGTGTCGGCGAGTCGTAAAAATCACCAGATTTGAAACAACGACTGAATAAAAATTCCTTTATTCACCGGTGATTTGGCCGTTCACAGGTAAGTCTTATTTGTATCAAGGTGAAACAGCGCGGATGCGGCATCGCGTCACGGTTTTTAATCTGAGGAATCCGCACCGCATTTTCTACCGGCGCTTGAGACCCCGTTCAGTAACTGTTGCGTATGTGCGGTAACGAACAGATTGACGAGCGGCAAGGTATTTGGGGATTTTCCCAATTTGCCGGGAACTAACGATCGTTCAAAAGATTTTCCGCGCATGCTGAAAAGAGAAGAAATAAAAAGCGCTTGCTGGTTTTAAATTCAATTGTTAATCTCTGTCCACTTTTAGAGTGTTCATTCAGAGGTCGATGTCGATAAGCCCGGCGCAATGACTTAATAACGCTCAACATAGGGGACCCAATATGCTGACCGCTACCATTGACGCATTCCAGACACCATCCGCCGTTTTCAGCATCGGCGACGTCGTTAAATTGAAAGAAGGTGGACCGCGCATGACCGTCACATACGCAGGTCCGGTCGCGCTCAATCCCGGCGACTGGCTGATCTGCGAGTGGTTCGACGATCACGGCGAACTGCGCCGGGAAATGTTTGCGCCTCAGAACGTACGCACCGAACCGCGCTCGATTCCGGCCGGCTCCGTGCAGTGGAAGCGCATCGGACGCGCGGCGTGAGCGCGCTCTGTCGTGACAGGTGTTCGAGCGATGACCTGTGTGAACTCCATTCTGATTCACACGTCGTGACCGGCGGCTGATCAGACCGCAAATCCGGCCTGATTACCGCCACCTCAGCTTTCCGTCTCATCGTTCATCAGTTTGGTTTTCTGCCTGCCTGTGCTTGCCTAGCGCTTGCACGTCGGCGCTCGTACGTTGGCGTGTGCAAGCCGTTCAAACAAACCGCAGCTCGTCCCGTTCGAAACAGCTCATCGCTGCTGGCGATTACGCTCCGCCGCGCGTCGCTGCACGCGCTGCATCAGTGCCGACGAAAACGCGCGCAGGCTGAGTGTTTTGCGCGTTTGCATGACTTCGCCCGCGAGGTTTTCCGGCGGGTTCGGCTGCAGCGACCAATACAGCGCGAGTAGCCAGCCGAGTACGGTCCAGCCGAGACAGGCATTGAAAAGCGCAAGCGTCAGCACGTCGCGGCGCTTGCGGCGGTCCGCGAGAATCGCCGGCAGAAAATACAGCGCCAGCGCCAACACCGCGGCGATGGCCTGAATGGCCACATTGCTACTCATAACTGCTCCCGATGATGCTCGGCCATGTTTATGTATTAGCCGATTGATCAGCGATTGTCGCGCGTATGAAAGCTTCGCGCAGCTTCGGCGTAGTTGCCGGCAACTGGGATCGTGAGGGCAGGGGGAAGGCGGCCGGGGGTTCAGCCCGGCGCGCATCGGGACTATGATGATCGTTTCCCCGAACGGAACCGCCACGGACCCCATCATGAGCACCGACGACACGACCCTGCAGGCCCAACGCCTGAACCCGGACATGCTGCGCGAATTCGTCGAGCGCAAGTGGAACGACGAGATCGTGCCCGCGCTGACCGACTACATCGCGGTGCCGGCCAAAAGCCCGGCGTTCGATCCGGACTGGGCCCGGCACGGCTATCTGGAGCGCGTGATTACCGACGCCGCGCAATGGGCCGAGCAGCAGCCGGTGCGCGGTCTGAAGCTCGAAGTGATCCGTCTGCCGGGCCGCACCCCGGTGATCTTTTTCGAAACCGCCGCGACGCGCTCGGGCAGCGACGAAACCATCGTGCTGTACGGCCACCTCGACAAGCAGCCCGAATTCGACGGCTGGCGCAACGATCTCGGCCCGTGGACGCCGAAGTTCGAGAACGGCAAGCTGTACGGCCGCGGCGGCGCGGACGACGGCTATGCGATCTACGCAAGCCTGACGGCGCTCGCCGCACTCGATGCTCAAGGAGTCGAGCGCCCGCGCTGCGTCGGTCTGATCGAAACCTGCGAGGAGTCGGGCAGCTACGATCTGCTGCCGTACGTCGATGCGCTGCGCGAGCGGCTCGGCAACGTCGGGCTGGTCGTGTGTCTCGATTCGGGCGCCGGCAATTACGATCAGTTGTGGCTCACCACGTCGCTGCGCGGCCTGGTTGCCGGCGATCTCGAAGTGCAGGTGCTCGATGAAGGCATCCACTCGGGTGTCTACGGCGGCATCGTGCCGTCGAGCTTCCGCATCATGCGGCAGCTGTTCGACCGTCTCGAAGATTCGGCGAACGGTACGCTGCTGCCGAAGGGCTTCCATTGCCCGATCCCGGCGGATCGCCTGCGCGAAGCAGAAGCCGCCGCACAGATTCTCGGCGACGACGTGTGGAAGAAAATGCCATGGGCGTGCGGCCAGGACGGCCGTCAGGTACTGCCCACCACGACCGATCCGCGGGAGGCGCTGATCAATTCGACATGGCGTCCGTCGCTGTCGGTCACAGGCGCGGCCGGTCTGCCCGCGCTGGCGGATGCCGGCAACGTGCTGCGTCCGCGCACCGCGTTCAAGCTGTCGCTGCGCCTGCCGCCGACAATCGAAGCGGAGAAGGCTGTCGCCGAACTGAAGGCGCTGCTCGAACTCGATCCGCCGTACAACGCGAAGGTGACCTTCAAGCCGGACGCAGGCGCGGCAAGCGGCTGGAACGCGCCCGAAGTCGCGCCGTGGCTGGCAAGCGCGCTCAGCGATGCATCGCAGCAGCATTTCGGCGCCGATGCCGCCTATATGGGCTTGGGCGGCACGATCCCGTTGATGAACGTGCTGAAGGCAGGCTTCCCGAAATCGCAGTTCATGGTGTGCGGCGTGCTCGGGCCGAAGTCGAACGCGCACGGGCCGAATGAATTCTTGCACGTGCCGTATGGCAAGAAGTTGACGGCAGCGGTTGCCGAGGTGATCGCGAAGGCGCCTTGAGGTCCCGCTAAGCGGGAGCGGGGCTCGGGTGTTGTCCGGCCTCGCTGTTTCAGCGGCGCGGTTTTATTCGATTTTTCTTTAAGGGCCTTGCCGCCCCTCGCGATGAGGGGCCGCAAGCGCATCCCTCGAAGCCTGATAATGACGATCAGGCAATCAGCTAATCAGGCAATCAACCGGAACCTGCGCCTGTCGAGCAGCCAGCGTTCGAAGTCGGCGGCGGCCATCGGCTTGCCGTACAGGAAACCCTGCACGTAGTCGACACCGAGCCCCTTCATGAACGCTTCTTCCGCTTCGGTTTCGATGCCTTCCGCCACCACCTGGAAATCCAGTTCCTGAGCGACCGCGACCATCGAGCGCACCAACGCCTGCGCCTTCATATCCGCGTGAATCGAGCGCACGAAACTACGGTCGAGCTTGATCACGTCGAGCGGAATACGGCCCAGTTGCGACAGCGACGAGTAGCCGGTGCCGAAATCGTCCAGATGAACCTGCGCGCCGATCTGGCGGAACTGCTTGATCAGTTCGATCGCGGCCGCTTCGTTCTCGATCAGGCAGCTTTCGGTCAGTTCGAGGTCGAGCAGGCAGGGATCGAGGCTCGCATGTTGCAATGCCTCGCTGAAATGCCTGACGACCGCCGTATCGGTGAGCTGCCGTGCCGACAGGTTGATCGCGATACGCAGATCGTAGCCGGCCGCTTTCCAGCGGGCCGCCTGTTTCGCGGCGGTTTCCATGACCCAGCGGCCGAGCACGCCGATCAGCCCCGATTCTTCCGCATAGCGAATGAACTCCACCGGCATGATCTGGCCGCGTTCCGGTGAATTCCAGCGCACCAGCGCTTCGGCGCCTTGCACCGCGCCCGTGTCGAGGGCGAGCTTCGGCTGGTAGTGCAGTGCGAACTGGCCTTCCTCCAGACCGCGCCGCAGATTCGTGTCGAGCCACATGAATTCGGCGACGCGCCGGTTCATGTCCGGCGAAAACACCCGGTGCGTGCGTTTGCCTTCGTCCTTCGCGACGTACATCGCGGTATCGGCCGAGCGGATCAGCGATTCCAGGCTGTCGCCGTGTTCCGGAAAGCGTGCAATACCGATCGAGCAGCCGGTGTAGACCTCGACGAGCCCAACCGCGAACGGCTTGCGCATGCGATCGAGAATGCGTTGCGCGGTGTGTTCGAGTTCGTGCGCGGTGCCCTTGGCGGCGAGCACGATGAATTCGTCGCCGCCGAGCCGCGCGAGCGAATCGCCCGGGTTCAGGCATGCGCGGATCGCATCCGACACGTCGCAGATCAGCCGGTCGCCGAACACGTGGCCGTAGTGATCGTTGACCTTCTTGAAGTTGTCGAGATCGAGAAACAGCACGCCGACTTTTTCGCCCGGCGCGGCGCGCTCGATTGCGAGCTGGATCTTTTCCTGGATCGCGTTGCGATTCGCGAGGCCGGTGAGTGGGTCGGTGGTGGCCTGCTCGATCAGCCGGTTCTGCGCGAAGCGCTGTTCGGTGATGTCGGAACCCGAGCAGATCAGGAACTGGTCTTCGATACCGCTGCCGCGCCGCACGAACTTGTTGCGAAACAGAAAGAGCCGTTCGCCGTGCACCGTCGCGATGCGCCGTTCGATCTCGTACGATTCGCCGCGATTGAAATAGCTCGCGCGAGTCTGGTTCGACGCGGCATCGTCTTCGGACGGGATGAAAAGTGTCGACACATCGCGGCCGATGATGTCTTCTTCGTGGACGCCGGTCAGTTCCTCGGCGAGCCGGTTAAAACGCTGTATCCGGCCATGGCGGTCGATGATCACGACAACCGAATTTACTTCGGAGACCACCTGTTCGGCGAACGAAAGACCGTGCAGCAGCGCGCGGGCGACAGATTCAGTGTCGTTATCCGCCGATGCGGTGCCGCCCCAGCTATCGTTATCGAGCTTCTTGCCGATCAGATGCAGACGCAACGGTTGGCCGGCCAGTTGCACGTCGACGACCACGTGCGAAGTCACGCCGGTCAGCCCGCGGATCAGCGCGGCTTGTGATGGATCGAGCGGGATGGGAGGGCTGGCGGGCGCCTCGCCGTCGAGCGGCAAGAGTTCGAGCGTGTCGCTGCATGCCGACAGACGCCAGCATGGGCTGCTTGTGCCGAACTGCGCGTAAAGCACGTCGTCGAGTTGCTCGTCGCTCATGAAGTCCCCGGGCAGTATGCCGGCAGTCCCAGTCAGGGCGGGTGACGGCAGACAGTCTTCCTCATACCAAAGTGAATCTGCCCCATTGTATCGAAGCAAATGGACTCGGGCGTATAAACATTAACGATCGTCAATAGTCCGTGCGAGCGAGTCCTATACGTTTGCCCGCGGACGACAAAAAGCGCATTCTCCGGCGCGCTAGAACCGCCGCGCGAGCAGGGCGCGCGCCCGTTCGCGTTCGGCCGGATTGGCGTCGAGCGCGGCGTCGAACCAGAACTTGCCGGCCACGAGCGTTGCCGCGGCCACGCCGTCGCGATACAGCACGCGATTGCCCGCGACGGCCGGCACCCGCTCACCGACCAGCAGCGTGCCCACCAGATTCAGCGGATCGGTGCCGGCGACGCAAATAAAAGCACCATCGTTCGCATGCCGTCGCGTTTCGCGCAGCAGCGGAATTGCTTCGGGCAACGCAAACTGCTCGCCCGCAAGCCCGTTGATAAAACGGCCGCCGCGGATCACCCCGCGCGCTTCGAGCCGTTGCAGAACGCGCAGCAGATCGCGCCACGGCGGCAGCCATTCCGCTTCGCGTTCGAGCACGCGCCAGCACACCACGCCGTAGCGGCGCAACAACGCCATCGCAACGTGTTCGAGTACTTCGGGCGGCAACTGGCGGCGCTCCGGTATCTTGTCCGCCGCATTTCCGGGCGCGGCGGCGGGGCGGTTGACCAGCGCCCAGCGCCCGGCGTCGTCCATGCCGCCGATCAGCGCGCTCGAGCGCGCGCGCCGGCTACTCGAAAACGCGTTGCGTTTGGCGACGGGTTTCAGCAGCGCACGCAGGCCCGCGAAGCTGTCGGAGTTCGCCAGCCCCGCCGCGACCAGCTCGCCCAGCGCGTTTTCGAGTTCCATCGGCAGCACTCGCACTTCGGCGAGCAGCTCGTCGAAGAACATCGCGCCGTGCGTGGCCAGCGTGTCGTACACGCTTTGCGCGAGCGCCGACAGTTCCGCCTGTCGCGCGGGATCGAGCAGCGCGCGCCATGAGCGCAACTGCGCGCGCGGCAGCAGCACGATCGGCGTGCTACGGATCGGCCCGGCGGCGCCGCGCGAGCGCTCGGTCAGGCGGGTCCAGACGATCTTGCCGGCCCGGCATAATTCGTCGAGCGAACCATTCGAGTACGCTCGCACGCGTGCCGGCAGGATGTCGTCCTCCCACGCGCCCGCCGCGGCCTGGAAACCCTCCAGCTGATCGAGCACGGCGGCGAGCGCGTCGCGGCCTTCGGCGCGCGTGTCCGGCGTCAGATGCTGCCATTCGAACAGGAAGCGCATGAAGTCGTGCCGCTCGACCGGCTCGATCTCGCGCCGTAGACGCTTGACCGTGTAGCGATGGATGCGCGCGAGCAGGTGCCGCTCGCACCATTCCTCGCTGACCGTGTGCGGCGTGAAGCGGCCACGTAATAAATAGCCTTCGGTTTCGAGCCGGATCAGTGCCTGTTCGATCTGCGCGGACGGAAGGCCGAGCGGCTGTGCGATCGCATCGACGGTCTGCGGGCCGAAGCCGGTCAGACGCGCGCGCAGTACGTCGACGAGTGCGTCGCCGGCGCTCCAGCTGTCGGTGTAGCCCTTCGGCGCGTTCAGTGGCGGCAGGTAGCTCGCGCGCGCAATCGCGGGGTACAGCGCTTCGAAGCAGGTGAGACGTTCGGCGGGTAGCCAGAGCGTGGCGTCGGTGCTGTTCGCGATATTTGCGGTGGAGTTGGCTGCGTTGGAATTGGCGTCGGCGATGGAGTTGGCTTTGGCCTTGTTTTTCGCGCTTGAGTTTGAGCTTGCGCGTGAGCCTGCGTCTGCATTCGCGTTTGCCGCAGCGACGCCGTTCGCCTCCACGCTCGCCCCCAGCGGCAACCTCGTCGCCCGCCCAGCCTTCGCGAGCGCCGCCAGCATTGCCGGCCAGCCTTCGTGTGCGTTGGCTTCCGCCTGCGTGATACACGCGAGGCCCGTCAGCGCCTCGTGCATTTCGTCGGTATTGCGCGTCTGCGGCCACGCTTCGTCGCGCACGCTATCGATCGCCGCGGCGTCGAGCGCGCCGAGATCGTCGGTGCTCGACGGATCGGTCCAGCGGCGGTTCAGCACCGCCTGGGTGCGGCGCTCCTCGATCGGCGCGTCGTCGAGATACGCGTAGGGTTTCGCGGTCAGGATTTCGGCGGCGAGCGGCGACGGCGCCGGCAGATCGCGCGCGACGAGTTGCACGCCGCCTTGCTCGATCTGACGCAACAGCGCGAGCCAGCGAACGCTGTCCATCGCGTCGTGCAGGCAGTCGTCGATGGTCTGATCGACCAGCGGATGGCGCGGCACTTCGCGCTCGCCGACGATGTTCTCCAGACACGCCGCCTGCTCGGGAAACACGCTCACGAGCAGATCTTCGCTGCGCATCCGCTGCAGTTGCGGCGCGGTTTTACGTCCGCCGGTGTAACGCGGCAAGCCGAGCGACGTCGTCGCGTTCCAGCGCCAGCGCACGCCGAACAGCGGCGCGTCGAGCAGCGCCTGGATCAGCAGATGCTCGGCGCTGTTCGAATGCAGATAGCGCCATACATCAGCGAGCACGAACGAGTGGCTGCCGGTCAGCGACAGTACGATCGCGTCTTCGGTGGCGGCCGCCTGCAATTCGAAATTGAAGCTGCGACAGAAACGCTTGCGCAGCGCGAGCCCCCACGCACGGTTCACGCGGCTGCCGAACGGCGAGTGGATCACGAGCTGGGTGCCGCCCGATTCGTCGAAGAAGCGCTCCATCACGAGCGTGTTCTGCGTCGGCAGCACGCCGAGCGCCGCGCGGGCGCGCGCGAGGTATTCGACGATCTGGCGGGCGGCGGGTTCTTCGAGCGACAGGTGATCGACGAGCCAGGTGATTGCGTGGTTGATGCGTAGCGGTGTGGCGGCTGCTGCCGTTGTCGCGGCAGCGGTTGCGACTGAAGTTGAGGCAGGCGCTGAAGCTTCAACGGTTGCATCCGCGAGCGCGAGTGCGGTTGCACCACCGGGCACATCCGCTTGCGTTTCAACGGCTCGCTTTGTGCGTGCAGCCGCCGTGCCGGTTTTGCGTCCTTTTTTCGCCGTGCTATTCACCGAAGCAGCTACGCCGTTTGTCACAGTCTCAGCACTCGATGCAGGCGCTAACAGCTCAGGCTCAGAAGATACTGAAAGCACCGAAGGCCGCGAAGAAACCACAGCCTCCGGCTCCATCAACAGCCGCTCCACCTGCTCACGCAGCCGCCCCACAGCAAACGACAACTCGTCACTGCGTCCCGGCGCTTCACCGAGCCAGAACGGAATATTCGGCGGCTGGCCCTGCGCATCCTCGACGCGCACGCGCCCGCTCTCGACACGCAGAATCCGGTACGACGCATTGCCGAGCTGAAACACGTCGCCGGCCAGACTCTCGACCGCGAAATCCTCGTTGACGGTGCCGATATTGAGCGCCTGCGGTTCGAGCACGACCGCGTAATCGGCGTTCTCCGGAATCGTGCCGCCCGACGTGACGGCGACCAGCTTGCCGCCGCGCCGGCCGCGCAGCGTGCCGCTCACCGCGTCGCGATGCACGTACGCGGCGCGCGGACCGTGGCGGCTCGTATAGCCTTCGGCGAGCATGCGCAGCACCGCGTCGTACTGTTCGCGTTCGAGCGCGGAATAGGGCGCGGCGCGCCGGATCATGTCGAACAGCGCATCCTCGTTCCATTCAGTGCTCGATACTTCGGCGACGATCTGCTGCGCGAGCACGTCGAGCGGCGCGCGCGGAATCCGCAGCGCGTCGAGTTCGCCGCGCCGCACGCAATCGAGCAGCGCCGCGCATTCGAGCAGATCGTCGCGCGACGCCGGAAAGAGCCGGCCCTTCGGCATGCCGCCGACCTGGTGGCCCGAGCGGCCGACCCGCTGCAGAAACGGCGCGATCGCGCGCGGCGAACCCATCTGGCAGACCAGATCGACGTCGCCGATATCGATGCCGAGTTCCAGCGACGCGGTCGCGATCAGCACGCGCAGATCGCCGCGCTTGAGCCGCTGTTCGGCATCGAAGCGATGTTCCTTGGCGAGACTGCCGTGGTGCGCGGCGACCGCATCCTTGCCGAGCCGCTCGGTCAGATGACGCGCGGCGCGCTCGGCCATCCGGCGCGTATTGACGAACACCAGCGTCGTGCGGTGCTGCGCGACCAGCTCGGCGAGGCGATCGTAGACACGCTCCCACACCTCGTTGGCCATCACCGCTTCGAGCGGCACGGGCGGAATTTCGAGCGCGAGATCGCGGGCGCGGACATGACCGACGTCGATGATCGCGCAGTCGGCAGGCGTGGCGTCGTCGAGGCTCGCGCCGCCGACCAGAAACCGCGCGACCGCGCTCACCGGCTTCTGTGTCGCCGACAGGCCGATGCGAGGCAAGCGCCGGCCGCACAACGCATCGAGCCGTTCGAGGCTGAGCGCGAGATGGCTGCCGCGCTTGCTGCCGGCAAGCGCGTGAATCTCATCGACGATCACCGTGCGCACCGTCGCCAGCATGCGGCGCCCCGAATCGGAGCCGAGCAGCACGTACAGCGATTCGGGCGTGGTCACGAGGATGTGCGGCGCGCGCTTTTTCAGCGCGTTGCGTTCCTGCGGCGTGGTATCGCCGGTGCGCACGGCGGTGCGGATGTCGAGCGGCGGCAGGCCGAGCGCATCGAGTTCGGCGGCAATGCCTTGCAGCGGCATCTGCAGATTCAGACGGATATCGTTCGACAGCGCCTTCAGCGGCGATATGTAGACCATCAGGGTTTCGTCGGGCAGCGTGCCGCCGTTCGCGACACCTTGCGACACCAGATCGTCGAGCGCGGACAGGAACGCCGTGAGCGTCTTGCCGGAGCCGGTCGGCGCGGCGACGAGCGTCGAGCGCCCGCTACGGATGTGCGGCCATGCGGCGATCTGCGCATCCGTCGGCGCGGCGAACGTTTTCAGGAACCAGCCCGCGACCGCCGGATGAAAACCGTCCAGCGCGCGATGCGCGGTCGGCGTACCGGCTTGCCCGGCGCTTGCCGTGGCGCGGGCCTTGCGTGAACGAGGCGCCGCATCGAGTGCGGCGGAAGTCTTGGCCGAAGTCATGCTCGTGTAAGTGGGGACGACGCCTGCCATATCCAGTGGCCGCGCGAAAAGGCTTGGGTAATGCCAATAGCGATGGCAATGGCCGCGACGGCGATGCGCCGTGGCGAGCTTCGCGCGGTATCGGTGAGTCTGGCAGGTTTTTGCCGGTTTTGCGCGACGTGTTGAGCGGTGCGTTGCTGCTGGAATCCGTAGTGTTGGGCGTAATTTACGCAGTCGTTTCACGTGCTGGAAATTTTTGCCGCAACGCGTTTGCCGCGCATGCGTTTTCCGCACACGTTCGGCAAGCTCCGCCGCAACCCGTAAGCAACCTGAAATACGCGCGCATTCATGAACAGCCAGACGCCGTGACGCTCGCTGCCGGACTTCGTCGATTGCAGTACGCTTGACGCCTCTGCATTTACCCACGATGGAGCATCAGCGATGCGATACAACCAGTTGGGCCGTACCGGAGTTTTTGTTTCAGAGTTATGTCTGGGCACGATGACCTTCGGCGGTGGCGAAGGCATCTGGCGGCAGATCGGTGACTTGCAGCAGAACGACGCGGAGCGCCTGGTCGGCCGGGCGCTCGACGCGGGCATCAATTTCATCGACACGGCCGACGTCTATGCGGGCGGCCTGTCCGAGGAAATCACCGGTCAGGCGCTGAAGAACCTGAAGGTGCCGCGCGACAAGGTCGTGGTCGCGACCAAGGTGTTCGGCCAGACCGGCGAATTCGCGAATGCGCGCGGTGCGTCGCGTTATCACATTCTCGACGGCATCAAGGCGAGCCTGAAGCGGCTGCAACTCGATCACGTCGATCTGTATCAGATCCACGGTTTCGATCCGGCCACGCCGATCGAGGAAACCGTCCGCGCGCTCGATACGCTCGTGCAGCACGGCCATGTGCGCTATGTCGGCGTGTCGAACTGGGCCGCGTGGCAGATCGCGAAGGCGCTCGGCATCGCCGAACGGCTCGGCACTGCGCGCTTCGAAACGCTGCAGGCGTATTACACGCTTGCGGGCCGCGATCTCGAACGCGAAATCGCGCCAATGCTGCAAAGCGAAGGTCTCGGGCTGATGGTGTGGAGTCCGCTAGCCGGTGGTTTGCTGAGCGGCAAGTATGGACGCGAGCAGCAGGCCGAAGCGGGCAGCCGCCGCGTCAGCTTCGACTTCCCGCCGGTCAATCGCGAGCGCGCGTATGACTGTATCGACGTGATGCGCGAGATTGCCGCGGCGAAAAACGTGTCGGTCGCGCAAATCGCGCTCGCTTGGTTGCTGCATCAACGCGTGGTGACGACGGTGATCGTCGGCGCAAAGAAGGTCGAGCAACTCGACGACAACATCGCGGCGACCAATGTGACGCTCAGCGCAGACGAACTCGCGAAGCTCGCCGAAGTCAGCGCGTTGCCGTCCGAGTATCCGGGCTGGATGCTGGAGCGCCAGGGTGAGCAGCGCCGCCAGCAGCTCGATGGGATGCGCCACGATACGCAGTCGCAGCGCTGATCATCAGTCGCCAGCTACCAATCGCTGATCGTTGATCGTTGGTCATTGAAGGCAAAACGCAGGCCTCGCCCCAACGGGCGTGGCCTGCGCTCACCACTTTCCACCAGCCGTTGTGCTCGCGTTCTTCGCGACCATTCAACTCAGTTACTTCGTGCCCGCTTCGCTATGCGCGGCAACCGCATCCATCGTGCGCGCCGAGTAGACGAGCGCCGCGCCCGCATTGATCGCCATCGCGACGCCGAGCGCTTCGGCAATTTCCTCGCGGGTCGCGCCGTGCTTCAGCGCCTCGGCCGTGTGGACCGTAATACAGCCGTCACAACGCAGGCTCACCGCAACCGCGAGCGCGATCAGTTCACGCGTTTTCGCGCCGAGCAGGTCGGTTTTTTGCCCGGCGCTCGACATCGCCTGATAAGCCTTCACGCTGTCCGGCGCGAGCTTCGAGATTTCGCCGATACGGCCAAACAGTTCTTTGCGGTAATCGACCCAGTTCAACATGACAGTGCTCCTTGCTGTTGCGCGTCGGCGGGTGCCGGCGTCGTGAAAGCAGTATTGCGCGCTGCCGCGATATCCTGAATACTCGTTCGACTCAACTTCTAGCGCAAACGTCTCATGGACACGCTCAGCCGATTGATCGACCTTGCCCGTCCGCAGGCTAGCCTCGATCTCCGCTGCCTGCTTTCAGGTGCTTTCGATATCGACCATGCGCCGATGGAAGTGGGCATTGCGCCATTTCATCTCGTGCTCGACGGCGGCTGCGTGATCGAAACCGCCGACGGCGCGCAAGTAGAATTGCGAGCCGGCGACTTCATGCTGTTTCCGCGCGGCGCCGCGCATCGGGTGCGCGACGTGAAGCGCTCGACCGGCGGCGCGGTGATGACAGTCGGCCACGACGGCATGCTGCCCCTGCGGCGCAACGACGGCGGTGGCGCTGACGCTGACGGTAAATCAGGCAGCGACGGCAGCGCCGTGCCGGCGTCCATCCACACCGATGTCGATCTGCTGTGCGGGCGTTTCGTCTACGCACCCGGTTCATCGGCGCTGCTGCTCAATGCGCTGCCCGATCCGCTGCACGTATCGCTCGGCGGCGCGCAGACGCTCGGCGCGTTGCAAACGCTGATCGCGCTGATGCGCGGCGAAGCGGAGCGGCGTCAGGCGGGCGCATTGGCGATCGTCACCGCGCTGAGCCAGGCGCTGTTCGCGATGGCGCTGCGCGTGCACGGCGAGGGCAGTGCGAATGGCGCCGGCGTGCTTGCGTTGCTGACCGACGCGCGCCTCGGCGCGTCGGTGCAGGCGATGCTCGACGCGCCCGAGCGCGCATGGACGATCGCCGAACTCGGCGAGCGTGCGGCGATGTCGCGCGCGACATACGCGCGTCATTTCAACGAGCGCGCGGGCGTCACCGTGATGGAGTTTCTGACGCAGATCCGCATGACGATCGCCTGCGATCTGCTGTTGCGAACGCAACGCAGTGCCGCGGAGATCGGCGAAACGGTCGGCTATCAGTCGGAGGCGGCATTCGGCAAGGCGTTTGCGCAGAGTGTCGGCGTGACGCCGGGGCGTTACCGGCGCCGTACGGAGGCGGATGATGCAGTGGAGGCTTGAGGCGGGCACATGCGGCAATTTCCCACCAAGACCCGGTGTTATCATATACGACACGAATTTTCGTATTGGCAAGCTGCGTTAGCGTGAGGGGGAAATGGTGAGCGAGCAGATTACCGATGTGCAGGAGCGCCAGGAAGCCAGCGCCCAAGCCGCTCAAACCAGTGTGCTTCCGACCACGCTCAAACGCCTGCGCACGCGCGCCAGTCTGACGTTGCAGCAACTCAGCGAGCGCGTCGGCATCTCCGCTTCCACGTTGTCCAAGATCGAAAACGGCCAGCTTTCGCCGACGTACGAAAAGATCGCGGCGCTCGCTTTAGGCTTGAACGTCGATGTCAGCGAACTGTTCGCGCAGGCCCCACGGCTAATTCCGGTCGGACGCAGAAGCATCACGCGCAATGGCGAAGGGGTCACGCACGAGTCGCCTCAGTACCGCTACGAACTGCTGAACGCGGATATCTCCGACAAGCGTTTCGTGCCGCTCGTGACCGTCGTCAAAGCGCACAGCATCGGCGAATTTCGGGGACTGCTGCGTCACGATGGCGAGGAATTCATCTATGTGCTCGAGGGTTCGGTGATCCTCAACACCGAGTTCTACGCGCCGACGAACCTGCACAAAGGCGACTCCGTCTACTTCGACAGCACGATGGGTCACGCATGCGTGTCCGGCGGTCCGGAAGATGCGAAGGTTTTATGGGTCTGCTCTCACGCCGTGCTCTGATCGCCAGCCACGCGTCAATCAGTTCCATGCATTGCCAAAGCCCGTTTCGACGGGCTTTTTGTTTGCCTGTCCGCTGGTATCGCCGAACTCATAAAGCATGAAACATTTTTGCGTATACGAAATTTGTTCATGTAGTATGGGCTTCGTACTTTGCTAAAAAGGGAAGGTTCGAATGAGTCCGGACGTCGAGAAACTGCACGCTGATGCAATCGTCATTGATGCGACCTGTCCGTTGCTGTCGGAAGAGCCGAAGCATCTGGAGCTTTACCGGCAGGGCGGTTTCACGGCGGTCGCGCCCACGGTTCCCGCGAAGTCGAGCACGAGCGCGGAAGCCATCCTCAAATTTGCGATGTGGCGCAAGCTGTGCCGCGAACTCGACGATCTGATGATGGTGCTGCGCGCCGACGACATCGTCGAGGCCAAGCGCAGCGGCAAACTCGGCCTGATCATGCACTTCCAGGGCACCGAGCCGCTCGATCGCAGCGTCGACATTCTCGATGCGTATCACGCGCTCGGTCTGCGCGTCGTGCAGCTCACGTACAACAAGCGCTGCCACGTCGGCGACGGCTGCGAGGAAGAAGTCGACGGCGGCCTGAGCCGCTTCGGCAAGGCCGTCGTGCGGCGGCTGAACGAACTGAACATCATCGTCGACGTCGCGCATACCGGCGTTCGCACGTCGTTCGATGCAATCGAACATTCGAGCGCGCCGGTGATCCTGTCGCACGCCAATGCGCGCGGCGTGCATTCGGTGCCGCGCAACGCAGGTGACGACCTGTACAAGGCGATTGCCGCGAGCGGCGGCGTGATCGGCGTGGTCGGCTTCCCGGCCTTCGTCGCGAAGACCAAGCGGCCCACGCTCGATCAGTTCATCGACCATATCGCGTACATCGCCGAGCACATCGGCATCGATCACGTCGGGCTCGGCATCGACTACTACGCGGGCCAGGCGCCGATCTGTCCGGACGACGTCGCGCTCGCGCTGTACGAGCGCCAGGTCGCGGTCGGCAACTGGACCGGCGAATCGTATCCGCCGCCGCCGTACTACTACCCCGAGGGCATCGAAACCCCCGCGACGATGCAGGCGCTCACGGCAGCTTTGGTGAGGCGCGGTTTCCACGAGGCCGAGATCCGCAAGATCCTCGGCGAAAACTGGCTGCGCGTGTATCGCGCGGTGTGGGGCTGATCACACGATCCGGAGAAGCGTCATGGAAGCGATTTCGATCGACGGGGCCGCGCCGGCCGTCTCGCGCAACACGGTGCGCCGCGCGGCGATCGCCGCGGGCATCGGCAGCACGCTGGAGTGGTACGACCTGGTCACGTACGGCTATCTCGCGAAGTACCTGGGCGAGGCGTTCTTTCCGGGCGACAACGCCACCACGTCGCTGCTCGCGGCGTTCGCGACCTTCGGCGTGGGCTTTCTCGCGCGGCCGCTCGGCGGCCTCGTGTTCGGCGCGTACGCGGATCGCCACGGCCGCAAGGCATCGCTGACACTGACCATGCTCGTGATGGCGACCGTGACCGGCCTCGTCGGCATCATGCCCACCTACGCGACGTGGGGCACGCTGGCGCCGGCGCTGCTGGTGCTGGCGCGTCTGGTGCAAGGCTTGTCCGCGGGCGGCGAGGGCACCACCGCGCTGTCGTATCTGGTGGAATGGGCGCCGCGCGGCAAGCGCGGCCTCGTCGGCAGCCTGCAGTCGGTCGCGAGCGGATGCGGGCTGCTGCTCGGTTCGAGCAGCGTGACGCTGATCGCGACGACGCTGACGCCCGCGGAGCTGCAGGCATGGGGCTGGCGCATTCCGTTCCTGCTCGGCATGCTGGTTGGACCGATCGGTTACTGGCTGCGGCGCGGTGTCGACGAGACGCCGGCGTTTCGAGAGGCGATCAAGACGACCAGCGTCGAAGCGGTGATGCTCGACCATCCGCCGGCCTGGAAGCTCGCGACGAAAGCGGGCATCTTCCTGATTTTCTGGTCCGTCGCGTACTACATCTTCCTCACGTACATGACGACGTTCGCGCAGCGCTACCTGCATATGCCAGCGCCGATCGTGTTCAAGACCAATACAGTCGCGCTGGTGCTGTACGTGCTGCTGATTCCGACCTTCGGCTACGTGTCCGACCGGATCGGACGCAAGCCGGTGTTGCTGGCGAGTTGCGCCGGCACCGCCGTGCTGACATACCCGTTGTTCACGATGCTGCTCGGCGGCGTGACGACCCCGGTGTATGTCGCGACGATCTTCCTGTTTACCTGCCTGCTCGCGATGTACTCGGGCGCGGCGGGCGCGACCGTCGCCGAACTGTTTCCGACGCGGATCCGCTCGCAATGGCTCGGCATCGGCTATGGCGTGTCGGTGGCGGTGTTCGGCGGCTTCACGCCGTTTATCGCGACGTGGCTCATCAAGACATTTCAGTCGCCGCTCGCGCCGACGTACTACGTGATCGCGGCGGCGGTGGTTGGCGGCGTCTTTATCCTGACGCTGGAAGAAACGGCTAAAGCCGAGCTTAAATAGCGCGGCAGCGCATTTCGCGAGACGTAAGCATGCAACGACGGGTGGTCGTGATCGGCGGCGGAGTGGTCGGGTTGAGCTGCGCGTTCTATGCGCGGCGCGAAGGCTTCGACGTGACGATCGTCGATCCGGGTGTCGCCGAGGGCCGGGCCAGCTTCGGTAACGCAGGCGTGCTCGCTTTTTGCGAGCAGCTTCCGCTCGCGACGCCCGAACTGATTCGCGAACTGCCCAGGCTGCTGCTGTCCCGCGAGAGTCCGCTGACGGTGCGCTGGCGCTATTTTCCCGCGCTGCTGCCTTGGCTCATCCGATTCGCGTTGTCCAGTTCATCGGCAAGCGTGCATCGGGCGATGCAGGGGCTGCATGCGCTGATGTCCGGCGCGCTGGCGGCACACCAGGACATCGCGCACGCTTGCGGCACGGCGGACATGCTGACGCACACCGGCTGGATAAAAGCATGGCAGAAGGCTCCGTCGCGCACAGGTTCGAGCGAGCGGGACATGTTGGCTGATCTCGGCATCGGTATGCGCGAGCTGTCGAGCGCCGAGCTGGCCGACCTTGCACCGGGTTTCGACGGCGTTTTCGAAGCCGCGACGCTGTTTAGCGACTGCTATCACGTGTCGAGCCCCGGACGCTATATCGCCAGCATCGCGGCGCAATGCCAGGCAAGCGGCGTTCGCTTCGTGGACGGAGTCGTGAGCGAGTTCCGGCAGGAGCGCGGGGCAGTGCGTGGCGTGCTGACCGAAGCAGGCAGTCGCATCGACGCGGACGACTTTATCGTTGCCGGCGGCGCCTGGTCGAAACGTCTCGCTGCCGCCCTCGGCGACACCGTGCCGCTCGATACCGAGCGTGGCTATCATCTGATGCTCGATGTTGGCGCCGCCCCCGTGCTGCGTGCGCCTTTGCTGTGGCAGGAAAAGTCGATCGTGCTATCGCAGATGGAAGACGGCCTGCGCATGACCAGCAGCGTGGAATTTGCCGGCCTGCACGCGTTGCCCCGCTACGAAAAAATCGAACGGACTTTGGCGGCGGTACGCAATACGGTGCCGTCGCTCGCCGACGCGCGTATCAATAGCCGTTGGCTTGGGTTCCGGCCATCGGTTCCCGATTCGGTGCCGGTTATCGGCCGGTCGGCCCAACATCGAAATTGCCTGTTCGCGTTCGGCCACGGTCACCTCGGGCTGACCTTGGGGCCCGTCACCGGAAAACTCATCGCGACGCAACTGGCGGACCGGCCGGCACCGATCGACCTTGGTGCCTTTTCTCCGGCACGATTCAACTGAATTCAACTGAACACAACGCATTCGCTACACAGCAACATTGCCCAGGAACATTGATGCAGATCATCGACCAACGTGAAACGAGCGCCCGTCTGCCGGCCCCCGAACTTATCGACGCGCTTGAAGCGATGTTTATCGAGGGTTGCGAAGTACCGCTGCGACATGTGCACAAAATCGAGTCGCCCGCGGGCGACTCCGATGGCACGCTTCTACTGATGCCGGCCTGGCAGAAAGGCGGAAAGCTTGGTGTGAAGACGGTCGCGATCTATCCGAACAATCGCGCAACGTCGGGTTTGCCGGGACTTCATTCGACCTACATGCTGTACGACGCGAATACCGGCGCGCCGCTCGCGATGCTCGACGGCGACACCATTACATCGCGGCGTACCGCGGCGGCGTCGGCGCTCGCCGCGCGCTTTCTGAGCCGGCCCGATTCGACCACGCTGCTTGTGCTCGGCAGTGGACGTGTCGGTTCGCTGATTCCGGAAGCGTACCGGGCCGTTCGTCCGATCCAGAAGGTGATGGTCTGGAATATCAATCCCGAAGGCGCGGCGACGCTGGCGGAAAACCTCAACCGTGCCGGCATCGTGGCGACCGTGGCAACGGACCTCGAAGCATCGGTCGCGCAAGCGGATATCGTTTCGTGTGCAACGTTGTCGACGAGTCCGCTGATTCACGGCAAGTGGCTTCGACCGGGCACGCACCTGGATCTGATCGGCGGCTTCACGCCGACGATGCGCGAGAGCGACAACGATTGCTATGTCGGCACGTCGGTTTTCATCGATACCGATGAGGCGCTGCTGAAAGCGGGGGATCTGCTCGAACCGATCAATGCGGGCGTTTTCGCCGCGGAGTCGGTCAAGGCGCGTCTCGCGCAGCTGTGCCGCAAGCAGCATGATGGCCGGCGCTCCGCTGACGAGATTACCGTGTTCAAGGCGGTTGGAACTGCACTGGAAGACCTGGCGGCGGCCTGCGCGGCAATCGGGTCTGCGTGAAATTGTGGTTCGGCCGCGCTTTAGTAGTTTGGCGCGCGGCGGCAGCGACTCGTGCGTAGTGTTGACTGCCGATGCCTGGCAGACCCACACGAGGCTCAGCAACACCCACCGAAGAAATGCACCGCTATCGGAAGCATCCTCTATTCAGGCTGCTTCGGCTTGCTGAACGCGCGCTGCTCGATCGACGCCATCAGCCGCGCGACCAGCAGCGCGCACACCGTACCGAGCGTGACTTCGGCAAGCCGTAAAAACGCTTTGTCCCACACCGGCCCGATGCCCGGCACCAGCAGCATGATCGTCGCGGTGATGCCGCCGAGGCGCGCCGCGCTGCCCACATTGACGATCCAGCAGATCAGGATCGCGCTGGCCACCGTCGCCGCATAAGCAGCAAAATGGCCGCCGCCCGCAAGGGTGCCGACGAGGCCGCACAAGCCGCCCACCATCGCGCCGATGAACTGATCGCGCGACAGCTTGCGAGTGTCGATATAGCTGTGCTGGCTCACCGCGATCGCGGTAATCGCGGCCCAGAACGCCTGCTCGGTATGCAGCGCGCGAGCGATACCGAATGCGAGACTCGCGCCCGCGACGGCCTGCACGGCCATGAAGCCGCCCTCGATCAGCCGGTCGCCCAGCGGCAGCGTTTTGAGGAACGCGAACAGCGCATCGGTGGCGTGCGTGCGCGTGGCACGCCGGGAATCGTCGGACGGAGTCATCGGATCAAGGCGGCTCGTCGCCGTGTCGCATCAAGGAGCCCAATTCTAGCGACTCCGCTTCGTGCCGCTCAACGGATCGCGCATGGGGCGCATGCAGAGGGGTGCGCACGGCGTGCACTCAACGTGCACGCGCTCGCGGCATCGCACGAAAGGGCGCGCTAGATCGTGCCGAACAGCGCGCGCGGCCGATCGCGCAGCGTGTGCGCGAGAATCTGCAGACCGCGCGTCAACTGCTCGCGCGAGGCCGCGCAGGCCAGGTTGATGCGCACGCCGTGCTCGACCGTCGAACGATCGACGGCAAACGCGGACGCCGGCATCGTATTGACGCCGCGCGCGAGCGCATTGGCCGCGAAGTCATCCGAGCGCCACGGCGGCGGCACGCGCAGCCACACGAACATGCAGGCGGGATCGCTATTCAGATGCTCGGCGGGCAGCAGTTCGCGCGCGATCTGCTGGCGCGCGCGCAACTCGTCGCGCTGTGCGTCGAGGATCGTGCGCGCGGTGCCGTCCTCGATCCAGCGCGTGGCGATCAGCGTCGACAGCGGCGCGGGCATCCACGCGGTCGTGCGCACCGCTTCGGCCGCGAGCGCCGCGCCATGCGCCGGCGTGCACAGATAGCCGATACGCAGCCCCGGCGCGAGAATCTTCGAGGTCGACGTAATGTGAAACGTCAGCTCCGGACACAGGCTCGCGATCGTCGGCAGCCGCGCTTGCAGCAGCGCGCCGTACACGTCGTCTTCGATAATCGCGATGTGATGCCGGCGCGCGATATCGGCAAGCGCTACGCGTCGCTCGAGGCTCATCGTGACGACGGTCGGATTCTGCAGATTCGGCACCGTGAAGATCGCCTTCACGCGCATACGCCGGCACGCGTCTTCGAGACGATCGGGCAGCAGTCCTTCGTCGTCGCTCGGAATGCCGACCAGTTCGAACTGGAACACCGGCGCGAGCGCTTTCAAACCGTAGTAGGTCAACTGGTCGGACAGAATCACGCCTTCGTGACCCATCAGGCTGCTCAGCACCGCATAGAGCCCATGCTGCGCGCCGCTGGTGACGACCACGTTCTCCGCGCCGGGCGTGAAGCCGGGCGCCGCGAGCCATTCGGCGCCCGCCGCGCGCGCCCAGTCGGGCCCTTGCGGCGGCTGATATTCCTGGGTCTCCGGATAACGCGGATCGTGCGCGATGTGCGCCATCGTGCGCGCGAGCTGCGTCAGGAATTCGCCGGTCGCGGGACGGTTGACGGTCAGGTCGAGCACCGCGTTCGCATTGGCCTGCGCGCCGGACTCACCGGTTGCCGGCGCACCGTTGTTGCGCGTATGCACGGCCGGCATCGCACCGCCGGTGACGATCGAGCCGCGCCGCTTACTGGCGACGATCAGCCCGCGCGCCTGCAACTCCTTGTAAGCGCGCGACACGGTCGACACGTTCAGGCCGAGTTCCGACGCAAGCTCGCGCTGCGGCGGCAGGCGGCTGCCCGGCGGATAGAGGCCGCTGCGGACCTTTTCCTCGAGGCTGCGTGACACTTCGAGATAGGTCGCTTGCCGCCCCTTTGTCTGGAGGATTTCTTCCCCATTTGTGTGGTCAGTTGCGATCTTCACCAGCGTAAATCTCCATACAAAAAACGTGGTCGACCGTACAAAGCTGGCTGTGTGGCGCGCTGCACGGTGCTCGCATAGCCGATACTAAACCGGTTTTAAGCCGATTCGGCAAGCGATTGTTTAGATATTTTCCAGCGCCGCGGCCGATAGCTCGGGGAAAGTCCCTAAGTCCACACAAAGGTAAATTAATTGCACACAAAAAATCTTTGTGTGAGTATTGATGCGGGCTTTGTACGGTGCTGCATCAAAAGGCGCCCCCGAACTGTAGTACAGGAGGACACGGTTGTGACAGAGCAGCACAGCACGTTTGCAATGGTCGATGCATTCGCCGCAGCTCCGGTCCCTTCGCCTTCAGCCTGCGGGTCACGGCCATGAGCGAAGTCGCCGTTCTCGGCGCGGGCTTCGTCGGCCTGTCGAGCGCCTACTGGCTGATGCGCGACGGCCATCGCGTCACGCTGTTCGACGCGCTCGGTCCCGGCGAAGCGACGTCATACGGCAACGCCGGCACGTTCGCGAACTACGGCTGCATTCCGGTGAACAACCCGGACGTGTTCCGCAATCTGCCGCGCTTCCTGTTTTCGCCGACCAGCCCACTGCGGATTCGCTGGCGCTATCTGCCGCAGCTCGCGCCGTGGCTCGCGCGCTTTCTGTGCGCATCGATGCCGAGTCGCTACGAGCACAGCGCGCGGTCGCTCGCGAGCCTGCTGTCGCGGGCGTTCGACGGCTATCGCGAGATGCTCGCCACTGATGATCTGTCGCGCTTCGTGCGGCCACGCGAATGTCTGTACCTGTATTCGAACGAGGCGTCGTTCGACGCCGCGCAGCCATCGCTCGCGTTGCGCCGTTCGCTCGGCGTGCGCTTCGAGCACTTCGACCGCGCGGGTATCGCCGCGCTCGAACCGAATTTCGCGCCGATCTTCGCGCACGGCACGCTGTTCAACGACAGCTGGTTTCTGAGCGACCCACGCGGTTTTCTGCAGGCGCTGCACGCAGCGCTGCTCACGCGTGGTCTGAGGCACGAGCGCATTGCGGTTCGCTCGCTGGAGCCGAGCAGCGCGAGCGTGCGCATCGTCGACGAAGCTGGGAGCACGTACGACGCGGAAAAGGCGATCGTCTGCACCGGCGCGTTTTCGGGGCGCTTCGCGCGCCAATGCGGCGACCGCGTGCCGCTCGATACCGAGCGCGGCTATCACGTGCGTTTTCCGGACACGTCGGCGCTGATTTCGCGGCCGTGCGGCTGGGCCGAACGCGGCTTCTACATGGTGCCGATGGACGGCGGCATCCGCGCGGCGGGCACGGTCGAACTCGGCGGCTATGGCACACAGCGCAACGCGGCGCTGCTGGATCTGATCACGCGCTCCGCGCAACGCGCGCTGCCGCAATTGCCGCAACCGGACAGCCAATGGCTCGGGTTCCGGCCGAGCCTGCCCGACGGCCTGCCGGTCGTCGGAGCGTCGAGCGCGTCGCCGCGCGTCGTCTATGCATTCGGACATCAGCATCTGGGCGTCACGCTGGGCGGCGTGACGGGCAGCGTCGTCGCCGATCTGGTGGCGGGGCGCGTGCCGCCAGTCGATCTCGCGCCTTATAGCCCGCGTCGTTTTTAACCACCGCAACTTCTGCTCGGAAGAGGACGGACATCATGAAACGCAGAAATCTGGTTGTCGCACTCGCCCTTGGGGTCTTGTGCGCGCATGCGCCGTCGTACGGCGCCGAGCCGCAAATCGTCAAGATCGGTTTTGTCGGACCGCTGACCGGACCGGTCGCGCGGGTCGGCAAGGATCTGCAGAATGGTGCGCAGCTCGCGATCGACGAAGCCAACGCGAAGCATCCGATGATCGGCGGCAAACCCGTCAAGTACGTGCTCGACGTGCAGGACGATCAGGCCGACCCGCGCATCGCGATTCAGGTCGCGCAGAAGCTGGTCGACGACGGCGTGGTCGGCGTGATCGGCCATTACAACTCCGGCTGCAGCATTCCGGCCTCGGCCGTGTATCACAGCGCGAACGTCGCGATGATCACGCCGGGCTCGACCAATCCCGCTCTGACCGCGCAAGGTTTCACGAACGTGTTTCGCACGATGGGCCATGACGGCGTGGGCGGTGTGATCGCGGGCGAGTTCGCGGTGCAGCAGTTGAAGGCGAAGCGCATCGGCATCATCGACGATCGCACCGCGTTCGGCCAGGGTCTCGCGGATGCGTTCGAGAAAGGCGCGAAGCAGGCGAACGGTAATGTCGTCGATCGCGAATTCACCAACGACAAGGCCGTCGATCTGCGCGCGATCCTGACTTCGCTGAAGCAGAAGAACGTCGACCTGATTTTCTTCGGCGGGCTCGACGAACAGGGCGCGATGCTGGTCAAGCAGATGCGCTCGCTCGGCATGCCGGCGCAGCTGTTCGGCGCGGGCGCGTTAAAGAGCAATGCGTTCCTGCAGATCGCGGGCAACGCGGGCGAGGGCACGCGCGATCTCGAACCGGGGCCGGCGCTCGACAAGCTGCCCTCCGCGCAGGAGTTCGGCAAGCGCTACAAGGCGCGCTTCAACCAGGATGTCGAGCTGTACGCGCCGTTCGCGTATGACGCGGCGCTGGCGATGATCGCGGCGATCCAGAGCGCGGACTCGCTCGATCGCGCGAAGATCGTCGCGGCTTTCCCGAAGGTGAACGTGACGGGGGTGACGGGGAAGATCGCGTTCGACCCGCATGGGGATCTGATCAAGCCGCCTTATACGTTGTTCGAGGTGCAGCAGGGGCAGTGGAAGAGTCAGCGTACGGTGGGGGGGAGTGGGGTTTGAGGTTGGGTTTGGTTGATTGCTTCATGCCGTGTTCGCGAGCGTGTTCGGTCGCTTGGAGCGCGGTTTTGCGTCGCGTAGAAATGCATGGACCCGGTTTTGGCCGGGTTCATGCGGTGATGGGTTTCAAGGTATTTGAAGCGTTGAAGCTGTCGCGCCACCCTCACCGAGGCCCACGCCCAAACGCCTCCCGCAACTCACGCTTGGCCCGCTGCAGCGTATCACGACGCTCCTTCGGCAGATTCCTGCCGGCGCGGTTGATATAAAAATTCAACATCGACATCGCCGATTGAAACGGCGTGCCTTTACGACGGCGGCTCGTGCTCGACGAACGCTTCAACGATTGCGCGATCGATTCCGCGGTGCCGGTTTTGAAAATATCTTTCTGAATGTCCATCGCGTCGCTTGTTTCCATCACGTAATGCGACCATTTTTGCCCGCTGTGCGAGCCGCCCGATTTCGCGGTTTTCGCGCGATGAGCGGCGTGTGCCTGAGCATGACGCTGACGCGGTGGCCGTCCCGATTTGCCCCGCGAAACCGGGCGCTTCGATTTGCTACTGCGCTTACGGGTGGCCATCGTGTCGTCTCCAGAGTTGACGGGTTTTCGCGTTGCCGCGCTGCCGCTTTCCTCAGCGGCGGCGCGGATCTGTGGGCGAAAGGTGGGCGAAATCACAGCTTCAAGCCACCGGCCTCGGGCGCATCCGACGATCCTGGGGCAATCGCGCCGGCGCCGAGGTCGTCGCGGCCTCTATACACATCGTCGCCCCAGTACGGTTCGCTGCCGTAGTACTGATGCACGGAGGTGGCCCACGTCTGATCCGCCATCGACGGCCAGTGATCCTTGTCGAAGCCCGGAGCATTTTTCACGCGCTCGGCCGTCATATTCAGCACGAAGCATTTCTGCTCCGTATCCAGCGTCAGCGCATGCCATGGAATGGCGAGCAGTTTGTCGCCGATGCCGAGGAAGCCGCCGCTCGACAACACCGCATAAGCGATGCGGCCCGAGCGGACGTCGAGCATGATGTCCTTGACCTTGCCGATGTCCTCGCCGTCGCTGCTGATCACCTTGTTGCCGTCGAGCGTGTCCGCGGCCATCACATCCGGGCCGGGGCCTTCCGCGGTTGCGCTGCCCTTGCCGACGATGTTCGCGCCTTGCGTCTGGGTCGGGTTGACCATGATGTGACTCCTGTCAAAGGTTAGGGGTATCGACGTTTGAGCAACGGCCGTTCCTTCGATTGTTCCGGATAGCTAATGTGCTGTGCATGTCGTGCGTTCGTTGTGCAACGGGCAACGGATTTTTGACGGAGGCGATCGGAATGTGCACGCATGCAAGGCCGTTTGAAATTTTTTCGTCGCGACTACTGCAAATAGGGGGGCGCGTGCGAGCCATAGCCCCGCAGTGCCAGGGTATTGGACATGCCGCGGGACATGCCGCGCACGTGCAGCGCGGCATAGGCCTTGCTCGAACTTCACTGACGGCAGTGCGGAACTGCGAAGTCAACTCGCGCGTAGATGATCGTGCGTACACCAGGGAGAATATCGATGCACCCCTATCCAAAGACGTGGCTGCTCGCGGCGTGTCTCATCGCTTCGGCAGCATCAGGTGCGGCGCTTGCGCAGACCGGCGGCGGTAACGGCAATGGCGGCACCGGCTCGGGCAACGCGCACGGCGCGGCGACCGCGGCACCTACCGCCGGCAACGAGCCGTCATCGAACGCAGCCGGTGCGGCCGCGGGTTCGGGCTCGACGATGAAGCAGCATCCCATGTCGAAGTCGAAGAAGAAGCCGATGAATGATTCGACGAATATGCCCGGCGCGAACGCGAGCAGCGACACGAAGGGGCAGTAGCGCTGGATCGATGCAGGGAGTGGCCCCAGGCGATGCGGCAACGATGCTTCGTTGCCGTGCGCATCGTCGCGGCGGCCCACGCCTGCATCGCGGGAGATTGATTGTGGTGAAAAAAGTGCATTACCAGGCGAATGTCTGTGGTGGTGATTTTGCACACGTGCGTGAATGTTTTCGTCACTGGAAATCCGAGACGCTCGTGTATCGCAAGCAACAGCGGATGTTCGAGGGCAAGCAGGAAGTGAGGCCGCTGTCGGAGCGTGTATTCGACAACGGCGAAATCGCGCATGACGCATTGGCGAGCGTATGCAGTCCCCGCGATGCTTACGCGCTCGCGGCGGAGATACGCGACGGCGAGCGCGACGTGTGGCTCGTGATGGCTGCGTTCGAGGAAGAAGTCTGAGCGAATGCCGTGAACGAAGCCGAAGGCCGCGAATGATTCGCGAGCGTGTGACAGCCGTCGCTCCCCGAACCGCGGGTATCGCAACGAAGGTCGCTACGCGTGTCGTAGCACGCAGACGTATCGCGGTCGTATCGCGCCCATGCATCGCATTCCCAGCGCTACCGCTGAACGGCGGACTTCGCCTCCGCGCTCACCGCCCGCGCAACATCGCGCGAGCGAGCACCGGCAGCGCTCCGCGCGCGTCGCGTAGTGCCGTTCTCTTTCGCGCCGGCAGCTTTCTTCCGCACCGCGCGCGATTTCTTCAGCAAGCTGGTCAACGCGCCATCGATGCTGTCGTCGATCGACGACTTGCGGGTCTTGCGGCCTTTCGCACCCGCTTCGCGTGCGAGTTTCGCCGCGCGTTTTTCCGCCTGCGCGAGCAGCGCCGCCAACGCGACTTCGTCGACCTTCAGGCCGCGGCGTGACGGATGAGGCACGAGGCTCTGCAGTTCATCGGCCTCGAACGCACGGATGATCGCCGGGTGGATATAGCAGCGCCGGCATACCGCGGGCGTATTGCGCAGCAACGCCGCGACGTCCTTCACCGTCGCGACGAGATGACGGCGCGCCTGCGCGGCGCTCTCGCACATCAGGCGCCGCAGCGCGGCGAGCGCATACACGCTGCCGGCCCACGTGCGGTAGTCCTTCGCGGTGAAATCCGCGCCGCTCGCGCGCCGCAGGTAGTCGTTGATATCGGCCGAGCCGACCGTGTGGCGCATGCCGTCGTCGTCGAGATACTGGAACAGGTCGTGTCCCGGCAATTCCGCGCAGCGCCGCACGATACGCATGATGCGCGGATTGTCGATCGTCACGTCGTGTTCGATGCCGCTTTTGCCGCGAAACCGGAAGCGCAACTGGCCGGCTTCGATCTTCACATGCTTCTTGCGCAGCGTCGTCAGTCCGTACGACTGGTTGTCGCGTGCGTATTCTGCGTTGCCGATGCGTACCAGCGTCGTGTCGAGCAACTGCACGATCGTCGCGACGACCTTGTCGGCCGGCATGCCCGGCAGTTTCAGATCGCGCGCGACACGGGCGCGAATCCTCGGCAACGCGCGGCCGAATTCGGCCATGCGCTCGTACTTGTCGGCATCGCGCGTTTCGCGCCAGCGCGGGTGATAGCGGTACTGCTTGCGGCCGCGCGCATCGCGGCCGGTCGCCTGCAGATGGCCGCGCGGATCGGCGCAGATCCATACGTCCTCGTAGGCGGGCGGAATCGCCAGCGCGTTGATGCGTTGAATTTCGTCCGCATCGACGATGCGCTTGCCGTTCGCGTCGAAATAGACGAAGCCGTCCTTTTCCTTTCCGCGCTTGCGTGTGTAGCCGGGTCGGGTGTCGTCGGCATGGCGCAGACCCGCTGGCATCGGCGCCGGAGGTGGCGTGCCGTTCGTCATGGCGGGGCTGCGCGATGCGCTGGTCGCGCCGGTGGAATGCGTTGCTGTGGCCATCGTTGCAGGTAGAAGTTTCAAGCCTGTTCGGTTCGCGTCAGCCCGCACAAGGCGAGCGCGCGGTGATGGATCGGCGGGAAGCAAGTGGGATGCCAATGGGGCGTCGATGCGCTGCCGGTGCAACGTCGTTGCGCAGCCATCGAATACACCCAGCGGAACGGTCCTTGCGCCACCGTGATGGTGATCAACCGAACAGGGAGCTTCCATGAGCAGCACATTGAATCCCGATGAAGAGCCGCAGCACATCGTCAAGCAGACGGCCGGCACGACCGGCGCGCTCGGCCCCAGCGATTCGTCCGACAGCGGCAGCGATGTCGCCGGCGCGAAGCGTCACGAATTCGATGTCGATTCGGAACTCGACAATCACGCACTCGAAACCGGCGACTCCGAACTCGGCAGCGACACCGACCGCGCCGGCACCGGCGAGCGCGCATCGGCCGATGGCGATTCGACGCTGGAACCGGACCGCGACATCGATACGGACCACGTGGTCGATCCGCGCGTGCCGCCCGGCGAAGACCTTTCGAGCGAAGACGAAAGCGGCGCCTGAGCCGGCTCATAAGCGAAGCAGTAGAGACGACGAACGCGGGAAAGCCGCATTTCGACCAATCCAACCCGGTGAAACACCGTGCACACGCTGGGCGTAGGGCACGCACAGATAGGCACGTGTTTTGCTGACCACCGTTTTAACGGCGCCGCGCCCTGCTTATGCCATGCCTACCCATGACAAGCGACAAGCAAAGGCAAAGGCAACAGCAACGCCCACGCGCCGCCGCGCGAAGCGCACGAAGGAGAGTACGCATGACTGATGCACTGAACGGCTACAAGGTGGCAGTACTGGCGATGGATGGCTTCGAGCAGGCCGAACTGGTCGAGCCGAAACGCGCGCTCGCCGACGCGGGTGCCACCGTGCACGTGATTTCGGCGAAGCCCGGCAAAATCCAGGGCTTCAAACACGTCGACAAGGGTGACGCGGTCGCGGTCGACACGACCTTCGATCAGGCGAACCCCGACGACTACGACGCGGTCGTGCTGCCCGGCGGCGTCGTCAATGGCGATGCGATTCGTCTGCTGCCGCGCGCGCAGGCTTTCGTGCAGGCCGCGAACAATGCGAAGAAGCCGATCGCGGTGATCTGCCACGGCACGTGGCTGCCGGTATCGGCGGGGATCATCAAGGGACGCACGGTGACGAGCTGGCCCAGCCTGCAGGATGACATCCGCAACGCGGGCGGCACATGGGTGGATCAGGAAGTGGTCGAGGACGGCAATCTGATTTCGAGCCGCAAGCCCGACGACATTCCCGCTTTCAACAAGACCTTGATTGCGCAACTGGGCAAACGCAAGGCGGCATAGAAGCAGTGGTGAAGTGGTGGATCCGGCGCGGCGCGCCGACGCTTTCCGAGCGCTGACGTCGCGCTGAATCGACAGGGATCAACAGGGAGAAAATGCATGAAATTCCGGTATTCCCTACAAGTATTGACTGCAGCGCTAGCCGCTTTCGGGCTGAGCGCCGCGGCGATCGACAGCGCCCGCGCGCAGGCGAGCGATGCCCCTGCGAGTGCCGCGCCGGCCCATGAGACGAAGCTGTCGCCGGCGGATCAGCAGTTCGTGCTGGAAGCGTCGAAGTCCGATGCAACCGAAATCGCCGCCAGCAAGATCGCGCTGAAAAACTCGCAGGATCCGCACGTGAAGAAATTCGCGCAGCAGATGATCAAGGACCACACGAAGCTGTCTCACGGCATGGCCGAGCTGGTGTCGAAGAAGGGCTTTAAGCCGACGCCTTCAGCGGACTCCGCGTTGGTCGGCAAGCTGCAGACGTTGAAGGGCACTGCGTTCGATCAGGCCTATGTGGAGCAGGTGGGGGTGGAAGCGCATCAGCGCGCGGTCGATCTGTTCCAGCAGCAAAGCGAAAGCGGTACCGACGCGCAGTTGAAGGCCGCGGCAAAGCAGGCATTGCCGATCATCAAACATCACCTCGAGATGGCGCAGCAACTCGCCGGCCAGATGAAGGGTTCGTCATGAACGCGATCGCTCCGCGCCCTGCCTATGAGGACTCTCTTATGCAGATCAATTTTCCCGACGACACACCGGCGTTCGACGGCGCAAACCTGACGGTTCGTTTTATCGCGCGCGTGGACGGCGAACCGGTCGAGTGCGCGATTACCGCCGAAGCACTGGAAGATCATTTCGGCGCCGAGTCGGCGCTCGAAGCGGCGTTGATCGCCGCCTACGACAAGGGCCGCCAGCGCATCCGTTCGGTCTGCGCGGAAGCACTCGACCAGAACAACGGAGAGGGCGTAGTGTTGCATAGCGGACTGTTCAGAGTCGAAGGCATGGAGCCGGATCGCGGCGCTACCGCTTAGCGCCGCCGTATGCCGCGCCGCAACGCGCTCGCTCAGGCGAACTGCACGGGCGGCGGCAGCAGGGTCCGCGAACGCCGTTCAACGATGCAAGGAGGCCATATGTCACTCATCGTCGCAGCACGCTTTACGACCTTTCCAGCCGCGGAAAGCGCGGCCCAAAAGCTCTTCGACGCAGGTTTCGTCGAGGAGGACGTCACGCTGTTTTTCGTCAATCCGCGCGGTCAGCATGCCCGTTATCCGATCGGCGGCGACACCGGTACCGATCCCGGCGCGCGCGACGCGCCGAAGGGCGCGGGAATGGGCGTGACCATTGGCGCGGTGATCGGCGCGGTAATCGGCGTCGCCATTTTCGCGGCGTTTTCCGCGCCATTGCTCGTGTCGTTAATCGCAGCCGGCGTGGGCGCTTATGTCGGCTCGCTGGTGGGCGCGATGTCGCGCACGCGCAAGCATGACCCAGCCGGTCACCGGGTTCCGTTTCACGAAGAGTCGCGCGACTCCGGCGTGCTGGTCGCGGTGCACGTGTCACCGGACAATCAGCTCGACGCCGCGCGGGTGCTGCGCGACGCGGGCGGCGTGTCGATCGAGAAAGCGACGGGCCGCTGGCAACAGGGACGCTGGGCCGACTTCGATCCGTTGCGGACGCCGCAGCCGCTTAACGAGTTTGCCGAGAAGCGGGCGTGATTCGAGTCGTGAATCGTGCGGTGCGGCGCTGCACCGGAAGCCCCGCATCGCGATACACCAGGCACGGCCCATGCGACGTATTCACCGAACCCCACCGCTTGCGAGGTCGTTGGATCGCAATGCGCTAACGAACTCCGCACGGTGGATTCGCTGTGAACGAAACCATTGGAGGTATTGAATGACTACCAACGTTGTTTCCGTGCTGAACGATCTGGTCGAAACGTCGAAGGACGGCGAAAAAGGCTTTCTCAAGGCAGCCGAGGATGCGCACGACGAACAGCTGAAGGCGATGTTTCGCTCCAATGCCGAAGACTGCTCGCGCGGCGCGCGCGAGTTGCAGGACGCGGTTCAGGCGATGGGCGGCAAGCCCGAAACTGGCGGCAGCATGACCGGCGCGCTGCATCGCGGCTGGGTCGACGTCAGATCGGCCGTGGCCGATCGCAGCGACCATGCCATTCTCGCCGAGTGCGAAAAGGGCGAGGACGTCGCGAAGAAGCACTATCACGACGCGCTCGAAAAGGACCTGCCGGCCGATGTGCGCGCAATCGTCGAGCGGCAATATCACGGCGTGCTGCAAACGCATGACCGGGTGCGCGATCTGCGGGATCAGTATGCGGCGATGAAGCACTAACAAGCGCTAACGCGTTAGCGCAGCAGAAGACGGCCCGTGTTGTGATGACACGGGCCGTCGTTTTATCGCTTATATAAAGCTTATAAAAGAAGAGCCGGCATGAGCCGGCTCTCTTCGTTACGCCACTACACCGAATGCACGCAAACCCTATGAGTCGCGATTAATCGGCGACGATCTTCAGATGGTTCTTCACGCTCTCTACGCCCTTGACGTTCTGAACAACTTCTCCCGCCGCCGATTTGTCATCGGCCGAAGGCACCGAACCCGTGAGCCACACGACGCCCTTACGGGTCTTGACATGGATATGCGTCGACTTGACGTTCTTCGCCGCCAGCAGATCGGCCTTGGCCTTGGTCGTGATCGTGCCGTCGTCGATATGCTGGCCGACCGATTCGGACGAAGCCGCCGGAGGCGGCGCGGTCGTCTGCGCAGTTGCGTTCAGGGCAAAAGCGACGGCAGCAATGCTGCCCGCGGTCTTCAGAAGCTGGATCGTCTTCATGGTTTCTCCTTCGGGTGTTGAACAAAATGGCGGTCTTGTTGCCGGTGGCCGATCGCGGTCGAAACCGCTGATGACACACGTGGGGTCGTTGCCGCTACGGTACCGTCAGGGGCCCGTTTCTCGACACCGGGCGAAGGCTTCTGCAAGACGCGCATGCCGTGCCTGCACTAGCCAACGTCCGTCCACACCCGGGGAGTTGCAAGCAGCGTACCCGGGTGCCGATCGATGATGGAATTGGCTGGACGCGCGAGCCGCGCCCGAACCACTGCAGCGGGGGATTTGACCTGATGAATAACGCGGAAGCGGATGCAGAGGCGGACGAGAAGCGGCACGGCCACACGGACAGCGCCACATCGCCGGCGGTGTAAAGAAATGGACCGGAAATTGCCGGGACGTTGTAAAAACGGGCGTCCGGGCGCTGCGCAATTCGCGCGCCTGACAGCACAAAGCGTAAGAAAAACAGCGGCTTGTGCGAACTGGTACGACTGTTGCTCTGAAGAATGCACACGGCTTTCGAGCTTTCAGCTACCAACGAACGGGATTTCCTCCAATGCCTTCAATCGAACTGCGCGCAAGACAGTCGCTTGCACTCACGCCTCGTCTTCAACAATCGGTGCGTCTTCTGCAATTGTCGGCGCTAGAGTTCCAGCAGGAACTGCGCACGGCGCTCGATACCAATCCGTTCCTTGAATACGACTCCTCGGAGACGGAGGACGTCGCGCTGTCCACCACGTCGCCGGGAGAAGAGGCGAGCGCGCTGCCCGCCACCGATACGCTGGCCGCCGCCGAGCCCGATACGTTGCCCGCGGAAAGTGTCGGCAGCGAGGCACTCGAAAGCGCCGGACCGGACGATATGCCGGCCGACTTTTCGGGCGACTACGGCTCGCGCAATTCGACCCGTCAATCGGGCGACGCGGACGGCAGCGATCCAGCCGAATGGGCGCGCTCGCAGCCGACGTTGCGCGAGCAACTTCACGACGCACTGCGTCTGTACCGTCTCGATGATCGCGACCGCGCGGTGGCGCGCTTCATCATCGAAGCACTCGATGACGACGGCTATTTGCGTCAATCGCTCGCCGATCTGGCCGACAGCGTCGATCTCGAACCCGAGCTGACCGAGGAAGAGTTGCTGGTCGCGCTGCGTCTCGTGCAATCGCTCGACCGGCCGGGGCTCGGCGCGCGTTCGCTGTCGGAATGTCTGGCGCTGCAGATTCATGCGCTGCCCGACGATACGCCGGGACGCGACGTCGCATTGCAGATTGCCGAGCATCATCTGGAGCGGCTGGCACGCCGCGAGCAGGCCGAATTGCAAAAGCAGATTGGCTGCAGCCCGGAAGCATTGCGGATCGCCTGCGCGCTCGTGCGCAAGCTCGATCCGAAGCCGGGCAACTGCTATGGCCGCGCCGAGGACAACTACGTGGTGCCCGACGTGATCGTGCGTCAGGTGCGCAACAAATGGGCCGTGTCGATCAATCCCGCGGTGCAGCCGCGCGCGCGCATTCATCGCATGTATGCGCAACTGTTCGCGCAGTCCGCCGGCGCGAGCCGTTCGCCGCTCGCGCAGCAGTTGCAGGAAGCTCGCTGGTTGATCCGCAATGCACAGCAGCGCTTCGATACGATTCAGCGCGTCGCCGAGTGCATCGTCGCGCACCAGAAAGCATTCTTCCAGTATGGCGAAATCGCGCTGAAGCCGATGGTGCTGCGCGATGTGGCCGACGAACTCGGCTTGCACGAATCGACGATTTCGCGCGCGACGGGCAACAAATATATGGCGACGCCGCGCGGCATTTTCGAATTCAAGCATTTCTTCCCGCGCGAACTCGGTACCGAAAGCGGTGGCACCTGCTCGGCCGCCGCGGTGCGCGCGCTGCTGAAGGAGATGATCGCCGCGGAGAATACGCGCGATCCGCTGTCGGACGTGACGCTCGCGAAGATGCTCGCGGATCAGGGCGTGCTGGTCGCGCGGCGCACGGTAGCGAAATACCGGCATCTGATGAAGGTGCCGCCGGCGGAATTGCGTCGGCAGCTTTAATGCAGGGCGCCCGTGGCGGGGCGCAAACGAAGATTGATTGGGTGAAGGTGGGTGAAGGGCCATGCGAGACTGTCCGCTCGCATGGCCCTTTTTCGCATCTGGACCGTATCTGGACGTTTTGCCGGCCTGCCATTACATTGGCGGGTCAAAGAGAAATAGATCAATAGAAACAGATCGGCGAAACGGGACAGCGCAATGAAGTATTCGAATCTGGTCGAACGTCTGCAAGGGCGCCGCACGTCGGCGTGGGAAATTCATCGTGTCGCGCAGCAGGCGGCCACGCGCGGCGAAGACGTGATCGTGCTGAGCGTCGGCGACCCCGAGTTCGCGACGCCCGCGCCGATCGTCGACAGCGCGGTCGACGCGCTACGCGCCGGCGACACCCACTACACCGCGATGGCCGGCCGCGAGCCGCTGCGCGCGGCGATCGCCGCCGAACATGCGCGCGCGACCGGCTGCGACACCGCTTCGGCCAATGTGATACTGACCGCCGGCGCGCAGAACGGCGTATTCGCGGCGTCGCTGTGCCTGCTCGAAGCGGGCGATGAAGTGATCGTCCCCGAGCCGATGTACCTGACGTACGAGGCTTGCGTACGCACGGCGGGCGCGACGCTGGTGGCGGTGCCGGTCGACGCCGCTCGCGCGTTTCATGTCGACTGCGATGCACTCGAAGCGGCGCTGACGCCGCGCACGAAGGCGATTTTCTTCGCGACACCCTGCAATCCGACCGGCGTCGTGATGCCGCACGCCGACCTCGAACGTATCGGACGGCTGGCGTGTGAGCATGACCTGTGGGTGCTGTCCGACGAGGTCTACGCGGAATTGACGTTCGAGCGTGAGCACGTGAGCATCGCGTCGCTGCCCGGCATGGCGGAGCGCACGGTGACGCTCGGCAGTCTGTCGAAGTCGCATGCAATGGCCGGGTGGCGGGTCGGCTGGGCGATCGGCCCCGCCGAGTTGATCGAACATATGGGGCGGCTCGCGCTCGCGATGCTTTACGGCTTGCCGGGCTTTATCCAGCAGGCTGCGTTGACCGCGTTGCAGCATAAGGCGGAGATCGTCGCGGAGATCCGCGAGACTTACCGGCGGCGGCGCGACGTGGTGTTCGAGCGCTTGCACCAGGTGCCGGGCTTGCGTTGTCTGTTGCCCGAGGCCGGTATGTTCATGATGGTCGACGTGAGCGGCACCGGGCTCGATACCGTCGATTTCACGTGGCAGCTGTTCCGCGCGAAGGGCGTAGCAGTGCTCGATGCAAGCGCGTTTGGGGACACGGCGAAAGGGTTCGTACGGCTCGGGCTGGTGGTCGACGAGGCGAGACTGATTGACGCGTGTGAGCGGATCGCGCAGTTTGTCGACGGGTTGAGGCGCTGACTGCGTGAAGGGTTTCGCGCTAGTGACCAACCGTCTGGCGGGCGTCAACTGGTCGCGGCGTCCGGCAGAACCGGCTTACGTTTCATGCCGTTGAGCAAAAGCAGCACGACGCCGAGCATGATGCCGACATCCGCGACGTTGAATACGCCGGTACGCACATAGCCGATGCCGAGGTTCAGAAAATCGAAAACGCCGCCGCCGTAGAAGCATCGATCGAGCAGATTGCTGATGCCGCCGCCCACGATGCAGGCGACCGCGACAACTTCGAGACGACGAATCCGGCGCGAGCGCACCACCCATCCGACGAGGCCGACGATTATCACCAGAACACCGAAAATGAAAACGGCGTTGCGGCTCGCCTCGGACATGCCGGCGCCAAGGCTCAGGAACGCACCGTGGTTATAGATGGGGATAAGCAGAAAGCTGCCCGCGAGAAGCGATACCACGTCACCGGGTGTCAGCATCGCTTTGAATAGCGCCTTGGTGAGCTGATCGACGACGATCCACGCAAGTGCCCCAAGCAGCAAAATGGCGAGTTTCTGTTTTGACGTCATTGTTTCTCCTTGACGAACCGTAGTCCGAACCGCACCAGTCCCGGCATCGTCAGCGGCCGCACCAGCCTCGTGTCGTAGCCGGCAAAGCGCCGATCGTTCTCTTCGATGCACAGGCGCATCAACCGCGGCACGCTGATGTCCACATCCGACACCGACTGCGCGCCGTTCACCGTGAAGTTGTTGTCGTGCTCGTGCACATTGCCCTCGGCATCCATCGCGCGCGCGAGTCCGACACGCTCCCAGCCGAGAAACCCCCATACGGCCGCGACCTTGATCTCGAAGCGAAGGCGCCGCCACCATGAAAGCTGCGCGCGATGCCACGCGACCCAGTTCGCAAACAGCAGAATATGGCGGCACTCCTCCTGCATCACCGGCTCGAACGTCTCGATCAGTTCAGGCGGAAAGAGCCCCGAGCGTCGCGCGACTTCGAAGAGGCCGAACGCAAAGAAGCTGTCGATGCATTCGCTATAGCCGGTCACCAGATAAGCCCATTCGGTGTCTTTCGGATAGATATACGGCGGCTCGCTCGCGAGTGCGATGCCGTAGGCGTGCACCATGCGCGACAGCACTTCCTTATGACGATTTTCTTCCCACGCATTCAGCGCCAGCGCGTCGCGTAGCTCCGGGTCGCTGAGCGTTGCCGCGTAGGCAGCCATGCGCAAGCGGGCCCGGCCTTCGGTCTGCACGGCAATGTCCCAGATCGGCAACTCGACGATGCGCTTGAGCGTCGCGGCTTCGAGTGGCGGCCATGCGAGTACCGAAGGGCGATACGGATTGAAGGTTTCGCGGAACATGCGGCACATTTCGCTGCGGTGCGTATCGGAGCCAACCCTCAGAGGGCCGGCGACGCCGCTCGTCCAGTGCCGCATCGCGTGTTCGGCGGCTTCGATGGCCTGCGCGTCGGGCTGCCCTTGCGGCAACTGCGGCGCGCGAAATCCGGGGATCAGCGCGGCTGCGTCGAATGCATCCAGTACCGGTTGGTCCATGGCGGGTCTCGACAAAGCGACGGAGACGTTCACGATTTTGCCACGAGTGGTTTGTGCGAGCATGCGCCGGAGACGTGCCGATGCCGCGCCGCGACAAAAGCCGTTTGTAATGTTGAGCTGCAGCGGTGCCGATGGTTGACGTAGTGCGGACTTGCGTCAAGAATCGAGCGCCGGCTTCGTTCCCGAAGCCGGTATCCGGGGACATCAGCACGTTTCGACTCGTGGCGGAATCTTTATGATCGTCGGCTTTCATCCTTCATTGCGCCGGCTGCTGTCGGCGCGATTGCCTATGGCTGCGCTGGCGGTAACGCTTGCTGCCGCCAGTCTGGCGTCGTTCAGTGAACGTAGTGTGGCGGCGGATCCGCCGAGCGCGGCGACGGGTACGGATAGCGCCGCATCCACGCCCGCCGTGCAGGGCGAACCGCGCAAGCGTACGGCTTCGCGCGGCGACACGCAGCCAGCATCGGATACCAAAGCCAGAACCGAGGCAGCCGACACCCCGCCACACAGCGACAACTCTTCGACACCCGCCGTGCCGGTGCCGCCGGAAACCGCCAGCGTCACGTCGCATTCGCTGCGTCTTGACGGCCGCAAGCTCGACTACACGGCGACCGCCGGCAACCTGCTGCTGCACGACGGCAAGACCGGCGCGGCCAATGCGAGCGTTTTCTATGTCGCCTATACGGTGCCGACTAAAACGCCATCGACGCGTCCCATCACGTTTCTGTTCAACGGCGGCCCCGGTGCCGGCAGTGTGTTTCTGATGATGGGTTCGTTCGGGCCGAAGCGCGTGCGCACATCGAGTCCCGCGAACACGCCCCCCGCGCCGTATACGCTCGACGACAATCCCGACAGCCTGCTCGACACGACCGACCTCGTGTTCATCGATGCGGTCGGCGCGGGCCTGTCGAAGCCGGTCGGCCATGGCACCGGCAAGGACTTCTGGGGTGTCGATCAGGATCTGCGCGCATTTGCGCAATTCATCGATCGTTATCTGACGATGAACCAGCGCTGGAATTCGCCGAAGTATCTGCTCGGTGAATCGTATGGCACCGCGCGCGCCGCGATGCTCGCGTACGAACTGGGGCAGCGCAATATCGCGCTCAACGGCGTGATTCTGATGTCGTCGGTACTCGATTCTTCCGCGTTCTCACCTGGCTCCGATTTCAAGAGCGAAAGCTATCTGCCGAGCTTCGCGGCGATTGCGTGGTACCACGACAAGATCACGCCGAAGCCCGCGAACCTGGCTGCGTTTCTCGACGACGCGCGTGCGTTCGCGCGCGGACCCTATGCACAGGCACTCGCGCAGGGCGATGCGTTGCCCGCCGATCAACGCGATGCGATCGCCGCGCGTATTGCGTATTTCACCGGTCTCGACGTGGGGTTCGTGAAGCGCAACCGGCTGCGTCTTTATCCAGGACGTTTTCGCAGCGAGTTGCTGCGCGATCAGTCGCGCAGCGTCGGCCGTTACGACGCGCGTTTCGAAGGGATCGATTACGACGACTCGTCCGAACATCCCGACTTCGATGCATCGGTGAACAGCGTGTCGAACGCGTTCAACGCGTCGCTTCATCAGTATCTCGCGGAGGATCTGCACTTTATCCCCACGGAGCCGTACAAGGTCTTCAATGACGAAGCGCTGACGCAATGGGACTGGAAGCACCGCGAATGGTGGGGCGAGCGTTTGCAGTTGCCTTATGCGGCCGGCGACCTGGCCGAAGCGATGCGGCAGAATCCGCAGTTGCGTGTGATGTCGCTGAACGGTTATTTCGATCTGGCCACGCCGTTCTATGCAACCGAATATGCGCTCGCGCACCTGGGCATCGACGGGCCGCTGCGCGAAAATGTACGGCTCGCTTACTATCCGACCGGTCATATGATCTATCTCGACGATGCCGCGTTGCATGCGCTCAAGCGCGATCTGGTGAGCTTCTATACCGCGCCGCGCTCGAAGGATTGATGCGCGAGGCGGACGGTATCGAACGGTATAATTCCACGCACTGTGAAGCAGCCGTTGCCGGCTGCTTCGTCAACCGGCTTTACCGATCGCAGCCCTATGCCATTCACCCCGATCCCGTCCTTTACCCGCAAGCGTATTTCCGACGTGGTGTCCGAACAGATCAAACAACTGATCTCGGAGGGCACGCTGATGCCCGGCGACCGGCTGCCGGCGGAGCGTGATCTGGCGGCGCAACTCGGCGTGTCGCGACCGTCGTTGCGTGAGGCGCTGATCCGGCTGGAAGCGGATGGGTATATCGAAACGTCGGGGCGCGGCGGCTTTACGGTCGTCGATGTGACCGCGCCGATTATCTCGAAGCCGCTCGCCGAACTGCTGCTGCAGAATCCGCGTACCAGTGCCGATATTCTGGAATTGCGCCAGGGTCTCGAAGCGATTTCGACGGTCTATGCCGCGCAACGCGCGACCGCCGCGGATCTGAAGAAAATCCGCGTTGCGTTCGACGCATTGCAAGCCGCTTCGCAGTCGGGAGATCGTGTGAATCTCGCCGAACTGGACGCCGCGTTTCACCTTGCCATTGCCGATTCGACGCACAACGTCGCGCTCGCGCACGTGATGCACGGCATTCATACGCTGATTCGCGAGGGGATGCGGCAATATCATCGGCTGATCGATTACGACGACTCGATGGAAAAGCAGTTGATGAGCCAGCATCGCGCGATTTACGACGCGGTCGTCGCGCGCGACGCGCAAAAGGCACGCAAGGCCGCCGAAAGGCATCTGGCTTTCGTGCGCGAAATCTACAAGGACGATGCGGCGAAGCCGTCCGCAACCGTGAATTCCTGAGCCTGCGCGGCGCGCGTTTAGCGCGCGGCGGCAGGCCCCCAAGCCCCTGATTGACACCGTCGCGGGACTTTTTTATAGTCTTGGTCAGACCAACATGACCAGACTGGCCGGCAGGCCGGAACTGTTCTCATCCCCCGCCGTTTTTTCCAAAGAGACTATGAAAGTCGCGCTGTTTATCCCGTGTTTTATCGATGCGTTCTATCCCGAGGTCGGCATTGCCACGCTCGAACTGCTCGAACGCTTCGGTATCGACGTCGACTATCCGCAGGAGCAAACCTGTTGCGGCCAGCCGATGGGCAATAGCGGCGCGCATGCCGATGCGGCGGCCACCGAGCGGCTGTTCGCGCGCAACTTCGCGGGCTACGACTATATCGTCGGGCCGTCCGCGAGTTGCATTCATCACGTGCGCGCGCACCTGACCGCGATCGAGCAGACCGACGAGGTGAAGAAGGTTCGCGCGAGCGCGTATGAGCTGGTCGAGTTCCTGCACGACGTGGTCGGCGCGCGCGAATTTCCATGGGCCGAATTTCCGCATCGGGTCGGTCTGCACAATAGCTGCAGCGCGTTGCGACATCTGAAAGAAGCATCGGTGTCGGAAATCGCGGCTACGCCGTTTTCGAAGCCGCGTACGTTGCTGGAGGGCGTCAAAGGCATCGAGTTCGTCAAGCCGACGAGGCCCGACGAGTGCTGCGGCTTCGGCGGTACGTTCTCGGTCACCGAAGAGGCGGTGTCGGTACGCATGGGCCAGGACAAGGTGCGTGATCATCTGAATGCCGGCGCCGAATACATCGTGTCCGGCGACATGTCGTGCCTGATGCATCAGCAGGGTTGCGCGGAACGCATGAAGGCCGACGCGCGTTTCATTCACATCGCGCAGGTTCTCAATGGAGCGCGCGCATGAGCCGCGGCGATCAACGTATTGACCACGCGAAGGCGGCGGGCGCGTTTATCCAGAAGACCGAGCACGTCGCGTTTCACGACCGGCGTCTGTGGGATTTGCGCGAGAAGCGCGATGCCCAGGCTCATGGCATTGCCGAATGGGAAACGCTGCGAACCCTCGCGTCGGGTATCAAGGAACATACGCTGTCGCATCTGGCGGACTATCTGGAACAGTTCGCGGCGGCGGCCGAGGCCAATGGCGTGGTCGTGCATTGGGCCGCAACAGCGGAAGAGCACAACGCGATCGTCCATCAGGTGATGTCCGAACGCGGCATGACCACGCTCGTGAAGAGCAAGTCGATGCTGACCGACGAATGCAAGATGCGCGAATACCTCGAACCGCGCGGCATTACCGTGATGGAAACGGATCTCGGCGAGCGCATCCAGCAACTGGATCATCAGGACCCGAGCCATATGGTCGTGCCTGCCGTGCACAAGTTGCGCGCGGACGTGGCCGAACTGTTCGGCCGCACGATCGGCACCGATCCCAAGAATAGCGACATTCACTATCTCGCCGAAAGCCAGCGCATGAATACGCGGCCGTATTTCGTGCGCGAGAAAACGGCCGGCATGACCGGCTGCAATTTCGCGGTTGCGGAGACGGGCACCGTTGTCGTGTGCACGAACGAGGGCAATGCGGATCTGTCCGCGAACGTACCGCCACTGCATATTGCGTCGATTGGTATCGAGAAGCTGATTCCGAAGGTGTCGGATCTCGGCGTGTTTATCCGCATGCTGTCGCGCAGTGCGTTGGGTTCGCCGATTACCCAGTACACGTCGCATTTTCGCGCACCGCGCCCCGGCACCGAGATGCATTTCATCCTGGTCGATCATGGCCGCTCGGAACGGCTCGCGATGGAGGACTTCTGGTACTCGCTCAAATGCATTCGCTGCGGCGCGTGTATGAATACCTGTCCCGTGTATCGGCGCAGCGGCGGGCTCTCGTATGGCGGCACCTATTCGGGGCCGATCGGCGCGATCATCAATCCGACCTTCGATCTGAAGCGCTATAGCGCATTGCCGTTTGCGTCGACGCTCAACGGCAGTTGCACGAATGTGTGTCCGGTCAGGATCAATATTCACGAGCAGATCTATAAATGGCGCACGGTGATTGCCGACAAACATGAAGTCCCGTTCGTGAAGCAGGAAGTGCTGAAGATGGCGGGGCGCTTGCTGTCGAGTCCGACCTTGTATCGCGCGACGGTGTCGTCGATGGGCAGCGCATTACGGCGACTGCCTAATTTCGTGCTGTATAACCCGCTGAATATCTGGGGCAAGCAACGTGAATTGCCGGATGCACCGAAGATGACTTTTCATGCGTGGTACAAAAAGAATCGCGGAGGTGGCGATGGCAACGCGTGAGGCTTTTCTCGCGAAAGTGCGCGCCGCGCAGCCGGCCGCGACGACTCGCCCCGAAGTGCCGCTTTTCGATTCGCCGGGCGGCGATCCGCGTGCACGCTTCACCGCGGCGCTGCAAACGATGGGCGGCACCTCCGTCGACGCGGCGAGTGCAAGCGAGGTCAGCGAATTGATTCGCGAACGCTTTGGTGCAGACGCATCGATTGCATCGGCGACGGCCGAGGTGCCGGGCACGCGCGCGATCTCCGCGAACACGGAGCCGATTTCGTTGCAAGACATCGACGTCGGTGTGGTGCGCGCACGCTTTGGTGTTGCTGAAACGGGTTCGGTGTGGTTCAGCGAGCGCGAGTACGTGGTGAATGCGCTGGGCTATATCGTCCAGCATCTGGTCGTGCTGCTCGACCCAGCGCAATTGCTCGATGGATTGCAGGACGTTTATCGCCGCGATGACTTCCGCAGCGCGCGTTACGCGGCACTCGTCACTGGCCCTTCGGCAACCGCCGATATCGAGGGTGTATTGATTCGCGGCGCACAGGGCGTGCGTTCTCTGACGGTCGTGTGGCTCGCGGCCTGAATCGCGAATGGACACGGCGTTTGTGCATGGGAGTACCGCGCACAAACGCCGCGTGATCAGACCGCGGTCAACGCGATCAAGCGTAAATCGGCGGATGCTTCAGATAGAAGTCCGTCACCTTCTGGTGCGCATTAGCCACCTGCAACAACAGGCTTTCGCGCAACGCCGGGCCGATCAGTTGCATACCGATCGGCAAACCCTGCGAATCGAAACCGCACGGCGCCGACATCGCCGGCAAGCCGGTCCAACTGATCGGCAACATGAACTGACGGCCGCGATCATAAGCCGGCCCGCTCGGCGCGAGGATCGGCGCGGTGGTCGGCATCGTCGGCGTGATCAGCACATCGACCTGCGTGAACGCGTGATTGAACTGCGCGAGCAGTTGCTTGCGCGCGGTCAATGCATGTTCGTAGCTGTCACGCGAGATCTTCTCTCCCTTCGCGATATCGCTCTGAACGATCTTGCCGAACTGGTTCTTGTCGGGTGCCGCGCGGAACTGGTCGCCGAGAATCTGGTTGAACTCGTACAGCAGAATCGTGAACAGCGCCGACAGATCGAGCGGCTTCGCGAGCAGCGGAATATCCACCGGCACGATCTGCGCACCCTGCGCTTCGAGCGTTCGCGCGGCCTGCTCGACGGCGTGCGCGACATCGGCATCCACGTCGCGGAACGTGTACTGATTGATGATGCCGACCTTCAGACCCTTCACGCCCTGATGCAGGTTCTTGCTGAAGTCTTCGGCCGGCGCGTTGACCGAATACTTGTAGCTGGCATCGTAGCCGGCCATTGCCGACAGCATCACCGCCGCGTCCTGCGCGCTGCGAGCAAGCGGGCCGGCGCAGTCGAGGCTATACGAACGCGGGAACACACCCGTCAGACTGACGCGGCCGAAGCTCGGACGAATGCCGGTCAGGTTGTCCCATGCCGACGGCACGCGGATCGAGCCACCCGTGTCGGAGCCGGTGCCGGCGAGGCACAGTCCGGCGGCGATGGCCGCGCCCGTGCCGCTCGACGAACCGCCCGGCGAGCGCGTCAGATCCCACGGGTTATGAATGTCGCCGAAGAACTCGTTCGTGCCGGTAATGCCGGCGGCGAATTCGTTCATGTTGGTCTTGCCGAGCGTGATGGCGCCGGCGGCGGCAAGACGCGTGACCACCGCGGCGTCGTCGGTCGGAATACGGTTGCGGAAGAAACCACTGCCGACGGTCGTGCGCACGCCCTTCGTATCGTAGAGGTCCTTGTGGACGATCGGCACGCCGTGCAGCGGACCGCGGTCCTTGCCGGCCTTCAGTTCCTGGTCGAGCCGGCGCGCGTCGGCAAGCGCCTGTTCGCCGGTGATCGTGATGAAGGCGTTCAGCTTCGGCTGAAACTGTGCGATAGCCTGCAAATAGGCTCTCGTCAGTTCCTCCGACGAGTACTTGCCGCTGCGCAGCGCTTGCCCGGCGTCAGCAATACTTTGCGGCAGATCGCCGGCTGACACGCTGCCAGGCTTTTGCCCGGAAGTGGAGAGTGCCGCGCAGCCCGCCAGCGGAGGGAGCAGGGCGGCGGCCGCGCCCATCACCGCCGTGTTGCGAAGCAGACGGCGCCGTGAGAAGGACTCAGGAACGGACTCGGGAGCGGAATCGGAAATCGGGTGGACGATCGAAGAATTGGGCTTCATGGATAGGAAGTGAAGAGCAGGAAAAATGCCGTGTGACAGCCCGGGAAGGCAGCAGCGTTGTCTGCTTTTCCCGCGGTGCGTGGCACGCGGCAGACGGGGGATGACGCGGGTTCATCAAGACGATCGGGAACGGGAGCGCGGTTCATCGGCGCGCTCCCGTGGGAGAGACTGTCCGTTCAGGTGAGTGCAGCGCGATACTGGGCGGTGCCCGCTTCGCGGCGCGTTGCGGCGGTGCTGTGCGCAGCCGCATCGACACGAAACACCGACACCACCTGCTGCAGCTGATGAGCCTGGTCCTGCAGCGAGGTCGCCGCGGCGGCCGCCTGCTCGACGAGCGCCGCGTTCTGTTGGGTGACCTGGTCCATCTGCTCGACCGCGTGCCCGACCTGTTCGATGCCCGAGCTTTGCTCGTCGGAGGCGGCCGAGATTTCACCCATCACACTGGTGACGCGGTTGATCGCTTCGACGATCTGCGTCATCGCGTGACCGGCGCGATCGGCCTGCTCGGAGCCGTAGTCGACCTTGCTGCCGGACGCATCGATCAGATCCTTGATTTCCTTGGCCGCCGATCCCGAACGCTGCGCGAGACTGCGCACTTCCGATGCGACGACGGCAAAGCCGCGTCCCTGTTCGCCCGCGCGAGCGGCTTCCACCGCCGCGTTCAGCGCGAGAATGTTGGTCTGGAACGCGATGCCTTCGATGATGCCGATGATGTCCGCCATCTTCTTCGAACCATCGGAGATCGCATGCATGGTCGCGACGACGTCTCTAACGACTTCGCCGCCGCGGGCCGCTTCGGTCGATGCATCCATCGCGAGCTGGCTGGCCTGCTTCGCGTTGTCCGCGTTCTGTTTGACCGTGGCTGTCAGCTCTTCCATGCTCGACGCCGTTTCTTCGAGCGACGCCGCCTGCTGCTCGGTACGCTGCGACAGATCGGTATTACCCGCGGCGATCTCCACGGTCGCCGACGTGATCGCGCCGGCCGCGCTCTGCACGCCCGCGACCGTCTGCCTCAACGTATCGTTCATTTCCTTCAGCGAGCGCATCAGGTCGCCCATCTGATCTTTCGAGCTGACGACGATCGTGCTGGTCAGATTGCCGCTCGCCACCGTGCGCGCAACCTCGACTGCCTGCGCGATCGGCTGCGTGATGCTGCGCGTCACCATCAACGCGAAGCCGATCCCCACGACGATGATCAGTGCCGCCAGCGTGCTGATGAAAAGACGCGCGGAATTGGTACTCGCGGACGCCGCGGCGTTGCCGGCTTCCATCATCTTGCGTTCGTGAGTCACGAGATCCTTCTGGCTCTGCAGGAACGTCTGCATCGCCGGAATGCCTTGTTCGAGCATCACGCGCGTTGCCTCGTCGCGTTGTCCGGCGGCCAGCAGCTTGTCAACCTGGGTGCGGGCCGCAACCCACGGCGCGCGGAGCGCGCGCATTTTCGCGATCAGGTCCTTACCCTCGCTGTCGAGGACCTTCGAATCCATCGTTGCGAGCGCAGCGACCGTCAACTCGGCCTCGCCCTGGATCGCCTTATGGATCGCGTCGACGCGCTCCTGATCGGACGAAAGGAACAACTGCTTGACGTAGCTGGCGGTTTCCTGGGTTGCCACTTCGAGTGTGTAAGCGGCATCCGCGCCGTCCCAGGCATCGGTGTTGGCGGCGGTGATTGCATGGACCGAGCCGAAACGCAGCAGCGCAAGTCCGACGAGTACGAGCAGCAGCACAAAGACCGAGCCAAAGCCGACGGCCAGGCGCGTGCCGATTTTAAGATCTTGAAAAGCCACCAGGTCTCCCCTTGAAGTAGTCGCTCGACGTTGCCCCGGCACGCGAAGACGGCCCAACTGGAGCAAGGCGACTGGTGCGTTTACGGCCGCAAACGTTTAACTTTTAGGTGCATAAATAATTCGAATGGGTATTCGTCTGACGATAGTAAATATTAGGGTTAGCCCGGAGGCGTCGCACGGCGGCAACGCAGCGCGATAGCGCCCGGTTGCCAAAGCGGACTTTGCTATCATCACTGTATAAACATACAGGTGATGCAAAAAGCCCGTGGTAACCGCTGCCCAGCCGGAGATCCGCTCCGGCGTTCCTTATTACCTGCTCAATTTCGAACGCGCACTCGAGTGGCTCGCCGCGCGTTACGACGATCTGCTCGACGACGAAGAACACACGTTTCTGACGGTTTTCGCGAGCTTGCCGCAAGCCTCGCGCGCGCTGCTGGTGCGCATGCTGATGCGCAAGGGCGCGCTGTTTCGCGCGAGCCGCCTCGACTACGACGAGATCGGTTGTCCGTTGCAGGCCGCGCAGCCGATGACCGCGCATGGCTGGGTCGACGCCGAGCCGCCGCTATCGCTCGACGACCTGTTCGCGCTCAGCACGCGGGCGCAATTGCTGGACATGTTCAGCCACGCGATTGCGCTGATTCCCGGCGCGAAGACGTTGCGCAAGCCGGAGCTACTGGAAACGCTGCGCGCGTTTGATGACGGCGATGGCGCTGGCGAGGCTTTCAGCACACCACGCCCGCTCGCCGCATGGCATGGCGAAACTGCGGACCATGTGCTGCATGTGGCGATTGCGCCGCTGTGCGACCGCCTGCGGCTGATGTTCTTCGGCAACCTGCAGCAGGACTGGTCGGAGTTCGTGCTCGCGGATCTCGGCATCTTCCAGTACGAGAAGGTGGCGTTCGGGCCGTCGTCGCGGGCGTTCCGGGAGCGCGCGGACGTCGATGTCTATCTTGCGCTGCACGCATGCCGCGAGGCGCTGGAATGGCTGCCGATCAACGCTGACGATTCGGCATTGCGCGAACTGATTGCAGGCGTCGGCGCAATTCAAACCGCGAACCCGTGGCTGGAAACGCGTCGCGCGAAGCTGCTGTTCCGGATCGGCCAGGATTGCGAGCGACACCAGCAGTGGAGTATGGCGCTTTCGGTGTACGACGCGTGCGCGTGGCCCGGCGCGCGACATCGGCGTATTCGCGTGCTCGAACGCAGCGAGCGTTGCGACGAAGCATTGGCGCTCGCTGTGCAGGCGGTTGCGGCGCCGGAGAGCGAAGAGGAGGCGCAGCGCGTCGCGCGCATGTTGCCGCGGCTGCGGCGCAAGTGCGGCGCGCCGGCACCGCGTGCGCAGGCGGCGCGACCCGTCGCGCGCAGCACGCTGGTGTTGCCGAAGCCCGCCGCGCCGCAAGCGGTCGAGTACGTGGTGCGCGATTATCTGAGCCGCGACGCCGCGCCGGTGCATTACGTCGAAAATGCGCTGATCAATTCTCTGTTTGGTTTGCTGTGCTGGGAGCCGATATTCGCGGCGTTGCCCGGCGCTTTTTTCCATCCGTTCCAGCGTGGTCCGGCCGATCTGCATGCGCCGGATTTCCATGCGCGCCGCGCCGATCAGTTCGCCGCGTGTCTGGCTGAACTCGATAGCGGCATCTATCGCGAGACGATTTTGCGGCATTGGCACACCAAGGCGGGCGTGCAGTCGCCGTTCGTGTTCTGGGGGCTGCTGAGCCCGGAGCTTGTCGAACTGGCGCTCGACTGTCTGCCGGCCGCGCATCTGAAGCTCTGGTTCGAGCGTCTGTTGCGTGACGTTCGCGGCAATCGTTCGGGCTTGCCTGATCTGATCCGTTTCTGGCCGGCCGACAAGCGTTACGAGCTGATCGAAGTGAAGGGGCCCGGCGATCGGTTGCAGGACAACCAGATTCGCTGGCTCGCGTATTGCGCGCAGCACGGCATGCCGGTGCGCGTGGTCGACGTGCGTTGGGCTGGCGAGGACGTGGAGGATGCAGCAGCGATCGAAGCGCAGACCCAATCGCTGATCGAAGCGGAGCGCACCGTATGACCTACGTGGTAGCCGTGCGCGCGATGTGCGAATTCACCGCGCGGCGCGGCGATCTCGATCTGCGCTTCACGCCCGCGCCGACATCGCTTGAAGGCATGGCAGGTCATCTAGCGGTCGCCGCGCGGCGCGCGAGCGGTTACGAAAGCGAGATCACGCTGACCGGCACGCATCGCGGCCTGACCGTGCGCGGCCGCGCGGACGGTTACGATCCGGCGGCGAACCGGTTGGAAGAAGTGAAGACCTATCGTGGCGAACTCGCGCGCATGCCCGCGAACCATCGCACGCTGCATTGGGCGCAGGCGCTCGTGTACGGTCATTTGCTGTGCCGCGCGCGCGGGCTCGCCGGATTGACGGTCGCGCTCGTGTACTTCGATATCGGCAGTCAGAAAGAAACGGTGCTGACGCAACAGCACACCGCGCGCGAACTGGAGATCTTCTTTGTCGAGCAATGCGAGCGGTTTCTCGATTGGGCCGTGCAGGAAGACGCGCATCGCGCCGCGCGCAATGCGGCGCTTGCCGCGTTGCAGTTTCCGCATCGCGCGTTTCGCGTCGGCCAGCGCGAACTCGCGATCGCCGTGTATCGCGCGGCGCGAGACGGCAAGCCGTTGATCGCGCAAGCACCCACCGGCATCGGCAAAACGCTCGCGACGATTTTCCCTTTGCTGAAGGCCTGCGCGGAAGAGCGCATCGACCGCATCTTTTTTCTGACCGCGAAGACGCCTGGCCGCGCGCTCGCGCTCGATGCGATCGATACGCTACGAGCAAGCCATGCAGCGCTGCCGTTGAGAACGCTGGAACTGGTGGCGCGCGACAAAGCCTGCGAGCATCCCGACAAGGCCTGCAACGGCGAATCCTGTCCGCTGGCGCGCGGCTTTTACGATCGGCTGGATGCGGCGCGCGCGGCGGCACTGACAGCGCCGCGGCTCGATCGCGCGGCAGTGCGCGACGCGGCGCTGGCCCACGAAGTCTGTCCGTATTACCTCGCGCAGGAACTCGCGCGCTGGGCCGACGTCGTGGTCGGCGACTACAACTACTACTACGACAGCAGCGCGATGCTTTACGCGCTGACGCAGATCAATCAATGGCGCGTCGGCGTGCTGGTCGACGAGGCGCACAACCTGGTCGAACGCGCGCGGCGCATGTACACCGCGTCGCTCGATCAGGCGGCGTTCAGGCTCGCGCGCAAGAGCACGCCGGCCGCGTTGCGCAAGCCGCTCGAACGCGTGCAGCGCGAATGGAACGCGGTCAAACGCGCGCAGACGGACAGCTATCGGGTCTACGCGGAGGTGCCGGGCAAATTGCTGTCGGTCGCGCAGAATCTGATCGGCACGGTCACCGATCAACTGGCCGACGCGCCGTTGTCGATCGACGAAAACACACTGCGGTTCTTCTTCGACGCGATGCATTTCGTCGCGCTCGCCGAGCAGTTCGGCGAGCATTCGATTTTCGATGTCACGTTGAACGCCGATCGCTTGAATGCCAACCGCTACGCGTCGCGCGATAAAACCAGCGCGACCCTTTGTGTGCGCAACGTGATTCCGGCGCCGTTTCTCACGCCGCGCTATGTGGCCGCGCACGTCACGGTGATGTTTTCCGGCACGCTGCATCCGCAGCATTTCTATCGCGACATGCTCGGCTTGCCCGACGACACGCGGTGGCTCGATGTCGAAGGGCCGTTTCGCGCTGAACAACTGCAGGTGCATGTCGCTAGCCATGTATCGACTCGCTGGCGTGATCGCGAACATTCGCTTGCGCCGATCGTCGAGTTGATCGCGCGGCAGTATCAGGCGAAGCCGGGCAATTACCTCGGCTTCCTGAGCAGTTTCGAGTATCTGCAACGGGTGGTCACGCTGATGCGTGAGCGGCATCCTGGCTTGCCGGTTTGGGCCCAGGAACCTGGCATGGACGAAGCCGCGCGCGACGCGTTTCTCGCGCGTTTCAGAACGATGAACCAGGGCGTCGGCTTCGCGGTGCTCGGCGGCGCGTTTTCGGAAGGCGTCGATCTGGCCGGCGAGCAATTGATCGGCGCGTTCATCGCGACGCTAGGTCTGCCGCAAATGAACGATGTCAACGAACAGATCCGGCGCACGCTCGATGCTCGATTCGGCGATGGTTACGATTACACGTACCTGTACCCCGGTCTGCAGAAGGTGGTGCAGGCGGCCGGCCGCGTGATTCGCACCGAGGAGGATCGCGGCGTCGTGCATCTGATCGATGACCGCTATCGCCGGCCCGAGGTGCGGCGGCTGTTGCCACGCTGGTGGCAGGTGCGGTAGCGGACGTCGAACACGCTGCTGATGGGGTTGCCGCGCAGCGGCGATGTTCACGCAGCCGCGATCGCATCATGCACGCTGCACGGTGCGTGGCATTGAACCCGCCACGCACGCGCCCATCACGCATGCGGCGACGTGGAGCCCGGATTCGACGGCGTGCCGGGTCCGCCAGCCGGATTCGAATCGACCGGTATCTGAACTTCGACCGGCGCGTCGCCTTTGTCGTGCGGCTTCGTGTTCGCCGAAGCATCGTCATCCGCTTGACCGCCATCACGCCCGGGCTCCATGCCCGAAGCGGTTTTTACCGCGTTGCTTTGCGGATCCCATGTCAGCAACTGACGCTGCGGATTCGCGATCTCGATACCGCGTTCGCTAAAGCGTTCGAAGATGCGCCGGTTGAATTCGCGCTGCACGCCCCAGCGCGCGGTATCGCGGCATTGGATCTGGCCGGCCAGCGTCACGGCCGAACCGTCGAGCGCATCGACGCCCCAGAACGCGAAGTCCGACAGGATGCCGTCCTTGAACTTGTCGTCCTCGCGCAGCGACGCGCCGATTTCCTTCAGCGTGTCGATAGCGCGCTCGACATCCTGGCCAAACACGATATTGACCCGCACCGCCGCATTGCCGAGGCCGCGATTGGTGTTGTTGACGGTCGATACCGAACTGAACGGCACCGTAAACAACGAGCCGTCGCTGCCGCGCAGCCGCACCGTGCGGATCGACAGATATTCGACGGTGCCCGACACGCCGGCGAGCGTGACCCAGTCGCCGACCTGCATCGCGTTTTCCATCAGCAGGAAGATGCCGGTAATGAAATCCTGCACGAGCTTTTGCGAACCGAAGCCGAGGGCGACGCCGAAGATGCTCGCGCCCGCGAGCAGCGGCCCGATGTTCACACCGAGTTCACTCAGGCCGGTCAGCACAACGACGAGCGCGATCACGCAAAAGAGCGCCGTGCGCAGCATCGGCATCAGCGTGCGCAGCCGCGCCGCGCGCACCAGGTCTCCGCGAGTCGTCCAGTCGTCGAGTCGCCGTTCGGCCGCGACGTTGACGACCTCCCATACGACCAGCGCGACGACCGCCGCTACGCCGATCGTCACGAGCGCGGACGCCAGCCGGCCGCCGATCGTGCCGGCGCGGAACAGATCGATGACGTCGACGCCCCACGCCTGCAACAACGCAAGCGCGGTGACGATGCCGATGATCCAGCTGACCACGCGTCGCAGCAGCGGGTAGTAACGGTACGCATGCTGATGCACGAGCGAGCGCGATTCGTCCTGCACATCGAAGATGCGCGCGAGCGCGCCGAAGATCACGATGGACACGAGCCGCGCGCCGACCAGAATCGCGAGCGTCATGCCGCCGATATTCACGAGCGCGTGATAGCCGTTCTGCACGTCGAAGGCCCAGATGAACCACAGCGCCATCACGATGGCCGCCGCGACCCATGCCCAGGCGTCCGCGAGCGCGCTGCCCAGTACCTCGAGCGATTCACGCGCGGCGAAGCGCTTGCGGATCCGGTTGCCGACCGGCTTCGCGCAACGCAGGATCAGGATCGAGATCATCACGTGGCCGACGAGCGCAACCACCTTCAGCAGCGCGAGATGCGCGGCATCGCTCATGCCGAGCGCCTGCGCGACCTCCGCGAGCGCAACGCCGGCACCGACCACGCCGACGATCCGCTCGATCCAGCCGAGCACGAACGCCGCCCACCTGTCGCCCATCCGTAGCAGCCGCAGACGTGGCGCGTTCGGTTGCAGGAAAAACGCACCGATGATCACGATCACGCGGCACAGCACATAGATGTCGACCAGCGAATCGAGCGCGCGGTCCTGCGGCGTGCCGTCGTCGGTGAAGATCGACATCAGCGCGCCCGCCACGCCGACGAACACGATGACCGGCAGCAACCGCACCACGGTGATCAGCAGCGCGCGCGGCAGACGTTGCAGCAGTGTCCAGTGGTGCGTCGCGTTGCGTTTGCCCTCGGCTTCGATCGCGCGGCCTTTCTCGGATGGCGTCGCGTAGCGCGTCATGTCGGGCACGGCCGGCCCGGTGGCGACCGCTTGCGCTTCCGCTTCGAGCACTGGCGGCAGCGGCGAAGCGGGAAGTGGCGGCGTGCTGGTCGACACGGGGGCCGCCGGCGCCGCGCGGCGCGCCGTGGTGGGCAGGTCGGCGTCGTTGGGGCCGCTGTCGTGCTCATCATCGTGTTCGTCCGGCGGCGTCAGTTCACGGCGCGCGGCGATCGCCCTGTACACGCGCTGCAGCAGCCGCCGCGTTAGCCATTCGATAAGCAACGCGGGAAGCAGCGCGGCGAGCAGCGACCACACCACATTGAACAGCACTCCGCGCGCTTGCGGATTGTGAATCTGCTTATGCCACCACGCGCGTACCGATGCGACATCGAGCAGCGCGGCGATCGAGCCGCGTAGCGACGTGCCGAGATAACGGGCCCAATGCGCACCCTGACGGGCGATCTGCGACGCGAGCCCGTTCGACTTGAACGCGTCGGGTACGAGCGCGGCGACTCCGCTGGCTGGTGGCGGCGCCGACGCGGCCACTGGCGCGGACGCGGGCGGCGCGCTCAGCGCGCCGGCGGCGGCAATCGCTTGCAGCGTGTCGGAGACCTGGGCGCGGCGTTTGGGGTCGTTCAGAACGGCGAGGGCATCGTGGGCCTGCTGGGGTGTCAGCGACACGGGCGCCGACGCGGGCGTGGGCGCGGCACTGGAGCTGGCCTGCGGCGCGGCGGCGAAGACCGGTGCGGCGCAGGCCAGCAGGAGGACGAAGAACCAGACACGCAATAGTTTTTGCATAGGGTGTAAAGCGGGATGCAGCGAAAGCGGACGATTGTGCCGGAACGCGCGAAGTGTTTCAGCACCGTGTCCCGGAACGGACCCGGTTGCACGCGCGCAAGTTCCTGAGGCGGCCTGCCGGGCGGCGGATGCGCCGCATCGACAGGGCCGGATGGAAACCGGACGCATCGCGCGAAAAGGGCGGATGGCGGCCGGCGGTTTCGTCGAAGGTAGCACAAAGCCTGCCCGGGACCGTTCAAGGCTGGGATCGGGGCCGGGTGGAAAGCCGTGTGTTCGCGGGAATGTGAATGCGGCGGCTGCGGTTGGGAATGAGCCGCAGCCGCCAGGGCAACTATCAGGTAACCACAGGCCAATCGCTAAGGCGGTTGATAAAAATCCGCTGGATTTGCTGCGTCAAATTCCGGTTCGGAATCCGGACCCAAAGCCCAGATTCAAAGCCGAGCCTCAACACCCGGACTCAGAACCCAGCCTCAATATACCGGCGACGGCGATGACGTATGCCGCTCCGCCTCGTCGTCGGCATCGATAGCGCCGTTTGCGCCGCGTCCGGCCACGTCCTGATGCAGCCGGTTCGCATGCATCAGCCGGTACAGCGTCGCGCGCGAAATGCCGAGTTCGGCGGCCGCGTCGGACAGCTTGTAGCCGTGCCGCAGCAGCGCGTGCTCGATCGCATCCTTCTCGGCCTTGCTGCGGATTTCCGCGAGCGTGACCGCCGGTGCGTTGTCCGCTTCCGGCAGACCGAGGTCGTTCGCGGTGATGAAACGGCCCTCGCTCATCACGACCGCGCGCCGTACGCAGTTGATCAACTCGCGCACGTTGCCCGGCCACGGATAGTTCGACATCGCGACGATCGCGTCGCTCGACAGCCCGCGCAGTTTGCGCGCGCCGTCCTGCTTGTACATGCTCAGCGCGTAGTTGGCGAGCAGCTTGATGTCGCCGCCGCGCTCGCGCAGCGGCGGCTCGATGAGGCGCAGCACGCACAGCCGGTGGTACAGGTCGGAGCGGAAGCGCCCGTCTTCGACCGCGCGGTCCAGATCGACGTGCGTCGCCGAAATAACCCGGACGTCGACGCTGATCGGGCCGTTGCCGCCGAGCCGCTCGATTGTGCCTTCCTGCAGGAAGCGCAGCAGCACCGCCTGGCATTCGTGCGGCATGTCGCCGATTTCATCGAGAAAGAGCGTGCCTTCGTGCGCGCTTTCGATCCGGCCAATCTTGCGTTGTAGCGCGCCGGTAAATGCGCCGCGCTCGTGGCCGAACAGCTCGGCCTGCAACAGGCTCGGCGGAATCGCCGCGCAATTGATCGCGACGAAGGTCCGGCCGGCGCGCGGCGAGCGATCGTGAATGGCGCGTGCGGTCAGCTCCTTGCCGGTGCCCGATTCGCCGGCGATGAACACCGGGGCATCGGTCACGCCGCATTTGTCGATGCGCCGGTAGAGCTGCTGCATCGGCTCGCACTGGCCGACCATGCCGTGGCGGCCGAGCGACGGCTCCGGCGCGACGCGCGGCTGACGCAGGCTCGACAAACCGTGCGCGTGTCCGAGCGCGAACATGAGCCGCTCGTTGAGCCATGGCTGGGTGACGAAGTCGAAGCAGTAATCGAGGATGAAACGGCTGACCAGCTCGTTTTCGGTCTGGCCCGGCACGATCTGCGCGACCCAGTTGGTTTCGACGCGCCGCATGCATAGCGCGAGCGCGGACAGTTGCTGCGACGTGCAGTTTTCGGGCAACTGAACGAGGCCGACCTTGATGTTGCCGCGTTCGATCATGCGTTCGGCGACGGCCGTGCTTTTCGCGTGCACGGCCTGCCATCCGGCGGCGGACAGAAAATCGACGAGCTTCTGGTCAGGCGAGTTCGCCACGTAGAGAACGGTGCGTTCCGTGTCGGCAGGCATGCAGGTCGTAGTCATGTAACCCCCGGTTCGATACTGCTCACAGGACTGCTGTGCGACGTACTGGACGGACCGGCAGCCGGTTGGCCACCGTAAGCCAGCGCTCAGCACGGTCCGCTTGCGCGGATTCGGCCTCGGTTGCGTCGCGGGCCAGAGCCTGCGGCAGCCCGGCTGCGACACGTATGCGGCAACGGCGGCCATGCAAAACCGGGAACGCCACCGCCGCAACGTGGTGCGCTTCAGGCAAATCATGCAATAACGACGCAATAGCGTTCATTGCTGAAACTGCCCGGCGACTTTATCCCCGAATTGCTAAAACAGCTGGAACCGTGAGTTGCCTCGTTGACCTGATACAGACGCTCTGAATGGCGCATGGGCTAAAGATAAGCGAAAGCGGATCAAAGCGCCATACAAACAAATATGGATAAAGAAGCAATTTTGCCGTTATCGGATTGTCGGGGATCACTAAAGAATAAGCAGTCAAGCCCGCTTATGCGCGGCGTCCAACATTGGATGGCAATCCGTCGCGCGTTAAAAGGCGGCATAAAAACTTCGGCATGCGCAAAGCGGTGTTTCATGCTTGCGACAGATCGGGCAGGCCGTGCGAAGCCGGTTTCGACGCCTGCCGCGACCGGCAGATTTGACCGGGTGGATCGGCCGATCCCTGTCCAGCCGGGCTTCGGCGGCAGGCGGCGCGAGGCTGCATGCGGGCGAATCATGGCGATGTGACAGTGCCGCGACTGCGATGCGCGTAATGGACGTCTCACGGACGAATCAAAGCGTGCTGCATGCCATGCGCGACCCCCGCCAGGTCTGACGAAAACTGCATCCGCTTAACGCAACTGAACGCATCCGCAAGGCTTTGACGGCATTCGCGGGATTTCCACGCGCATTGGCATAAGCATTGCAATAAGGGGTGCGCAGAAAAACAGTTTGCCGCCTGGTCGACGGTACGGGGAAAGCCGGGTTTAAAAAAGAGCCGGCGGCAAAAAGCTCACTCGCGGGCATGGTCGGGGAGGCCAATAAGTGTTTGCGGGAGCACGGCGGGGCCAATGCATATATGTCGAAAAAACCGGATGAATGGCGCGATGGCGTTATCGGCCATTCATAACCGGACGACAACGGGCTGCGACTTCGCCGTTTTGCCTTTTCGCATTTTTGTCTCAGGGACGCGGAAAGGGTGACAAGGAGTGACGAAAACGACAGGTGACGCGTGCGTAACGTTTGCGCGCGACGCACCGACGACAAACGATGGGGCAGCGCCAGCCGGGGACCACTGGCGCAAGGAAGCGGGGAGAGAGAGGCCATAGTCTCCATAGAGAGACGAAGGTAAGAGGTGAACCGGGTGCCGTGTCCGTGGATCGTCACGGGCACGGCAACCTGGACTTGACGGCCGGGGCGGCGTCGCGCGGCGGCTACAGCGGCCGCGGTGGCTCTGCCTCGCAATCCTGCTCGATATCGGGGGATGTCATGAAACAACCAGTCTGCAAACCGGCCGCCGCGCAAGCGAGCGGTCTTTCCAGCGGTTCCAGCGCACCGGAGCTGAACTATCGGCGGCATCGGGTCGCGTCGCGGGCGCGTTTCTTCGCGGGCGCCAATACGTCGTCGGTCGATCTGCTGACGCTGGTGGTTGCCGAAGCGCTGAAGCGCAAGGCCCAGGCGGAGATTCGCCGCGAGGTGCTGCGCGACGCGCTCTATGAGATGCCGGCTGGGCCCGGCCGCGAGCGCGAGGGCGTTCGTCGTCCGGCCTATGGCGACTCCGAGGCTGACGTCGAGCAGGACGAGGACCCGGACCAGGACGAATGACGCCGCGGGCCGGCGCGCGCTTCGGGTGAGCGCAACCGGCCCGCGCTGCGCGCGGTACGGCGAGTGTCGGCGGTTCTACGCCGATGTCCGCCTCGCCTGCAAGTGGCTTTCAACTAGTCGCTCGCGGCTAACGCGTCGCGAATCAATGCTTCGAATCAACGCGTCGAATAAGAACTTTCAAATAATAATTTCCGGGCAATGCGCTCAGCGCCCCGCGGACCCAATGATCGACATCTTCCTGATTGCCGCCAGCATCGAAAACGCGCAGTGCATCGTGGCTCGACTCGAGGACAGCGGCGTGCGTTATCGCCTGCGCACCGCGTACGGTTCGGTCCGGCAACTGCGCACGCATGCGCGCGTGATTCGCGATGCCGATTTGCTGATCGTCGACGACGCCAATCTGAACGCACGCGGACTCGACAGCGTCGAGGAAACGCTGGCCGCCACGCCGGCGCTCAATTGCATATTGGTGACGCCGGCGCCGTCCGCCGCGTTGGTCGGCGCGGCTACGCGCGTCGGTGTGCGGCACGTGCTGGCATGGCCGCTCGATCCGCAGACCGTCGCCGCCGCGTTGATCCAGATCGACGCGACCAGCCGCGCGCCCGAGCGCCGCAGCGGCCGGGTCGTGTCGCTGGTATCGAGCAAGGGCGGCAGCGGCACGACGCTGATCGCGGTCAATCTCGCCTGCGCGCTCGCCGCGCAGCGCGACCGGCGCGTGCTGATGATCGATCTGAGCCAGCAGTTCGCCGACGCCAGCCTGCTGATGGCGAACCGGCCGCCGCCGATGACGCTCGCCGACCTGTGCTCGCGCAACGAACAGCTCGACGCGACGCTAGTCGATGCCTGCGCGATGCACGTGCGTGCGAACCTCGATCTGCTGGCCGGCGCCGGCGATCCGCTGAAAGCCGCGGAACTGTTGCCCGCGCAACTGGAGCGGGTTATCGCGCTGGTGCGTGATCGCTACGACGCGGTGTTGATCGACGTCGGCCAGAGTCTCAATCCGTTGACGATCCGGGCGCTCGATCACAGCGACGCGATCTGCATGGTCGTGCGGCAACACCCGCTGTATCTGCACGGCGCGCGCCGCATGCTCGATATTTTCCGCGAGTTGGGGCAGCCGGCCGGCAAGGTGCGCGTGGTCGTCAACCAGTACGACAAGGACGCGTCGATCAATCTGCAGACGCTCGAACGCACGCTCGGCACGAGGATCGCGCATCAACTGCCGCGCGACGACCAGCACGTCAATGACGCGCTGATCCGTGGCGTGCCGCTGATGACCTCCGCGCGCGACAGCGCGCTTGCACACGGCATCGGCCTGCTCGCGAACATGCTGTGGCCGGCCGGCGCCGAGCGCCGCAAGAGCAAGTTCGTCCGCCTGCTGGAGACGTGGCCGAAGCTGCAGCAGCAACTGAAGCCGGGGATGTGACGCGGCGGGCTTCTCGACCCGCCGGATTCTGACGGTGTAGGGTAGAGGGGTAACGAGCCGGCGGTACAAGCCACGGGTACAGGCCGGTGGCACAAGCCGACCCCGCGGCCATAAAATGCACCGCCCGGCCCGCGCCGTCCGGCCACTTCAGCGAGAACATCACGTGAACGCAGCACCGTCCATGCACAACGCGCAGGGTTTCAGCCACCTTGCGTCGATCCTGTCCAACCCGATCCTGAATACGGATTCGTACAAGGCATCGCACTATCTGCAATATCCGCCCGGCGCGTCGGCGATGTTCTCGTATATCGAATCGCGCGGCGGCCGTTACGACCGCACGCTGTTTTTCGGCTTGCAGATGCTGCTGAAGGAGTATCTGTGCCGGCCGATCACGGCGGCGATGATCGACGAAGCCCGCGCGTTCTTCAGCGCGCACGGCGAGCCGTTCAACGAGGCCGGCTGGCGTCATGTGGTCGACCACTGCGGCGGCTATCTGCCGGTGCGGATTCGCGCGGTGCCAGAAGGCTCGGTCGTGCCGACGCACAACGTGCTCGTCACCGTCGAATGCGACGATCCGCAGGTGTTCTGGCTCGCGTCTTATCTGGAGACGATGCTGCTGCGCGTCTGGTATCCGATCACGGTCGCGACGCAGAGCTGGCATCTGCGCAAGCTGATCCGCGCCTGGCTGCTGAAGAGCAGCGACGATCTCAGCCAGTTGCCGTTCAAGCTGCACGATTTCGGCGCGCGCGGCGTGTCGAGCGCGGAATCGGCGGCGATCGGCGGCGCCGCGCATCTGGTCAGTTTCATGGGATCAGATACGGTGCTCGGCGTCGTCGCGGCGAATCATTACTACAACGAAAGCATGGCGGCGTTTTCGGTGCCGGCCGCCGAGCACAGCACGATCACCGCGTGGGGCCGCGAGCACGAGGTCGATGCGTACCGCAACATGATCGAACGCTTCGGCAAGCCGGGGGCGATCGTGTCGGTGGTGTCCGACTCCTACGATCTGTTCGCCGCGCTCGACGCATGGGGCACGGAGCTGAAGCAGGCCGTGCTCGATTCGGGCGGCACGTTGGTGATCCGGCCGGACTCCGGCGATCCGCGTACGATCGTCCTGCAGACGCTGCGCGCGCTCGACGCGTCGTTCGGCTCGGTGGCCAACGGCAAGGGGCGGCGCGTGCTGAACAACGTGCGCGTGATTCAGGGCGACGGCGTCAATCCGGATTCGATCGCCGAGATTCTTGCCGCGATCGACGAAGCCGGTTTCGCCGCCGACAACATCGTGTTCGGTATGGGCGGTGCGCTGCTGCAGCAGATCAACCGCGATACGCAGCGCTTCGCGATGAAGTGCTCGGCGATCCGGATCGGCGACACGTGGCACGACGTTGCGAAAGACCCGGTCACGGATCACGGCAAGCGCTCGATGAAAGGGCGGCTCACGCTGCTGCGCCATCGCCGCACCGGCGAGTATCGAACGGTGACGTTGCCGGTCGTATGGGATGACCACACGCTTGCCGGTGAATGGGATGACGCGCTGATCACGGTGTTCGATTCCGGCAAGTTGCTGGCGGATCTGTCGCTGGCCGATATCCGAAGCCGCGCGCACGCCGACGAAGCGTGATGAACCACGGTGCAATGGGATTGAGCTATGTCTGAAGATCCACCTATGCGTGCTGGAACGGGTGCCGACGCGAGTGCCACCGCCGCCGCGAGCGGCGTTCAACCGTTGCAGTTGCCGTCCGAGCCGCGCGTCGCCGCGTGCATGCGCGAGTGGCTCGGCCACGCCGCGAATCCGGCCAGCGCGGATAGCTGGCTGTTCGCCAAACTGATCGCCGCGCGCGATGCCGTTGGCGAACTCGCGCTGTTGGGGCTGCAAGCGCCGCAATGGCGGCGGCTGGTCGAACGGCATTTCAGTCGCACGAGCGTCGCCGCGGTGCCGTTGCCGTTATCGGTGGTGTCCAGCGAGCATGCGGAATTCGTTCGCGGGCTCCACGCGCTGCTCGTTGCCCATGCCGACCCGCATGTCGATGCCGCCGACGCGCACGATCTCGCCACGATCATCGCGCATGCGTGCCTGCGCCCGGATCATCTGTGGCGCGACTTGGGTCTTGCGGGCCGCGACGAAGTCACGTGGATGTTGACGCGCTATTTCCCGGCGCTGATCGCACGCAATGTCGATAACCTGCGCTGGAAGAAATTTCTCGCCGCGCAATACGCGCTGTCGTTAGGTTTGCAACCCGGTCCGGCACCCGGCTGCCCCGGCTGCGAAGACTACGGGTACTGTTTCCCGCAAGCCCGCTGAGCAGTGCTCGCACGGGTAGCGGCGCGAAACCGTTCGTGTATGCTTGCGCGCATGGCTGACACCGCAAAAACCGCTAAACCGCACGCCGAGCCGGCGCCCGAATCCACCAGCACGCGCCCCGAAGTGCGCTTCAGAATGCGCATCCGCCATGGCGAGGCGGTCGCGCTTGGGCCGGGCAAGGTCGATCTGCTGGAGGCGGTGCGCGACTACGGTTCGATCTCGGCGGCGGCGCGCAGTCTCGACATGTCGTACCGGCGCGCGTGGCTGCTGATCGACGAACTGAACCGCTCGTTGAAGTCGCCAGCGACGCGCTCGGAGCAGGGCGGTCAGAGCGGCGGCGGCTGCACGCTGACGCCGGTCGGCGAAACCATCATCCGGCTGTATCGCGACGTCGAGGAACAAGCGCAACGGAGCTGCGCGGCGCAGATCGCCGAGCTGGTGAACCTGATCCGTTCGTAGGCGGGCGGCAGCTCGTGCTGCCGGTTGTGACGCAAATCGCGCAACCAGCCGCGCTCAGCCGTGCCGCAGACAGAATGCGGGCGGCGGCGGATTGCGAAGCTGCGCGACATGCTCGGGATGCAGCCGCGCGATCAATTCGACGAAGCTCGCGACACTGGCGGTACGCAGCGGGTGATAGTCGATCGAGTGACGCTCGCAAATCCGCTTGAGCGTATTCATTGAATCGTGGTCCACGCAGTCCACCGGAAACACGACGATATCCGCACCGGGCAGCGCGGCCGCCAGCAGTCCCTTGCGATCCTCGACACCGCCGTCATGCACGACCAGTTCACCGCCCGCGGCTTCGACGAGCCGCTTGAGCGCGGCGTTCGAGCCGGGCCGGCCGCCAACGTAGACGATCCGTTTGCCGTGCACGCCATCGAGGCTCGCGCGCCGGGCCTCTGAGCCGTGCGACGCGCTCGCGGCATCGACGGTCGCGCGTTCCAGCGCATCGCATTCGCTCTGCACGAGCTTCAGCAACGCCAGCGCCTGGTCGTGGCTGCGGCGCAGCGCCAACGCGGCTTCCTGTTCCTGCTGCATGCGCTGTTCGGCTGCCTCGCGGCGGCTCGTGTGCAGCGCGACGCGTTGATCGGCGTCGGCGAGCCGTTCGCGCAGATGCTCCAGTTCGGCTTGGAGACCGGCCGCATCGGCGGGCAACTGACGTGCCTGAAGCTGGGCGAGCTGTTCGTCGAAGGCCGCGGCCGACGCATCGCGCTCGATGCTGAGTTCCTGCAAGCGGCTTTGCTGCCGCTCGATTTTTTCCTTCAGCGCGGCGTTTTCCTCCTCCAGCGCGACGAGCCGCCGGATATCGGCCCGATTGGCCGCGCCGACCAGATGCGACAGCATGTGCAGATCGCCGAACGCCTTCTGGCGCACCGGCATCGTCGCGAACGGGTGCGTCATCAGCGCCCAGTACGCGGGCGGGATGTCGCCGCTTTTCAGCGCTTCGTCCCACAGCTTCAGCAGCTCGGCATCGTCGGCGGCCTTGTCGAAGCGGCGGATCGCACCCGAGTAACGTTCGTCGAGCAGCTTGTGCAGCGCCTTCGCCGCCGCGCCACCTTCGATCGCCAGTTCCACCGCCGAGTGATGAATCTCGAGATCGCTCGCGTCACGGCGATCGAGGTCCGTGAATTTCGGCACCAGCTTGCGCAATTCATGCGTGCTCAGGCATGTGCCGATGATCGAGCAATGCAGATGGTGGTCGAGTTCGGACAGACGCGCGCGCCGTTTGGCGCGCGGCAGGCTGAGCTTGACGGGCGAGCAGCACGCGTCGACCGCCCGGATGCCGGTGCTTGCGAACTCGTCGCCGGATAGTTTCAGACGCGAAGGCTGGGCAAGAGGGAACGGAGGCGTATACATGAAGGTCTTGGGTCCGGTTCGTGTCAGTCGTGGCGAATGCTTGCGTGAGGCGTGTCGATCACGCGACTATCGGCTGCGGCGTATTCGGCGAGATACAGCGTCGGGCAAAAAAAAGCGCTCATCGGTCTGTCAGTCGGCAGGGTGCGCGAGCGCGGGTTCGGCATGCGCGGGCAGCGGCTCGGCACGCACCGTGGTGGTCCTCGTCGCGCGTGGGCGGCGTGCAACGGGCGCGATCCCTGTGCTGGCGCCGGTGTTGGCCCTCGGCGCCGAGGTCGTTTCGCCAACCGGCCACGCATGCTGTTCCAGCACATGTCCGACGCACAGCCCGACCATCGTGGCGTCGAGCCGTTCGAGTTCCGCGACGACCCGGCGTAACGCGGGCGGATCGTTGCTGAACGCGTCGGAGAAGATCATGTCGCGCAGCGGCTGCGCGCGGCGTGCTTCTTCGATCGTCGTTTTCAGTTCGCGCAGACGGGCGAACGAGGCCGTGCGCGCGTGCTCGGCAAGGATCGACAGCAACTGGTCCAGCGAATGTGAACCCGCGGTGCCGATCGGTTTGAAGCTCGACTGGTCGCCGCCCAGCATCGTGACGAAGCGCTGCACGCTGCCGTATAGCCGCCGATAGGCGTCGACGACGTCGCGGATCGATTCGGCCCGGCCGCGCTCGGAGGCCGACCTGACCGCGACGATGGCCGACGAAATCTCGCTCGCCGCGCGCTGGCCGGCTGCTGACGGGTTGGATCGACTGCGCACCGCTAATGGCTCCTGCTGGTTCATTTCACTACGTCGTGTGAGCGGCAAAGCCACCGTAATATCCGAGAGGATATAACGAAAGGCCCAATGCGTGTTGATCCGGAACCTGACGATCGTGCGTTTTGGGGGCGCCGGCTAGCGCGGCGCCGACGGAGTCAGCCTTGGCCTTTAGTGGCGCGCGCGACGCGCAGAAATGCCTTCACGGCCGGCGCGCGCTCGTACTGACGGAACGCGAGCGCGATTTCAGACGGGATCGGTTGACCGGTCACGTCGCGGTACACGACACCCGGCAGCGCGATGCAACCGGCGAGCGTATGAGGCACGACCGCCACATTGCCGCCGAGCGACACACACGCGAGCACCGCCGCGAGCGTGCCGGGGCGCGGTCCGAGCCGCGGCGAGAAACGCCCGCGTCGCGCCAGTTCGAACGTGCCCGATTCCTGTTCGGGCAGCACGAAACACTGATCGCGCAGCTGCGCGGGCCGCACGTTTTCGCAAGCCGCGAGCGGCGACGCGGCCGGCAGCGCGAGCACGAAGCGGTCGCGGTGCACGGTCGCGGCCTGAATGCCGCTCGCGAGCGGCATCGGCGGACGAATGTAGGCGGCGTCGAGCTGACCATCGGCGAGCATCGCGGCGACCGCGTCCATCGGCACTTCGCGGATCGATACGTCGACGCCCGGATGCGTGTCGCGAAAGCCGCCGACCGCCGTCTGCAACACGCCGGCATACACCGCCGACGCGACATAGCCGATCTCGATGTGCCCCAGTTCGCCGCGTTCGGCGAGTGTCGCGTGTTGTTCGGCGCGCGCGAGATGATCGAGCGCGACGAGGGCTTCGCTCAGATACGCGCTGCCCGCCGCGCTCAGCGCGACCGAGCGTTTCGTGCGGTAAAAGAGCCGCACGCCGAGCAGCCGTTCGGCCTCCTGGATCAGCCGCGTCAGCGACGGCGCGGCGATGCCCAGTTCATCGGCCGCGTGCGCGAAGTGTAACTGCTGCGCGACGCAGACGAAGGCGCGGATATGGCGCAATTCAAGTTGCCGCATGATTTTCCAGTATTGCTTCAATCGCTAATTATTCTGTGATTCTATGTGAATGACAGACAATACAGGGATCGCTACGATGGCGTCACTCCCCGATCCGCCTTGTCCCGTCTGCCTTCTCATAGCGATCCCTGCGTATGTCATCCCCCGTTAGCCATCGCGCGCGAGCCGCGCAAACCGCCCGAGCACGACCTGCGTTCGTGCTGGCCATCGCGTCGGCCACCTGTGCGCTGATCGTGCTCGATACCAATGTCGTCGCCGTCTCGCTGCCGTCGATCGCGCGCTCGTTTCAGGCGAGTTTCGCCGAGGTCGAATGGGTGGTCAGCGCGTATATGGTCGCGTTCGCGTCGTGCCTGCTGCCGGCTGGCGCGCTGGCCGACCGCGTCGGCCGCAAGCGCATGCTGCTCGCCGGGCTCGCGGTGTTCTTTCTCGCGTCACTCGGTTGCGGTGTCGCGCCGACGGCGCTGGCGTTGAACGTCGCGCGCGCGGTCAAGGGCGTCGGCGCCGCGATGCTGCTGACCGCCGCGCTCGCGGTGATCGCGAACACCTTTCACGACGGCCCGGCGCGCGTGCGCGCGTGGGCCGTGTGGGGCACCTGCATGGGTGTCGCGACGACCATCGCGCCGCTGGTGGGCGGTGTGATCACGCAATGGCTCGGCTGGCGCTGGATCTTTCTGCTCAATCTGCCGGTGTGCGCGGTGCTCGGCTGGTGCGCGTCGCGCGAGTTCGTCGAGTCGCGCAATCCGGCGCCCGGTCCGCTCGATGCGGCCGGCAGCCTGCTGTTCGGGCTCGCGCTCGCATCGGGCATCTGGGCGTTGATCGAGGTGCCGTCGAATGGTCTCGTCAGTTGGGCAACCGGCGCGCGGCTCGCGACATGCGTGCTGTTGAGCGGTGTGTTCGTTGGACTGCAACGGCGCCGCGCGCATGCGATGGTCGATCTCGCGTTGTTCCGCCAGCCGCGTTTCGTCGCCGCGGTGCTTGCGATGTTCGGCTACGCCGCGTGCGCGCAAGTGATGATGACGTTCCTGCCGCTGTATCTGCAGAACGCCTTCGGCCTGCCGGCCGTGGCCGCCGGGCTCGGCATGCTGCCGTTCGCGCTCGCGATGGTGGTGGGGCCGTATATCGGCGCGGCGCTCGGCAGGCGGATCCCGCCGATGATTCTGCTCAGCATCGGCCTGCTGCTGATCGCGCTCGGCAATCTGCTGACCGCGCTTGTCGCCAGCGGCGAGCGTTACGCATGGGTCGCGTGCGGGATGATCGTGACAGGGCTCGGCGCGGGCGTGCTGAACGGCGACACGCAGAAGGCGATCATGGCGTGCGTGCCGCCGGAGCGGACCGGCATGGCATCGGGCATCAGCACGACGACGCGTTTCACCGCGATCGTCACGTCGGTCGGCGTGCTCGGCGCCGTACTCGCCGCGCGCACGCAGACCGCGTTTCTGACCGGCACGCCGCTGACACTGCCGGTGCGGGCCGCGCTCGATGCGGGTTTCCTGTCGCGCGTGATGGCGGGTGATGCCGCGCAGGCCACCGAGCACCTGGCGCCGGCGCTGCGGGTCATGCTGACGACGGCCGCCCGTGCGAGTTTCGCCGACGGCTTCGCCGCGGCGTTGGGCGTGGCGGCGATCGTGGCCGCGTTGGTGGCAGCGGGCGTGTGGCTGCTCGCGGGCCGGGAAGAGGTTGCGCGGGTGAGGGGCGTGGTGTCGGAAGGGTAACTAACGACAAGGGGCATTGCGGCGAACTCAACCGCGAAGCCGCTTCGCAATCCTTCGCTCCCCCATCGACGCCGTTTTCCGATATCGTGTGCGCGATGCCCGCCGCGGACCCCGCGCGGGCGGTTTCCCGGAGCGCGACGGATCGCGCTCCCGCCACGCACGACACGACATCAATGAGCCATCCCAACATCGAGCTGATCGAACGTTTCTACACCGCCTTCCAGCAACGCGACGCCGAAACCATGGTCGCCTGCTATGCCAACGACGTCGTCTTCAGCGATCCGGCCTTCGGCGAACTCGTCGGCGAGGAAGTCCACGACATGTGGCGCATGCTCGTCAAACATGCGCAGGACTTCTCGCTGACCTTCAGCGATATCGAGGCGGACGATCACGACGGCCGCGCGCAATGGGTGGCCAGCTATCGCTTCAGTCAGACGGGCCGCGACGTGGTCAACCGGATCGACGCGCGTTTCGTGTTCCGCGACGGGCTGATCGTCGAGCACCGCGACAGTTTCGATCTATGGCTATGGATGCGTCAGGCAATGGGCCTTCGTGGCACGCTGCTCGGCTGGTCGCCGTTCGTGCGGCGTCTGCTCAGGCAGCAGGCGCGCCGGGGGCTGCTGATGTATCGCGGGCAATTAGGGCGTTAAACATCGACGCAACCCGCAACGGCCATCAGGCCGTTTTATAAACATCCGGCCGATGCAGCTCCATATATCGCTCCGGATTCGCTAGCGCCGTGAACCCATGCGGCGCGTACACATGATGCGCATCCGTCGTGACCAGCACGATCCTGCGCAGACTCGCGAGCGCAGGGCTCGCGAAAATGTGCTTCATCAACGCGGACGCATAGCCGTTGCCGCGATACGCCGGCAGCACGAAAACATCGCATAGGTACGCGAAGGTGGCTTCATCGGTGATGACGCGCGCGAACGCGATCTGCCGGCCATCGACATAACCGCCGAAGCACAGCGAGCCGGCGACGGCCCGCTCGAAGGTGTCGCGCGGCATACCCTGTGCCCACGCCGTTTCCTGCGACAGGAATGCGTAGACCATGTCGAGGTCGAGATCGTCGTGACGGTTCGAAATCGTCAGTTCGCCTGTTTGCATCGCGGGTCTCCCAGTCAGCTTTTCGCCGCTCAGCTTTTCGCCGTATTCTCGCCGCGCGTGCCGCCGCCGACGCTCTGTCCGGCATTGCGCGCGAGCCCCCGGTAGCCGATCACCGACACCAGCGTCAGCACGCCGGCGAACAGGAACGCGAGGCGGAAGTCGTCGAGCGTGAACACGTGGCCGGTCATCTCGCCGTTCAGATGCGCGGCGACGCGCAGCGACACCGCGCCGAACGCGATGCCGAGGCCGACCGTCATCTGCGCGGCCGCGCTCCACAGCGTGCTGGCCGCGCTCATCTGCGGCTGCGCGATATCGGCGTAGGCGAGCGTGGCGAGCGTCGAAAACTGCATCGAGCGCGCGACGCCGTACACGAACACGACGATCAGCACGAAGACGAGCGGCACGTCGGGCGTCAGCAGTCCGCACGCGATCGTGAAGACGCCGGCGATCGTCACATCGACGATCGACACCATGCGAAAGCCGTAGCGCTTCAGGATCGGCGTGGTCAGCGCCTTCATGCCGAGATTGCCCACCGCGCTCGCGAGCAGCAGCAGACCCGAACGAAATGCCGACAGCCCGAAACCGAGCTGGAACAGCAGCGGCATCAGATAAGGCACCGCGCCGATGCCGATGCGCGTGAACGACCCGGTGACGACCGTCACCGAGAACGTCGGCACCTTCAGTGTGGAAACATCGATCAGCGGATACGGATGGCGCTTCGCATGGAAAAACGCGATCACGCCGACGACCATACCGCCGAGCACGACGGCGCCCGCGACCCACGGGTCCGTAGCCGGCTGGCTCGCGAGTTCGGCGCCGTACAGCAGCCCGGTCAGCGAGATCGCGCTCAGCAGCAGGCCGACGCCGTCGAGCGGCTTGCGCTCGGTGCCGCGCAGGTTCGGCACGATCGCCATTGCGACGGCGATCGCCGCGATGCCGAACGGTACGTTGAGCAGGAAGATCCAGCGCCACGACGCATAGGTCGTGATGAAGCCGCCGATCGGCGGGCCGACCACCGGCGCCGCGACCGCCGGCCAGGTGATCGTCGAGATCGCCTGCATCATGCGGCTTTTCTCGGTGCTGCGGACCACGATCAGGCGCCCGACCGGCACCATCATCGCGCCGCCGATGCCTTGCAGCAGCCGCGCCGCGATGAACTCGGGCACCGTCTGCGACATGCCGCACAGCACCGATGCCACCGTGAACACGCTGATCGCGCTGACGAATACGGTGCGGCTGCCGCAGCGGTCGGCGACCCAGCCGCTCGCCGGGATGAAGATCGCGAGCGCCAGCATATAGGCGGTCATGCCGAGGCTCAGGCTGTTCGGGCCGACGCCGAACGAGCGCGCCATCTGCGGCAGCGCGGTGGCGATCACCGTGGTGTCGAGGTACTCCATGAAGAAGGTGGCCGCGACGATATAAGGCAGCCAGCCGACGCGCGCGCTGCGGGTGGCGCCGCTCATCGCGTGGGCTCCGCCGCGGTGCGCGTGTGCGTGCGCGTGATAAGACTGTGGGCGGGTCGGCGCGGTACGCGCGAGGAGGGGGACGTCATGGTGCGTGCGACTGCCTTTTTTTGATTGTGTGTGGCCGGGGCCCGCTCGGGCGGGACATCGGGCGGATCCGGAGCCTGGAATGACCGTGAATGGCCGTGACTCGCCGCAAGCCGCGATGCTGGCTCGCGACACCGTCGGCGTGTCTGATTTCCAGCCCCGAATCGTAACGCAATCAATCGCGCCGCACCTTCGTGCGTGGCGCGCGTCGTGCCGGCCACGCGCGCCTGAGTCAGTGTTCGACCCGATGCCCAACCGGGTGTCGAACCGCGTGCGCGGGTCAGTCCTTCGCCGCGTACTCCTTGTCCAGCCGGTCGTACAGCGGCTTGTTGACGATCCGCTGGCGCTCGCTGAACGGCGCGACGATCGTCGGGTCCTCGTCGAGGCGTCCGTTGCTTTTCAGCGTGCCGAGCGCGCGCTGCATGCCGAGCACCGCGCCCTGCAGCGCCGCGTTCGCGTACAGCACGATGCCGTAGCCGAGCTTCGCGAGCGCATCGCGCGACTGCACCGGCGTCTTGCCGCCGATCACGATATTGATCAACTGCGGCGTGTCGAACAGCGATGGCAGACGCTCGATATCGGCAAGCGACTCGGTCGCTTCGATAAACAGAATGTCGGCGCCCGCCTCGATGAAGCGATGACCGCGCTCGATCGCGTCCTCGATGCCGTGCACGGCCGCCGCGTCGGTGCGCGCCATGATCTGCAGGTTCGCGTCTTCGCGCGCATCGACGGCCGCGCGGATCTTGCCGACCATCTCACTGGCGGTGACCACCTCCTTACCGGAAAAATGGCCGCATTTCTTCGGCATCACCTGGTCTTCGAACTGGATCACGTCCGCGCCGCTGCGCTCGAGCACGCGCACGGTCTGGCGCACGTTCAGCGCGTTGCCGAAGCCGGTGTCGGCATCGACGATCAGCGGCAGCGCGACCGCATCGCGAATCCGCGCGCAGTGTTCGGCGACCTCGGCGAGACCGATGAAGCCGAGATCGGGCAGCCCGAGCGACATATTGGTGACGCCCGCACCGGTGATATAGCAGGCCTCGAAACCGGCCTCCTCGATCACGCGCGCGCTCATCGCATTGAACGCGCCGGGCACGAGCAGGCCCTGACGCTGGTTGACCTTGGCGCGGAACGCGGCGCGACGGGTGGCGGAAGTGGTGGTCATGGTGCGGATCTCCAGAAGAGGAATCGGTAGTGAAGCGCGGGCTTCATTGTGCAGGAAGCGTGCCACGGCCGGCGATGCGCCGCGGGCCTGGCGCTAGTCCTTTTCCGTCAAAGGGTTGCGACGGACAGGCCGGGTGCGGCGTTGGTGGCAGAATACCGCGGAGTGTTCCATGAAACGTTTCGTGGAACGTTTCAGAATCGACCATTGAAACCCTCGAAGCTGCGCTTTCTTTAAGTCCAGGCTTCGACGCAGGAGAGCCGCCATGTCCACGCTCACGTCCTTCGCTGCCAATCCAGCCGCCGGCCTGCCGGGCGTCGCATTCGTCAGTATCAGCCGGCTGCAGTCGCTTTGCGAGACCGTCGCGCCGCGCTATGCGGCGCGCGCAAGATGTTTCCCGGTCCGCGAGGGCTATGGGGCGGCCGTTGCCGCGCTGCAGGCCTATGTGGAGGCCGGTTCCATCGACGTCGTGCTGGCCGCCGGATCGAACGGCGCGTATCTGCAGGCGCATCTGAACGTGCCGGTCGTGATGGTCAAGGTGAACGGCTTCGACGTGTTGAACGCGATCACGCACGCGACGGCCACATGGCCGGGCGCCCGGATCGGCCTCGTGCTGCACGAAGCTGTCTCGCACGAACTCGACGAGCTAGGCCCATGGATCAACGTCGATCTGATCCAGCGCGCGTACCGCTCGATCGACGACGTGCGGCGTGTCGTCAATCAGCTCGTCGAGGCGGGCTGCGGCGTGATCATCGGGCCGGGCATGGCTTGCGATCTGGCGCAGCAGGCCGGCATGGAGAGCGTGTTTCTGTATTCGCTCGGCGCGGTCGAAGAGGCGTTCGAGCGTTCGGTCGAACTCGCTCGGGTGAGCCGTCAGCAGGAATCGCGGCGGATGCGGCTGAATACGATCGTCGCGCATCTGCGCGACGGCGTCGCCGCGTTCGACGATGCCGGTCAGCTCGAAGCCGTCAATCCGGCGATGCTCAATCTGCTGGGCCTCGCCGACGAGCCGCAGCCCGGCCGGGCGCGGCTGCAGGTGACGCGCGCGCTCGCGCCGCTGCTGCGCGAAATGCGCACCGCGGAGCAGCCCGTCGACGAGCGCATCGAGCAGATCGGCGGCCGCGCGCTGATCGTCAACTGCGTGCCGATCGTCGAGCAGGGCGGTCGCGCCGGCTTCGTCGTGACCGCGCAGGATGCGCTCGTCGCGCAGCGGATCGACCGGTCGCTGCGCACCAGTCAGCGGCCGAGGCATCTGGTCGCGCGTCATCGGCTCGACGATCTGATCGGCGAATCGGCCGCGCTCACGCAAGTGCGCCGGCTCGCGCGCGCCGGCGCGGCGCACGACGCGACCGTGCTGCTGAGCGGCGAAAGCGGCACCGGCAAGGAACTGGTCGCGCAGGGCATCCATAACGCGAGCCGGCGGCGCGGCAATCCGTTCGTCGCGTTCAACTGCGCGGCGCTGCCCGAGGGGCTGATCGAAAGCGAGCTGTTCGGCCACGAGGAGGGCGCGTTTACCGGCGCGCGGCGCGGCGGCAAGCCAGGGCTGTTTGAAATCGCGCATACCGGCACGATCTTTCTGGACGAAATCGGTGAAATGCCGGCCGCGCTGCAGAGCCGGCTGCTGCGCGTGCTGCAGGAACGCGAGGTGATGAAGCTCGGCGCGGGCCGCGCGATACCAGTCGACGTGCGCGTGATCGCGGCGACGCATCGCGACTTGCAGGCGCTCGTCGAGCAGGGCGCGTTTCGCGCGGACCTGTACTTCCGCCTGAATCTGCTTCAGATAAAATTGCCGCCGCTGCGGGAGCGGCGTGCCGATATCGCGCCGCTTGCGCGTCATTTGCTGGCCCGCGCGGCGCTGCAGTACGGGTTGTCGGACGCGGCGCTCGAACAGGTGCTGGTGCTGCTTGGACCGCTTTTCGCGGCTTACGCGTGGCCAGGCAATGTTCGAGAACTGGAAAATCTGCTGGCGCGCGCGGCGATTTATGTCGGCGATCTGAGCGCCCATTCGGCAGACGATTTGGCGGGGAACTCGCCCGCCGATGCGTTGCCCGACTGGAAAGCGGTGTTTCCGGAGTTCGGCCGGATTGGCCCGGCGGCGCTCGATGCGGCCAATAACGTGCCGGGAAGTGCAGAGGCGAGCACGGCAACGAGCACACCGGCCCGTGCGACGCCCACCCGCGCGGATGCATTGCGCGCCCTCGAACGCTCGGGCGGCAATCGCGCCGCCGCGAGCCGCGCGCTCGGAATCGGCCGAACTACGTTGTGGCGTCTGCTGAAAACCTGACACATCCGGATCACGGGCCCGCCGGACAATCCAATAGCCAGTGGAGGAAAAATAAATAGCGTAAGGCTATCAATATAATTAAAACAATCCGCTTTACCTATTAAGCGTAGTCTGACATACTGACTCCACTTTCCAACCACCCTGAAAGAGGACTCAGCAAATGCCGATCATCAACAGTCAAGTCAAACCGTTCAAAGCACAGGCTTATCACAACGGCGATTTCCAGACCGTTACTGAAGAAGACCTGAAGGGCAAGTGGTCGGTTTTCGTGTTCTATCCGGCCGACTTCACGTTCGTGTGCCCGACCGAACTGGGCGACCTGGCAGATCGCTACGAAGATTTCAAGAAGCTCGGCGTTGAAATCTACAGCGTTTCGACCGATACGCACTTCACGCACAAGGCATGGCACGACACGTCGGACACGATCCAGAAGATCAAGTACCCGATGCTGGCTGACCCGACGCTCGCCATCTCGCGCAACTTCGACGTGTTGATCGAAGAAGAAGGTCTGGCGCTGCGCGGCACGTTCGTGATCAACCCGGAAGGCGAGATCAAGCTGTGCGAAGTGCACGACAACGGCATCGGCCGTGACGCGGGCGAACTGCTGCGCAAGGTGCAAGCTGCTCAGTACATCGCGGCTCACCCGGGTGAAGTGTGCCCCGCCAAGTGGACCCCGGGCGCTGAAACGCTGACCCCGTCGCTCGACCTGATCGGCAAGATCTAAGGTCTTCGGCAGCCGTTCTGGCTGCTGGATTCAAAGTCTGAATCGACCGGGAACGCCCCGGTGCATTACGACGCGAGGCGCCTGATACGGCGCTTCGCGTGTCCCCGGTCGCCCGCGTTTTATCCGAGCGCGGTGTCGCACCGGGAATCTCCACCCTCGTCACGGAACACGCAACGCCATGCTCGACGCTAATCTTAAGACTCAACTGAAAACGTACCTCGAAAAAGTCAGCAAGCCGATCGAGCTGGTCGCGTCGGTCGACGACAGCGCGAAATCGCAGGAGCTGCTGGCTCTGCTGAACGATATCGCGACGTTGTCGGAACGCGTCACGGTGATCGAGCGCCGCGGCGACAACGAGCGCAAGCCGTCGTTTTCGATCGGCGAAGCGGGCAAGAACTCCGGCATCCGTTTTGCCGGCATCCCGATGGGACATGAATTCACGTCGCTCGTGCTGGCATTGCTGCAGGTGGGCGGCCATCCGGTCAAACTCGACGATGCGGTGATCGAACAGATCCGCAATCTCGACGGCGACTATCAATTCGAAACGTATTTCTCGCTGTCATGCCAGAACTGCCCGGAAGTCGTGCAGGCACTGAACGTGATGGCGCTGATCAACCCGCGCATCCGTCACGTCGCAATCGACGGCGCGCTGTTCCAGAACGAAGTCGAAGCGCGCCAGATCATGGCGGTACCGACGATGTTCATGAACGGCGACGTATTCGGCCAGGGCCGCAGCGGCGTGAAGGAAATCCTCGCGAAGCTCGACACCAATGCCGGCGCGCGGGCCGCGAAGGAACTGGAAAAGAAGCCGGTGTTCGACACGCTGATCGTCGGCGGCGGTCCCGCCGGTGCCGCGGCCGCAATCTACTCGGCGCGCAAGGGCATCGCGACGGGCGTCGTGGCCGAGCGCTTCGGCGGCCAGGTGCTGGACACGCTGGCGATCGAAAACTTCGTGTCGGTGACGGAAACCGAAGGACCGAAGTTCGCGACCGCGCTCGAACAGCACGTGAAGAGCTATGAAGTCGACATCATGGATGTGCAGCGCGCCGAAGCGCTGATTCCGGGGCGCATCAACGAAGTGCGCCTCGCCAACGGCGCGGTGCTGAAAGCGAAGACGATCATTCTCGCGACCGGCGCGCGCTGGCGCCAGATCAACGTGCCGGGCGAGGACGAATACCGCAATCACGGTGTCGCGTACTGCCCGCACTGCGATGGCCCGCTGTTCAAGGGCAAGCGCGTCGCGGTGATCGGCGGCGGCAATTCGGGCGTCGAAGCGGCGATCGACCTCGCGGGTATCGTGCGTGAAGTCACGCTGCTCGAATTCGGCGCGACGCTGCGTGCCGACGAAGTGCTGCAACGCAAGCTGCGCAGTCTGCCGAACGTGACGGTCGTCACGCAAGCGCAGACCACCGAAATCACCGGCGACGGTAACAAGGTGAATGGCCTCGTGTACAAGGACCTCGCTTCGGGCGAAGTGAAGAAGATCGAGCTCGAAGGCGTGTTCGTGCAGATCGGTCTGGTGCCGAACACCGAGTGGCTGAAGGGCACGGTCGAACTGTCGAAGCATGGCGAGATCGTCGTCGATGCACGCGGTGCGACGTCGGTGCCGGGTGTGTTCGCGGCTGGCGACGTGACCACGGTGCCGTTCAAGCAGATCGTGATCGCGGTGGGCGAGGGTGCGAAGGCATCGCTGTCCGCGTTCGATCACCTGATCCGCACCAGCGCGGACGAAGAAGTCGAGGCTGAAGCCGAAGCAGTGGCTTGATGCTGTAGTTCGACGTTGTTGTGATGAAGGACGGCGGCCTGTGGGCCGCCGTTTTTATTTGCGCTCAAGCCCACAGCGCCGAAGTCTCGATGTTCCGCAAATCGAACACCAGCACTTCCGCATCATGGCCTTGCGACAGGCTCAACGCTTCCTCGCCCCGCACCCGCGCGCCGTCGCCTTCGCCAAGTTCGACGCCATTCACCGTGATGCTGCCGCGCGCCACATGGATATACGCATAGCGGTCGCTGGCGAGTTCGAGCCGCGCGGTTTCGTCGCCGTCGAACAGCCCCGCGTACACGCGAGCATCCTGTTGCAACTGCAGCGAATCGCCGGCGCCGTCCGGTGACAGCACGAGCCGCAACACACCGCGCTTGTCATCCGCGCTGAAGTGCCGCTGCTGATAACGCGGCGCGCTGCCCTGTTTGGCCGGCGCAATCCAGATCTGCAGGAAGTGCACTGGCTCGCTCTTCGAATGGTTGTATTCGCTATGCGCGACGCCGGTGCCGGCGCTCATCAACTGGATATCGCCGGGCACGATCACCGAGCCGGTGCCCATCGTGTCCTTGTGTTCGAGCGCGCCTTCGAGCACGTACGAAAAGATTTCCATGTCGCGATGCGGATGCTTGCCGAACCCTTGCGCCGGCGCGACGCGATCGTCGTTGATCACCAGCAGGTCGGAGAAGCCGTTCTGCTTCGGATCGTGATAGTGCGCGAACGAAAACGTGTGACGCGAGCTGAGCCAGCCGTGTTCCGCGCGGCCACGTTGATTGGCGTGTCTGATTTCGAGCATGCTGTTTTCTCCTTGAGTTGTCGTGCGATCCGGGCCAGATGTTTGGCTGCGATCCATGAATGACAGTGTAGGTCAATCCAGATGGCTATAATCAGCGTGAAAGCCGAAACACTGTCACCTATGAGTGGACAATAAGATGCAACTCGATGACATGCGGATCTTCGTCGCGACTGTCGACGCCCATAACTTCACCGCAGCGGCGAGCCGGCTGTCGCTGTCCAAGCAGTTCGTGAGCCGCCGCGTGATGGCGCTCGAAGAAGCGCTCGGCGTGCAATTGCTGATCCGCAATACGCGCAAGCTGGCCGTGACCGATCTCGGCCAGGAGTTCTACGAGCGGGCGAGGCGGATACTCGGCGAAGTCGAGGAGGCCGAGCAGGCGATGTCACTGCGCCGCGCCGGTCCGCGCGGGCTGCTACGCGTCAGTGCGCCGATGTCGTTCGGCATGATGCATCTGTCGCCACTGGTCGCATCGTTTCTGCGCGAGCATCGCGACGTGCGGTTCGATATGGAACTGAGCGACCGCACCGTCGATGTGGTCGGCGAGGGCTTCGATATGGCGATCCGCATCGGCACGCTGCCCGATTCGTCGCTGATCGCGCAGAAGCTGGTCGACGTGAAGATGGTCGCGTGTGGCAGCCCCGCGTATCTGCGGCGGCGCGGCACGCCGGCCACGCCCGCCGATCTCGCGCGCCACGAGTGCCTGCTGTACGGCCATGGCGGCGCGGTGAACTGGGAATTTAGCATCGACGGCGCGGTGAAGAACGTCGAGGTGCGCGGGCCGCTGCGCGCCAATAACGGTGATCTGATTCGCGATGCGGCTGTTGCAGGGCTGGGGATCGTGCGGCTGCCGGACTTTATCGTCGCCGATGCGCTGCGCGGCGGTCAGCTGGTGCCCGTGCTCGAAGCATTTCTGCCGGCCGCGACGGGCGTGTATGCGGTTTATCCGCGGCATCGGCAAAGCTCGCTGACGATCCGCGCGTTCGTCGAATTCCTGCGCAGGCATCTGAAGAAAAGGCTGGCGGGGTAGCGGCCAATCGGCCGCGCCAGCCGCCGTTGGCTACGTTCAAACCACGCTCGATCGACGCTCAACCGTCGCGGAAAATAAAGCTATACGCACTCAACGCCGGCACGCCGCCCAGGTGCGCGTACAACACGCGCGAGCCTTCCGGAAACTCGCCATTGCGCACCTTGTCGATCATCCCGTGCATCGACTTGCCCTCGTAGACCGGATCGGTCAACACGCCCTCCAGCCTCGCGCATAAGCGGATCGCCTCCAATGTGCCGTCGTTCGGCAGACCGTATTCGGGGCCACCGTAGCGCTCGTCGAGCACGACATCGTTCGCCGTGATGTCGCGGCCGAGTTCGACGCGCTCGGCGGTCTGCTTCGCGATCCGCGTGATCTGCTCGCGCGTCTGCGCGGGTTTCGCCGACGCATCGATGCCGATCACGCGATCGGCGCGGCCATCGGCGGCAAAGCCGACGATCATGCCGGCCTGCGTGCTGCCCGTCACCGAGCATACGACCACGTAGTCGAATTTGAACCCGAGTTCGGCTTCCTGCTGCCGCACTTCTTCCGCGAAACCGACAAAGCCGAGGCCGCCCAACGGATGATCCGAGCAGCCCGCCGGAATCGCGTACGGCTTGCCGCCGGCCGCGCGCACGCTGTCGAGCGCGTCTTCCCAGCTCTTGCGAAAGCCGATGTCGAAGCCGTCCGGCACGAGCCGCACGTCGGCGCCCATCATCCGCGACATCTGGATATTGCCGACGCGGTCATACACGGCATCCGAATAGTTGACCCAGTTCTCCTGCACGAGCACGCACTTCATGCCGAGATGCGCGGCGACGGCCGCCACCTGACGGGTCTGGTTCGACTGAATGCCGCCGATCGACACGAGCGTGTCGCAACCCTGCGCGAGCGCCTCGGGGATCAGATATTCGAGCTTGCGGGTCTTGTTGCCGCCGAACGCGAGGCCGCTGTTGCAGTCCTCGCGCTTGGCGTAGAGCTGTACCTTGCCGCCCAGATGATCGCTCAGACGCTTGAGCGGCTGGATCGGCGTCGGGCCGAAGGTGAGCGGGTAGCGGGGGAATCGTTGCAGGTTCATCGCGGCTCCAGTGGGGTGAAAAGCGGTGAGTCCATGGTAGAAAAAGGCGCGCGAAATGAGCTTGCGAAAAAAATCCGCTGCACGTACTTTGGAAAAGATCAGATCGTTTTATTTTTAATAAAACTTCGTGTAGACGCTTATGAACGCAACAAAAATTCGCGCGAGTTCACGCTCCGCGGCCAGGTCCTCGCCGTCTTCTGCATCTTCCGCGTCCTCGGCCCGCGCCGATCCGCTGCCCGCGCTCGATCGCATCGATCGCGCGATCCTGCGGCAGTTGCAAGCCGACGCGTCGATTTCGAATGTCGCGCTGGCCGCCAAGGTCAGGCTGAGTGCGCCGGCCTGTTTGCGGCGCGTCGAACGTCTGAAGGAGTCGGGGCTGATTCGTGGCGTGGTCGCGCTGCTCGACCCGAAGGCGGCCGGCGCGGGGATGCTCGTGATCATCGGCGTGGTGCTCGACCGCTCGACGCCGGAGTCGTTTGCCGAGTTCGAGAAAGCCGCGCAGAAGGTGGCCGGCTGCATGGAGTGCCACGTGGTGACCGGCGAGTTCGACTATTTCATGGTGATCCGCACGCGCGACAGCGACAGCTTCAACCGTCTGCATGCCGAGCAACTGCTGTATCTGCCAGGCGTGCGGCAGATCCGCTCGTTTATGGTGCTGAAGGAAATCCTGTCGACGACGCAATTCCCGCTTTGAGTTCACGCGGGGCCGTGCTGCGGTAAGAAAACACGCGCATGCTGTTGCAAACGGCGTGCGCACGGAACGCCTGGCTTCGGCTCCGCTTTGGACCTTCCTCGCACAGCAGCGGGGCCACGGCACGGACTTTTTTTACAACGCTCGGGATGACGCGCGGCCCGACTAGTGTTTACAGATCAAGCATAGGAATTCGCGCTCGCATCGACGGCGCCAACGCGGATCAACGCGGATCAAATCAGGAGAGATCGCATGGATAGCGGCAAACATATCGCCAGCAATCGCAGTGCAAGCACTATGGGCAGCACGGCGCGCCGCCCGCGCTCGCGCATCGTCGCGTTGTCGTTACTGCTCGGCACCGGCGCGCTCGCGTTGCTGTTCGCGCAACGCACGGCGGTATCCGCGGAGAACGGGGTCGTGATTGCGCCGCCGGCGCTCGACGAACCGGTCGCCGCGAGCACTGCGCACGAGGAAACCGCGGTATTCGCGGGCGGCTGTTTCTGGGGCGTGCAGGGCGTGTTCCAGCACGTGCGCGGCGTCGAAAAAGCGGTGTCCGGCTATTCGGGCGGCGCGCGCGATACCGCGGTGTACGAGACCGTCAGCGGCGGAGAGACCGGGCATGCGGAATCGGTGCAGGTCACCTTCGATCCCGCCAAGGTCACCTATGGCCAGTTGCTGCAGGTCTATTTCTCGGTGATTCAGGATCCGACCGAACTGAACCGGCAGGGCCCCGACAGCGGCACCCAATACCGTTCGGCGGTGTTTCCGCTCAGCGATGCGCAGCGGCGCGTCGCGCAAAGTTACATCGCGCAGCTTGACAGATCGCACGCGTTCCCCGCGCCGATCGTCACGAAAGCGGAGGTGTACAAGGGCTTCTATCCCGCCGAGTGGTATCACCAGAATTACCTGACGCTGCATCCGGATTCGGCTTATATCGTGTTCAACGACATGCCGAAAATCACCAATCTGAAGCGTCTGTTTCCGAACCTGTATCGCGACAAGCCGGTGTTGGTCCAGGCCGCACAGTAAGGCGCGACCGGCTCTCGGCGCCACGCTGCTGGCGGCGCCGAGAGCCGCGGGCCGGGATCGCCATCCCTCCACGCGATCCCTGTTGATCCCTTGCTGATCCCCATTACGCCGCCGGTCATTCGACCCATCAATCCGCGTCGTCCGACGCTCCATTCATCAATCTTCCACACAGGTGGCGCATATCTTGCGCACGTCCGTTGCGCCGGTCGGCTTTCCGCGTTGCTGCGCTGCACATGAAAGCTGCCGGCTGGCCCTGCTGCCCGTTATCACCGGCGCGCCGATGCGGTACCTGGCGTGTTCGCTGCAGCGTGGAGCGTTTACTGGAAAAATTACATAACGAAAGTAGCAGTGCGTCAGTCGCCCGAGCTTGCGGGCCTGCGATGGGCCCCGGGCGAGAAACCTAACCTCTTCGCGATAGATGAGATCGGAGGCTTCTGGTGTTGAACAGCCGTAGAAATAAGCGGGGCGCCAAACCTCGCAATAAACAAACCGGCATCGTGGCGCATTCGTTTATCGCCGCGACTCTTGGCGGGATCGCCTGTCTACCGGCGTCCGCACTCGCGCAGACGCCATCGCCACTCGGCGAGTGGCAATACTCGGTCGGCGTTCCGTTGCAGAAGATGTATCAGGAGAACATTCCCGACTGGCAGGTGCGGCTCGGCGCGGCGACTTCGTTCCAGCCGCGCTTCGAGGGATCGGATCGTTATCACGTCGTGGCCGGACCGAGCATCGACGTGCGCTACAAGGATCTGTTCTTCCTGTCGAGCGGCGAGGGTTTGGGCGTCAACTTTGCCCGCGGCGAGAACTGGCGCATGACGCTCGCGGCCGTCTACGATCTCGGGCGGCGCGGGCAGGACGATCCGCAGGAGCTGAACGGACTCGGCAACATCAATTTCGCACCGGGCCTGAAGCTGTCGGGCGAATACGTGGTGTCGAAAGACTTTCCGCTCGTGCTGCGCGCCGATATCCGCCGCTATTTCGGCGGCTCGAATGGCTGGATCGGCGACTTCGGCGCCTATATGCCGATGCCGGGCAGCACGAAAAAGTTCTTCTGGTTCGCCGGCCCGAACGTATCGCTCGCCGATTCCAAATATATGAACGCGTGGTGGGGCGTCAACCAGGAGCAGGCCGCGCACTCGCAGTATTCGCAGTACCACGCGAGCGCGGGTTTCAAGTCGGTCGGCTTCGGCATCAGCGCGATCTGGCTGTTCAACAAGCACTGGTTCGCGACCGCCGATGGCGCGTTCGAACAACTGGTCGGCGGCGCGGGCAACAGTCCGATCACACGCAGTCGCGCGACCGGTGTCGCCGACGTGTCGATCAACTACCGGTTCTGAGGCTTTTTGAGGCCTGGCCGGCCGCGCATGTAGACGGGACCACGAGGGCGCCGGGCGGCGGCGCTCGCGCGGTTCTGCCCGCGCGTGCTCGAACGCGGCCGACGCCGACGCTTCACGCGCAACTCGTGCCGCAATCATGCCGCGACTTCTGCCGCAACCCGCGCACCTCACTTCCACTGGAACATCGCTTGCTGCCCCTTGACGGCGTGCCGATGCGTATCCGCATCGCGTGTCCGAACCCAAGGAGTCCATTCTCATGGCAGGTAAAGCGAGTACCCAGAAGCCCGCGGCGCAGGCGGGCGATGCGAGCGATCCGAAATCGAAGGATCTCGAACGCAATCGCATCAAGCCGCAAGGCGAAGCGCTACGGACCAATCAGGGCGTCAAGATCGCCGACAATCAGAACACGCTGCGCGCGGGTCCGCGCGGCCCGTCGTTGCTCGAAGATTTCATCATGCGTGAAAAGATCACGCACTTCGACCATGAACGCATTCCCGAGCGCATCGTGCATGCACGCGGCTCGGCCGCGCATGGCGTATTCCGGCTCTACGAGTCGCTCGGCGAATACACGAAGGCCGCGTTTTTGCAGGACCCGGCTGTCGAGACACCGGTCTACGTGCGCTTTTCGACGGTGCAGGGACCGCGCGGTTCAGCCGATACCGTGCGCGACGTGCGCGGCTTCGCGGTGAAGTTCTACACGCAGGAAGGCAATTACGACCTGGTCGGCAACAACATGCCGGTGTTCTTCATTCAGGACGCGATCAAGTTTCCGGACTTCGTGCATGCGGTCAAACCGGAGGCGCCGAATGAAATGCCGACCGGCGGTTCCGCGCACGACACGTTCTGGGATTTCGTGTCGCTGGTGCCCGAATCGACCCATATGGTGCTGTGGACGATGTCGGACCGCGCGATTCCACGCAGCCTGCGCACGATGGAGGGCTTCGGCGTTCACACGTTCCGCTTCGTGAATGCGCAGGGCGACGCGCGCTTCGTCAAGTTTCACTGGCGTCCGGTGCTCGGCTCGTATTCGCTGCTGTGGGACGAGGCGCAGAAGCTCGCCGGCAAGGATCCGGATTTTCACCGGCGCGATCTGTGGGAAGCGATCGAGCGCGGCGATTTTCCGGAGTTCGAGCTGGGCGTGCAGATCGTCGAGGAAGCGGACGAACACAAATTCGATTTCGATCTGCTCGATCCGACCAAGCTGATTCCAGAAGAACTGGTGCCGGTGAAGATCGTCGGCAAGATGACGCTCAATCGCAATCCGGACAACTTCTTTGCCGAGACCGAACAGGTCGCGTTCCATCCGGGCCATGTCGTGCCGGGCATCGATTTCACCAACGACCCGCTATTGCAGGGGCGTTTGTTCTCGTACACCGATACGCAGATCAGCCGGCTCGGCGGGCCGAATTTCCACGAGATTCCGATCAACCGGCCGGTGTGCCCGTCCGTCAACAATCAGCGCGACGCGATGCATCGTCAGGCGATTCACGTCGGCCAGGCCTCGTATGAACCGAACTCGCTGAATGGCGGCTGGCCGAAGGAAACCGATCCGGCCGCGAAAGACGGTGGCTTCGACAGCTATCAGGAACGCGTCGAGCACACCAAGATTCGAGTGCGCAGCGAATCGTTCGCCGATCATTTCTCGCAGGCCGCGCTGTTTTACAACAGCATGTCGCAGCCGGAGCAGGACCATATCGCGGCAGCCTATCAGTTCGAACTCGGCAAGGTGACGAAGCCGGACATTCGCGCGCGCGTGGTCAACGAGATCCTGGCCAACTTCGATGCGGGACTCGCGGCGAAGGTCGCCGAAGGGCTCGGTCTGCCGGCGCCGAAGAAGGGCACCGCCAAGCTCGTCGGACCGAAGAGCTCGCCTGCGCTCAGTCTGCTCAATCGCGTGAAGCCCGGCATTAAAACGCGCAAGATCGCGCTACTGGCGGCGCCCGGTTCCGATGGCGCGGCGATCAAACAGTTGCGGCAGGCGTTGAGCAGTGAAGGCGCGAACCCGATGCTGATCGCGCCGACGCTCGCCGAAATCGACGGCCTCGCGCCGGACGCGACGATTGCCGGCTTGCCGTCGGTGATGTTCGACGCGGTGATCGTCGTCGGCGGCGCGGCGGGCGCGAAGGTCCTCGCGCAGTTGGGCGACGCGCGGCATTTCGTGCTCGAGGCGTTCAAGCATCTGAAGGCGATCGCGGCTCTCGGCGCGGGACGCGACGTGCTCGCCGCCGCGCAGTTGCCCGATCACGCGGACGGGCTTGCGACTGGCGACGACAAGCAGCATGCCGACGTCCTGAAGGCGTTTATCAAGGCGGCGGAGCAGCATCGCGTGTGGTCGCGGGCGGTACAGGTGGAGTCGGTGCCGGCCTGACATTGGTTGCGCGGGGCCTGGCCGTTGCGGCGGTCTGACGTTGCCGACGCAACGGTCGTTGTAATGGCCGATGCAATGGCCGGGACCAGCCGAAGCATCGGCCAGCCCCGGTCGATGCTTCGGCTCGCGCATCGCTCAACACCTTCGCCACGCGTCACCGCGCGCGCCGCTCAATGCCGCGTCCGATGCCGATGCAACGAGTCGGGACGCCGCATCAGCGGCCCGCCTCAGCGCGCGTCCCGCCATCCCCCGATCCTGCCACCGCACCCGCAAGCCCCCACGCAAGCCAAGCCCAGCAAGCCTCGGCGCCGGAACATCCATCTCATAATTAAGCTCATCCTGTATGATGACGGCGGTCACATCGCGGTGAAAAAGCACCCCGTCTGAATCTGAAAAATATTCCGCATCGATTCGATTCGCCATGCCAAAGACAGAAAAAATGACCGCATCACCGGCTGTCGATCAACTCAGCTTTCGCCGCATTCTCCGTCGCAACATCGCACTGCCGCTCGGCGTCGGACTCGTCACGATGGCGCTGTTCGTCGGCCTGATTGCGTACCTCGTCTCGACGATGAGCTGGGTCGACCATTCCGAGCGCGTGATCGGCGAGGCCAACGAAATGCTGCGGCTCGCGGTGGGCCGCGAATCGTCGATGCGCGGCTTTCTGATCACCGGCAACGAGAGCTTCCTCGCGCAGTACGAAAGCGGTGGCCCGAGATTTCGCGCGCAACTCGAAGAGTTGCGCAAGATGGTTGCCGACAATCCGCCGCAGGTCGAACGGCTCAATGAGATTCAGGCGTTGCAGCAGCGCTGGGGTCAGGTCGCCGAAGACTTGATCGATGCGCGCCGGCGCAATCAGGATTTCGAAAGCGCGCTCGCGGCCGGACGCGGCAAGGTCGAATTCGACGAAACACGCCGTGAATTCGGCGATTTTCTCGATGTCGAGCTGCGTCTGCGGCAGGAGCGCTCGGACGCGACGCGTAGCGTGACCGCGACGCTCGTCGGCCTGTTCCTGCTGTTCAGCCTCGGCGTCAGCAGCCTGCTTGCATGGATGGGCCGCCGCGAACTGCTGGGCCTGTCGGTGACCTATGACGATGCGTTACGCCGGCAGGCCGAGCAGACCGGCGTGCTGGAGCAGCAGGTGTGGCTGCGCTCGGGGCAGCGGCTGCTCGCGGACAAGGTGGTCGGCCAGACCAGCGCGCCGCTTGTCGGCCGCGCGATGCTCGATTTTCTTGCCCAGTATCTGGACGTCACCGTCGCGGCGCTGTATGTGCGCGACCGGCAGCACGGCACGTTGCGCCGCATCGCGACCTATGGCTTCAGCCGCGAAAGCGACCAGGTATCCGCGTTGAGCTTCGAGGAAGGCGAAACCCTCGTCGGCCAGGCGGCGCGCTCGCGCCGCACGCTGGTGCTACGCGACGTGCCGGCCGATTACGTGCGGGTCGCATCGGCCACCGGCGACAGCGTGCCGCGCAATCTGATGATCATGCCGATCGACAACGACGGCGAGGTCAACGGCGTGATCGAAATGGGCTTTCTGCGCGACGTGACGCCGCGCGACGAAGAGTTCATGGAGCTGATCCGCAACGCGATGGGCGATTTCGTCGAAGCCGCGCTGTATCGCGAACGCCTGCAGGACGCGCTGGCGGAAACGCAGCAGCTGAACGAGGAGTTGCAGGTCCAGCAGGAGGAATTGCGGGTCTCCAACGAAGGGCTCGAAGAACGCGGCCGCGCGCTGCTGGATTCGCAACGGCGCCTCGAAGCGCAGCAGGCCGAACTCGAACAGACCAACGTGCAGCTGGAGGAATACGCGCAGCGTCTCGAGCGGCAGAAGTCGGATCTGCTGCGCGCGCAGGACGATCTCGCCGCCAACGCGGAGCGTCTCGAACAGTCGAGCCGCTACAAGTCCGAGTTTCTGGCCAACATGTCGCACGAATTGCGCACGCCGCTGAACAGCTCGCTGATTCTCGCGAAGCTGCTGCAGCAGAACCGCACCGGCAATCTGACCGAAGAGCAGGTGCGCTACGCCGAGACGATTCATGCGTCCAATAGCGATCTGCTGGTGCTGATCAACGACATTCTCGATCTGTCGAAGGTCGAGGCGGGGCAGGTGACGGTCGAGGCCGAAACGGTGTCGATCGACGCGACGCTGCAATCGCTCGAAGAAATGTTCCAGCCGCTCGCCGCGACCAAACATCTGCGGATGGCGTTCGATCGTCTGCCGGGCACGCCGGACAGCCTCATCACCGACGGCCAGCGTCTCACGCAGATTCTGCGCAACCTGCTGTCGAACGCGCTGAAGTTCACCGAGCACGGCGAGGTGACGCTGTCGGTGGCACCGGCCGAAGGCAATACGCTGCGCTTCGACGTGCGCGATTCCGGCATCGGCATTGCCGCCGACAAGCTGGAGATGATCTTCGAGGCATTCCAGCAGGCCGATGGTTCGACGAGCCGTCAATATGGCGGCAGTGGTTTGGGCTTGTCGATTTCGCGCGAGTTTTCGCATCTGCTCGGCGGCCGCATCACTGTGTGGAGCGAAGTGGGCAAGGGCAGTGTGTTTACGCTCTGGCTGCCGCTCGATGCGCGCGAAGCGCTGGCGGTCGCGGCCGCGGGCGAAACACCGCTGATGCGCACGCCGACCAGCAGCGTTCAGTCCGTCGGGATCACAGCGGGCCATGTGGTCGCCGGCGGAGCTTCAGCCGAGGTACCGAACTCACAGTCGGCCGCGGCGCCACGCACGATCGCGCAGCCTGACATCGTGCGAAGCTCGGCGTCGATCGCCGACGATCGCGACCATCGCACCCGCGCGGGCCGTCTGATCGTCGCGGTCGAAGACGATCTCGCCTTCGCCGAAATCCTGCGCGATCTCGTGCATGAGCTCGACTTCGATTTCATCCATGCGAGCAATGCGACGAGCGGCCTCGCGCTGGTGCGCGACATGCGCCCGGCCGCGGTGCTGCTCGATGTCGGTCTGCCGGACCGTTCGGGCCTGACCGTGCTCGAATGGCTGAAGAGCGATCCGCTTACACGCCATATTCCGATTCATATCGTGTCGGCCACCGACCATGCCGACAAGGCGCTGCACCTCGGCGCGATCGGCTATACGCTGAAACCGACCGCGCGCTCGACAATGGAAGCGGCGATCCGCCGGCTCGAAGCGCGCCTGCAGCAGCGTCTGAAGCGCGTGCTCGTGATCGAGGACGATGCACCGATGCGCGAGAGCATTCGCGCGCTGCTGCAAAGCGAGAACACCGAGATCGTCGCGGTCGCGACACTCGCCGACGCGCTCCGGCAACTGGCGGAAATCAGCTTCGATTGCGTGGTCACCGATCTCGCGCTGCCCGACGGCACCGGCTACGACCTGCTCGAACGGCTCGCCGCGAACACCGAACACGCGGCGCTGCCGGTGATCGTTTACACCGGCCGCATGCTGTCCGACGAAGAAGAGCATCGGCTGCGCCGCTATTCGAAGTCGATCATTATCAAGGGCGCGAAGTCGCCCGAGCGGCTGCTCGACGAAGTCACGCTGTTTTTGCACAGCGTCGAGTCGTCGCTCGCGCCGGAGCAGCAGCGCATGCTGCGCACCGTGCGTCAGCGCGACAATGCGTTCGAAGGCCGCACGATCCTGCTTGCCGAAGACGACGTGCGCAATATCTTCGCGCTGTCGCACGTGCTCGAACCGCTCGGCGCAAAGTTGCTGATCGCGCGTAACGGCCGCGAAGCGCTCGACGAACTCGAAAACGGCCCCGAAGTGCATCTGGTGCTGATGGATATCATGATGCCGGAGATGGACGGCCTGACCGCAATGGGTGAGATTCGCCGCAATGCGCGTTTTGCGCATCTGCCGATCATCGCGCTGACCGCGAAGGCCATGGCAAACGACCGCACGCGCTGCCTCGAAGCGGGTGCCGACGACTACGTGTCGAAGCCGATCGACGTCGACAAGCTCGTCGCGCTGTGCCGGGTGTGGCTGCGGCAACGATGATGGCGGATCAGGTGAAAACAGAAGCGAAAACCGGAACGCAGGACGGAACGGACCCCGCGATGAGCCAGTCCGCCGCCGACGCGCCGCACCGGATCAGCGATTTCGACATCGAGCTGAAGCTGCTGCTCGATGCGATCTACCTGAAGTATCAGCACGACTTTCGCCACTATGCGATGTCGTCGCTGCGCCGCCGGCTCACGCAGGCACTCGACGAATTCGGTGTGCAAACGCTATCGCAGCTGCAGGATCGCATCATGCGCGACGGCGACGCGTTCTCGCGGCTGTTCCAGTATCTGACGGTGCAGGTCAGCGACATGTTTCGCGACCCCGCGTATTTCCTCGCGCTACGCGAACATGTGCTGCCGCGGCTGCGCACCTATCCGTCGATCAAGGTGTGGGTCGCCGGATGCAGCACCGGCGAGGAACTGTGGTCGCTGAAAATCCTGTTCGACGAGGAAGGGCTGACCGAGCGCACGCTGTTCTACGCCACCGATATCAACCCGGACGCACTCGCGCGCGCCGAAGCGGGCATCTACGCGCTCGAACGGATTCAGGGCTTTACGCAGAACTACCAGGCCGCGGGCGGCACGCGCTCGTTGTCCGACTACTACCATGCTGCTTATGGCGGCGCGCGCTTCGCCGGTTCGCTGAAGGAGCGCGTGGTATTCGCCGATCACAGCCTGTCGACCGACGAAGTCTTTCTCGAAGCGCATCTGGTGTCGTGCCGCAACGTGCTGATCTATTTCGATCGCGGCTTGCAGGATCGCGCGCTCGGGCTGTTTGAAAACGCGCTCGTGCGGCGCGGTTTTCTCGGGCTGGGCAGCAAGGAAAGCCTGCGTTTTTCGCGTCATTACCCGGCCTTCGACGAATTCCGCGCGGCCGAACGCATTTACCAGAAGCGCTAGCGAGGTCCGCCGATGCCACGCTCGACCTTCCACACCGCAGTCACCCAGGCCGCCGACGCCGAAGCGCGCACGGCCGCGCCGCGGATGGCCGCCCCGCGCGCCTACGACCTCGTCGTGATCGGTGGCTCGGCGGGCGGGCTCGAAGCGCTGAACGTCCTGATCAGCGCGTTACCCGCGCGCTTCGCGCCGGCTGTGATGATCGTCACGCATCTGCCGCCGGCTTCGCCGAGCTATCTGGTGCAGGCGCTCGCGCATCGCTGCGCGCTGCCGCTGCTCGAACCCGATGCCGGCGAGCAGATTCTGCCGGGCCGCGTGCATGTTGCGCCGCCGGGCTATCACATGCTGGTCGAAGTGGACCGCACGGTGGCGTTGTCGACCGATGCGGCGGTGCGCTTCTCGCGTCCATCGATCGACGTGCTGTTCGAATCGGCCGCCGCCGTGTACGGCGCGCGGCTGCTCGGTATCCTGCTGTCCGGTTCCAACGACGACGGCGCGCACGGGCTCGAACAGGTGCGCGCGTTCGGCGGCACCGCATGGGTGCAGACGCCGGAAACCGCCAGCTCGCCTGAAATGCCGCTTGCCGCGATCGCGCGCGGCGCGGCCGACGCTATCTACTCTCCCGTAACCATGGCCAGGCAGCTCGCCGCGCTGCCTGCCTCTCTGTAATCCGGTGCCATGACGAACTCACCCGTGAACATCCTGATCGTCGACGACATCGTCCACAACATCACCGCGCTCGAGGCGTTGCTCGCGCGGCCCGACATCGCGGTGCTGGTCGCCGATTCCGGCACCGCCGCGCTCGATCTGCTGCTCAAGCACGAGGTCGCGCTGGCGATTCTCGACGTCAACATGCCGGGCATGAACGGCTTCGAGCTGGCCGCGCTGATGCGCGGCAGTCCGCGCACGTCGCACGTGCCGATCATCTTTCTGACCGCCACCGCGCAGGACGCGTCGCGCACGTTTCGCGGCTACGAGGCGGGCGCGGTCGACTTCCTGTACAAGCCGTTCGATCCGCGCATCCTGCAATCGAAGGTCGACGTGTTCGTGCAACTCGAACAGCAGAAGCGTCAGCTCGCCGCGCAGCTCGTGACGACGCGCCAGATGCTCGAAGCGAATGAAATGCTGATGGCGGTGCTGAGCCATGATCTGCGCACGCCGCTCGGCGCGGTGCTTGCATCGGCGGAATATCTGATGCGTACGGCCGCCGACGAACAGTCGGTGACCGTCGCCACGCGCGTGAAAAACAGCTCGCTGCGCATGGCACGGATGGTCGATCAACTGCTGAACCTCGCGCGTCTGCAGGGCGGACGCCTGCCGTTGCAGCCGCGCTCGATCGAACTCGCGACGCTATGCCGTTCGGTGATCGACGAATTCGCGTCGCAGAAAAGCGGCAAGCGCATCGTGTTCGCCTGCTCGGGCAACACGACCGGCGCGTGGGATACGGATCTGGTGTGGCAGGCGGTGTCGAATCTCGTCAGCAATGCGCTGCACCATGGCGCGCCGGACGGCGATATCGGCGTCGCGGTCGATGGCGACGCCGAGGACTCCGTGCGGCTCAGGGTATCCAATCGCGGCACGATTCCGGCTGAAGTCTTTCCGCATCTGTTCAAGGCGTTCGGCCCGAACGGCAACGGTTCACGCTCGCGCGAAGGGCTTGGGCTGGGTCTGCATATCGTGCAGGAGATCGCGCGGATGCATGGCGGCGGGGTCAGCGTCGCATCGGACGATGCGGCCGGTACGGTGTTTACGATCGAATTGCCGCGGACGGTGACGTTGCAGCAGGGCGCGCGGGGGTCGTTTACTCATCGGTGAAGTTACATCGATGAAGCATCGCTGATTGGCGGTCAGCAGTGGTCAGCGGCGCGGCCTCGCGATATTGCCGCTGTGCTACGCTTGCCGGACCCCTACAGCCCGCCCGGCCGATCCACGCCGAGCCCCGACTTCCATCATGCGTTCATGGCGCCTCGCCTCACCGCCGCGCAGCGGGCAGATCAGTACCGCGCGCGCCACCGATCTCGTCATGGCGATCTCGCACCCGGACGCCGATACGCTCGCCGCGAGCATTCTGCGCACGGTCGACGAGTCGCTGCCGGTGTCGCAGTGCACGATCTTCGCCTATGAATTCGACGCGCGGCCGCGCACGGTGTCGGCGGCCGATCATCGCGGCGGGCGTTTTCTGCGCGACGTCGCCGAGCGTTATACCGCGCATTTCTACGCGCTCGACGGCAATCGCGCGATCATCGCCGACACGCGCGAGTCCCACGCTCGCGATGCGCTGATGCTGCATCAGCAGCGCGGCGACGAAATCGAAAACGACGCCTATCGCGCGGCCTGCTATGCGCAGCCGAACGTGTCCGACCGGTTGTCGTTGCTGGTGCAACCGATGGATAGCGTGTGGTTGTCGATCAACCTGTATCGAGATCGCGCGTACGGCGTGTTCGCGCCCGGCGAACTCGAACGGATAGAGAACATCGCGCCACTGTTCGCGCATGCGGCGAAAGGCCACTACGCGTTGAACGGTCAGCACCAGCAGGGCACGGCCGCGGCGATGCTGGCACGCGCGCGGCGCGTTTGCCCGACGCTGACACCGCGCGAACTCGACGTGTTGCGCGGCACGCTCGAAGGCGCGAGTGCCGCCGAAATCGCCGAGCGCATGGGTGTGAAGCCCGCGAGCGTGGTCACGTACCAGAAACGCGCGTATGCGCGGCTCGGCGTGTCGACTCAGAGGCAGTTGTTCGCGCTGTGCATGCAGCCGTAGCCGCGAAGGGCGGACGTCGCATTTGCTTGCAGCGCCGCCGCAGTCTGATTTCATTCAGCGCGGTTCGCGCGTGCTTTTACGCAGTCACTCCGTCAATCAGGCACCGAGCCGGGTTTTATCCGCGCCTGGCCCGTCGCTCCTCCACCTGAGTGTCCCGATCCCAGCGTTTGAGCCACGGCATCACGAAATCGGCGAAACCATCGGCGGAGGGCGACAACGCGCGCTCGGTCGAGCGATACACGCACACCTCGCGAATCGTTTCGGGATCGACGATGCGCTTCATTACCAGCCCAAAGGTGCGCGCGAGCGGCGCGACGTAGGCCGGCGCGAGCGTGACCGCGAGCCCTTGCGCGGCGAGGCCGAACGCGGTCGTCACGTTATCGACGACGTCGACGGGAATGATGCGCGCTTCCGCCGGCAGATTCGCGAGCATCTGCCCGACCGCGCGCTCGTGATCGCGACCGGTCGCGACGATCGGCACGTCGCGCAGATGCTGCCACTGCACGCGGCGCCGCGCGGCGAGTGGATGCGCGGCCGCGCACCACATGACCCATGGGCTTGCGAACGCCGGTTCGCGGCGCACCCGCGCACCGCTTTGCAGATCTGGCCCGATCGCCAGATCGATGTCGCCGCTTTCGACCCGCGTCACCAGTTGCTCGACCACGGTATCGCAGATGCGCACGACGACCTTCGGCTTGTCGTGCGCATATTCGGCGATCGCGGCGGGCAGCGCGGTTGCGGCGATCACGAGTGGCGCGCCGACGCGCACGATGCCGGCCGCGCGGTTGCGGATATCGTCGGCGGATTGGGCGGCTGCGCGCACATGACGCAGCACCGAATCGGCGGAGGCGAGGAAATCCTGCCCCGCGCTGGACAGCGTGACGCGCCGCGTGGTGCGATCGAATAGCCGGAAACCCAGTTCCGTTTCGAGCTCGGCGAGCAACTGGCTGACCGCCGACGAAGTCAGCCCGAGCCGCTGCGCCGCCGCGCCGATGCTGTGAAGATCGACGATGGCGAGAAACGCTTCGAACTGACGGATCGTGACGCGGGTAAGGGGCATGCGGTCGATTCTAAAGAAAAACTTACGAATCGTGAAAAATCGATTGATTGTGCGGTGCACGCCGACAGCGGACACTCGTGCGGGTCGACGTAGCCCGGCAAACCCGCTTGGCTTAGACTTGAGGTTTGCCCCATCATCGGCCGCCGCGCCAGCCGTCATCCGCGCGCACCGCTGCTACACCAGGCCTTTCGAGGCCGTATTCAAGGATCTGCCATGTTCGACCACATTCCCGCCTATCCGGGCGACCCGATTCTGAGCCTGAACGAAGACTTTCAACTGGACCCCAGGCCGAACAAGGTCAATCTGAGCATCGGCATCTATTTCGACGACGCCGGCAAGCTGCCGGTGATCGACGCGGTGCGCCGCGCCGAGAGCGCGCTGCTCGAGGCGATCGGCCCGCGTTCGTATCTGCCGATGGCGGGTCTGCCGCTGTATCGCGATACCGCCCAGGTGCTGGTGTTCGGCGCGAACAGCGCGGCGCGCGCGGCCGGCCGGATCGCGACGCTGCAAACGATCGGCGGCTCGGGCGCGCTGAAGGTCGGTGCCGATTTCCTGAAGCGTTACTTCCCCGGCTCGCAGATGTGGATCAGCGATCCGAGCTGGGAAAACCATCGCGTCGTGTTCGAAGCGGCGGGGCTCACCGTCAACACTTATCCGTACTACGATCCGCAAACGGGCGGCCTGCGTTTCGCCGAGATGCTCGCCGCGATCGACGCGTTGCCGGAGAAGAGCGTCGTGCTGCTGCACGCATGCTGTCACAACCCGACCGGCGTCGATCTGAGCCCCGCGCAATGGGCCGAACTGGTGCCGGTATTGCAGCGCCGCAAGCTGATCGCGTTCGTCGACATGGCCTACCAGGGCTTCGGCGCGGGTCTCGAAGACGACGCCGCGTGCGTACGGCTGCTCGCCGATGCGGACATCCCGTTGATCGTCGCCAATTCGTTCTCGAAGAATTTCTCGCTGTACGGCGAGCGCGTCGGCGCGTTGAGCGTCGTCTGCCGGAGCGCGGACGAAGCGGCGCGCGTGGCTGGGCAACTGATGTCCGCGGTGCGCGCGAACTACAGCAATCCGCCGACGCATGGCGCGCGGCTCGTCGCCAACGTGCTCGCCGACGCGTCGCTGCGCGCGTCGTGGGAAACCGAACTCAGCACGATGCGCGAGCGCATTCTGGCGATGCGCAACGTGATTCACGCGGGACTCGAAGGCCGAGTTAGCGAAGTGATGCGCGCGCGTTACGTCGCGCAGCGCGGCATGTTCACCTACACCGGGCTCTCCGAAAGCCAGGTCGAGCGGCTGCGCAACGAATACGCGGTGTACGTGCTGCGCTCGGGGCGCATGTGCGTCGCCGGCCTCAACGAGCGCAACGCGGAGTACGTCGCGGCATCGATCGCGGCGGTGGTGTCGGGCGCCTGAGCACGCCCGCGTAGCACGGCGGACGAGTCGGGCAGATGCGGTAAGCCCGGATACGCGGTGGATGTCCGCTGTGCGCGTCAGCAGTGCACACCGATACACCGCCATAACGACAATCATGGAGACACGAATGACGACGATCACGCTCGAAACACAGCCGGCGCGCGCGTGCGCATCCGCCGCGATGCATCCGGACGAATGGCAGGCGCGCGTGCAGCTCGCCGCGTGCTACCGCATCTTCGATCTGCTCGGCTGGACCGAGATGATCTACAACCACATCACGCTGCGCGTGCCCGCCAGTGTCAGCGGCGACGAGCGTCATTTCCTGATCAACCCGTTCGGGCTGCACTACAGTGAAGTGACCGCGAGCAATCTGGTGAAAATCGACGCGCAGGGGCGGGTGCTCGACGGCTCGCCGTATCCGGTCAACCCGGCCGGCTTCGTCGTGCATGCGGCGATTCACGAGGGCCTGCCGGACGCGCACTGCGTGATGCACACGCATACGACGGCGGGCGTCGCGGTCGCCAGCCTCGAAGCGGGCTTGCAGCAGACCAACTTCTACAGCGCGCAGTTGCACGATCGCATCGCGTATCACGATTTCGAGGGCATCACGATTCACGCGGAAGAGGGGCCGCGGCTGCTCGCGCATATCGGCGACAAACAGGCGGTGATTCTGCGCAACCATGGTCTGCTCGCGTGGGGCCACACGTTGGCGCAGACCTTCGCGATTCTGTGGACGCTCAATCGTGCCTGCGAAATCCAGATGGCGACGTTCTCGATGGGCGCCGCGCGGCCGGTGCCGGAAGAGGTAGCGATTCGCTGCACGCGCGACGCGCTGCAGTTCGACCCGCGCCACGGTGCCGGGCAGGACGTGTTCGATGCGCTGGTGCGGCGTGTCGATCGTATCGACGCGAGCTATCGCCAATGAGCGGATCAAGGCGTGCTCTGAAAGAGCACCTTGAGCGAACACCTTGGTAAACACAGTAATAAGCGCAGCAACAAACGCAATAATAAACGCGAGCACAGGCAAGGACTGAAGCGATGAAAGTAGCGATCTACGGCGCCGGTGCGATCGGCGGTTGGATGGGAATGAAGCTGGCGCAGGCGGGCCACGACGTCAGCGTGGTCGCGCGTGGTGCGACGCTCGATGCAGTGCGCCAGCACGGCCTGCGTCTGATCGAAGGCGGTGTGATCTACGCTGAGCAGGTCAAGGCCAGCGACAAGCCCGCCGATCTCGGCGTGCAGGAGCTGGTCGTGATCGCGGTGAAGGGGCCGGCGATGGCGTCGGTGGCCGCGCACATCAGGCCGCTGATCGGGCCGGACACGATCGTGCTGACGGCGATGAACGGTGTGCCGTGGTGGTTCTGCGACGGCCTCGACGGCGACTTCGCCGGTCAGCGGCTGAAATCGATCGATCCGGACGGCGCGATCGCCGCCGCGATTCCGAGCGCGCAAACGGTCGGCTGCGTCGTGCATGCGAGCTGTCTGATCGACGGACCCGGCGTGATCCGGCATCACCAGGGCAATGGGCTGATCATCGGCGAGGCGTCGGGGCAGCCGAGCGCGCGCGTCGAGCAGTTGACGGCGATGCTGCGCGCGGCCGGTTTCAACGCGACGATGTCCGCGCGGATCCAGTGCGACGTGTGGTTCAAGCTGTGGGGCAACATGACGATGAACCCGGTCAGCGCCATCACCGGCGCGACTACCGACCGGATTCTCGGCGACGAACTGGTGCGCGGCTTCGTCACGAACATCATGCTGGAGGCGAAGGAGATCGGTGAGCGCTTCGGCATTCCGATCGAGCAGGCACCCGACGATCGCCACGCGGTCACGCTGAAACTCGGCGCGATGAAGACGTCGATGCTGCAGGACGTGCAGGCCGGCAAGGCAGTCGAACTCGACGCGCTGGTCGGCGCGGTGCGCGAGCTGGGGCAACTGACGCGTGTGCCGACGCCCTATACCGATGCATTGCTTGGGCTCGCGCGGCTGCATGCGAGCACGTTGGGGCTGTATCCGAAGCAGTGAGCTGAGCTTGCGAAGCGTTCGGGCCGTGACCTGAACGTCGGACGATAAGCAGAGGACAAGCCGTAGAGCCGCCGTGCATCCATCGCACGGCGGTTTTTTTTTACTCGCTAAACAGCCGCTGCTACCGCCGAACCGCCGGCCAGTTTTGCCGCTTCGATCAACGACAACGCGCGCCGCGGGTCGTCGATTTCAGTCAGGCACAGCAGCGCGAGGCGCGCCAGATAGAGCGGCGCCTGCGCTTCGCCTTCGTTCGTCAGCGTATTGCACAGTGTCGTATAGATGAGGTCGAGATCGCTATCGGTCATGATGAGGGACGTCCTTGCGCGTTAGATCGTGAGCGTTGCATCGAGCGCGTCGCACACGGCCGCCGCGCTGCCGTTGCGCCAGCGCGCGAGTACGTGGCCGTCCGGGCGGATCAGATAGACGGTGCCGGGTTGTGCGTCGAACATGTCGTGCAGGCGGCCGGTTTGATCGATCGCATGCGGGCCGCTGGCGTGGGGCGCGTCGTTCGCGACGATGTCGATCGTCTCGAATGGAATGCCCTTGCTGGCTAGCGTTGCTTGTAGTTGCTGCCAGGTTTCTTCGGTTGAGTGGTCCGGAGAAAAGCGCAGCGCGGTGAAGCAGGGGCTGAGCAGATCGGTCAGATGAATATCGGCGATTGCGCCGTCATCAGTGGTTCGCACTAGCCTGCATTCGGGCAGTACCGTGCCCGGCGCCGGGCCGCCGCTGAATTCCCCGCACTCCGCGGCGGCGTAATTGAGCGGCGACTGCCGGTAGGCAATCGCATGCGTCTGGCGCGGATTGATCAACGGGCGCACCGCAGCATGCTGTTCGGCAAGCCCCAGCACGGCAGTGCGAAGCAGGTCGAACGCGAAGGTCGGCGGTGCCATGAATTCGGTGCTCTTCATGCCGTAGCTCAGATTCTCGCGCGCCGCATACACGCGCTCGTCGCTATAGCTGTCGAGCAGCGCCGGTGACGCGATGCCGTTGACCACGCATGCCAGTTTCCAGCCGAGATTGTCGGCGTCGTCGATGCCCGAATTCGCGCCGCGCACGCCGAAGATCGGCACCAGGTGCGCGGCGTCGCCCGCGAATAGCACCGCGCCGTGGCGATAGCGTTCGAGCGTCAGCGCATTGGCCTTGTAGATCGTGATCCAGATCGGCGACCACACGCCCGTTTCGCCCATCGAATCGAGCACGCTCTGCACGCGCGGCATCACGTTGTCGGGCAGCACGGCCGCGTCGGCATCCTCGTCGTCGCGTAGCTGGTAGTCGATGCGCCACACGTTGTCGGGCTGCTTGTGCACCAGCACGGTCGAGCCGGGATTGGACGGAGGGTCGAAGTAGGCAAGCCGCTCGGTCGCACGCGTGCTGTCCAGTTCGATATCGACGATCACGTAGCGGCCTTCGTAGGTCGTGCCGGTCAGCTTCAGGCCGAGCAGCTCGCGCATCGTGCTGCGTCCGCCGTCGCAGGCGACGACCCATGCGGCGTCCATTTTCCAGCTCGTGGCCTCGGCCTCGGCATTTGCAGCGGTGGTGCGCAACGTCAGCGTCGCGCCGCCTTGCGGCCGTTGCTCGATCGCCGTGACGCGCGTCTGCCAGCGCACATCGATCAGATCGGCGTGCCGTTCGATCTCGTCGAGCAGCAACTGCTCGATCTGATACTGCGCGATGTTGATCATCGGCGGCAGCGATTGCTCGTCGTCCTGATGCATCGCGAAGCGGAACACCTCGGTGTCGCGATAGAAGCTGCGTCCGCCGGTCCACGCGAGGCCCTTGTGCAGGAAGCCGTCGACGATGCCGAGCCGCTTGAAGATTTCGAGGCTGCGCCGCGAGATGCAGATCGCGCGGCTGCCGGTGCAGACGCTGTCGTCGGCTTCGATCAGGACCGAGCGCACGCCCTGACGCGCCAGCGCGAGCGCGAGCGTCATGCCGACCGGGCCGCCGCCGACGATCGCGACCGCGTGCTCGGCCGGTTCGCGGCCGTCGGCGAGCGGCGGCACACGGGCCGGATAGCGGCGCGGCTCGAACGGATAGGGTTTGAACGGGCGGGTCATACGCGTCTCCGGAATCTTTTTGTGCTTCTAGCTGGCATGCGTTGGGGCGGGACGCGGCTTCGCGCTTCCGCGGCTGGCCGCAGCTGCCCGAAGCCGTGCAGGCAGGCCAATCGATCGATGCAGTATGCAGCAGCACCCGCTTGCCGCTGTCCTCATTTTGGGTACAACCCGGCGCACCGGCGCAAAAAAGCCGCGAGGCGCTGTGCGCATCCTCGCGGCTTCGTTGTGGTGATGGCGGCTCGATTCGCGCCGGACTCGATCCGGCTCCCGGCTAACTGTGAGGCGCATCTACAACCGGCTCCGAGCCCGCCGTCAATCCGCTCCCGCCGTATACGTCGCCTGTCGCGCCGGCACCGCGCCGGTCTCCGCCCGGCATTCCTGAATCATCGCGCGAAACGTCGGCGCGGCGTGCAAGGCGCCGTTCGGATCCAGTTCCGCGCCGCTATCCGGCACATCGCCGACACCGACACCCACGACGAGCGTCGCGCGCGGCCGCCATTCGCGGGTGCGCCGCAGCATGTTGCGCAGATACGGCGGCGACTCGGGCGCGTCGAGCGACACGATGCAGATGATCGGCGCGTCCTTGAAGCTCGGTTCGTCGGCGCTCGCGCTGCGATAGCCGGAGTGCGTGGCCGTCAGCGGTGCGAAGCCGTGGCGGCCGAGCAGTTGCGCGGCAATCGCGGTGGTCACTTCGTCGAACGCGCCGCGGCCCGGCACGCACAGCACCGCCGTGGCGTGGCCGTCGCCGGATTGCTGCGAGCGCGCGAGCACATGGCTGTCGTGACGCTCCGACGAACCCGTGGACATCGATAGCGGCTCCGAAGCCAGCAGCGCGCCGCCGGTATTGGCCGTTTCGACGCGCGTGAACGAATCGTCGAGCCCATCCGCGATTTCGAGGTTTTCGACGATATCGACGAGCGCGTTGTTGATCCGCTGCAACTGGTCCGGCATCAGCACGCCGCGCAGCGCGTCGTTGCGCGCGAGCCGCAGGCCTTCGAGCACGACCTGATCGTAGTAGTCGAGCAGCGACATGTCGCGCAGCAGCCGCTCGGCCTGCACGATCGCCTCGTGCGGATCGTCGGCGAGCAGCCGTTGATAGAAGTTCTGCGCGGGCGTGAGCGCCGGCTGGTCGCCGAGCAGCACGGTCAGAAAGTTCAGACGATCGGCGTAGCGCCCGAGCGTGACCACGCACAGCGTCAGCGGTGTCGACAGCACCAGCCCGATCGGCCCCCACAGCCAGCTCCAGAAGATCGCCGCGACCACCACCGCGAGCGGCGACAGCCCCGAGCGATGCCCGTACAGCACCGGTTCGGCGATCTGCCCGGCCACCACGTCGACGACGATGAACAGGATCAGCGTATAGACGGCCATCGTCCATTGCGGCTGGATCGCGGCCGCGAGAAAGACCGCGAGGATCGCGGCGATCCAGATGCCGATATACGGTACGAAGCGCAGCAGCGCGGCGATTACGCCGAACAGCAGCGCGCCTGGCACGCCGATGATCGCGAGCCCGATCGCAATCGCGCCGCCCGCGCTGAGATTCACGCCGAGCTGCGCGACGAAGTAGCGCGACAGGCGCCCGGCGGCGTCGTTGATCGCGGTAGTCGTGCGGTGCAGATCGCGCGAGCCGAACAGGCTGATCAGCCGGTCGCGCAAATCCTCGCGCTGCAGAAGAATGAAGATCGTCACGACCAGCACGATAAAGGTCGTCTCGAGCGGCGCGATTGCGGGCGATAGCGCGCGCTGTGCGAGTTCCACCGGGGTCGGCGCGGGCTGGTGCACCTCAACCTGTTGCGGCACCTGCGGCGCGTTGCGCGCGGCACGGCCGGTCGGGCGCGGCGGAGCGGGCCGCGACGGCGCCATGCGCTGCAGCGCGCCGGCCGCGCTGCTCATCAGCGAGTCGGCGCGGCCCACGGTTTTTTCCTGCACCGTTTCGATCTTCTGTTCGATCGCTTCCTGATACTGCGGCAGGTCGCCGGCGAGCTGCACGAGCTGCGCGCCGATCAGCGCGCCGACCGCGAGCAATGACGCGAGCGCGAACAGCACCGCGATGAAGATCGACGGCAACTGGCCCATATGCAGACGCCGCAGCATCTGCACGAGCGGCGCGAGCAGAAAGCTCAGCAGCACCGACAACGTGATCGGAATCAGCACCGCCCGGCCGAAATAGAGCCCGCACACGACCACCACGCCGGTAATCAGCGACACGAGGCCATGCAGGCCCGGTGTGCCCGGCGGGTAGACGCGGTTCGGCCGCGCTTGCGGTGGTGGGAGCGATATTTTCATCTGAACAGACTTTCCGGTTGCGATGCGCCGCGACACCTGCCAGTCGTTGGGTGGCACAGGTAGCAGCAAGACTGATGCCTGGATTGTAGGCGTTCTGGCCGCGCGTGGGCCGGCCTTTCAGTGGGCCTTTCCGCCGGCCTTTCAACCCGCATGAACGCGCAACAGTTCCAGCAGTTGCGAACTCACGTACAGCAGCAAGCCGATAAAGCCGCCGACGATCGTCCCGTTAATGCGGATGTATTGCAGGTCCTTGCCGATGTTCAGCTCGATCTGCCGCGACATCTCGTGCGAGTCCCAGTTCTTCACGGTATCGCTGATATGGCGCGTGAGGAATTGCGCGAAGTCCGGCGCCATCGCGCGCGCGGCGTCCTCCAGATGATCGTTCAGCGATTGCCGCAGCGCGGGATCGTTCGCGAGTTCGCGGCCGATCCACTGGCCCACCGCGGCAACGCGCGCGTGCAGCACCGAGTCGGCGCTCTGCAGATCGCGCTTGAGCCACGCGCGCAGATCGCCCCACATGTCCCTCACGTACGTGCTGAACGCATCGCCTTCGACCAGGTAGCGCTTCAGCGCTTCGCCCTGCGCGAGGAACGCGGGGTCGGTCTTCAGTTTCACGATCAGCTTTTGTGCCGCTTCGTCGAAGCGCTCGCGCAGTTCGTGGGTCGGGTTCTCGGCGATCTGTTCGAGTATGCGGTGGGTCGCTCGTGCGATCGCGTCGGCGCCTTTGTCGCCGAGCATCGCGGTGGGCAAAATCTTCTCCATCGTCGGGTACTCGCTCTTGACCCAATCGACGATGCGCGCGGCGATGAATTCGCGCGCCGGCTTCTCGCGCAGCAGCGCGATCAACTGATCGATCGCGGTGTCGAGCAGTTCCTGATGACGGCCGTCGCGCGTCAGCGTGTCGAGAATTGCACCGAGCGATTGCGACAGATCGACCTTCGCGAGCACGTCGCGCAGCGCGTCCTTGATAAAGCTCTGGATGCGCGCGTCGTCGGCCACGTCGAGAATGCCGCCGGTCAGCCGCACCACGTAGCCGCCGAGGCGCTCGGTGTTGGCCGGCTCGCTCAGCCATCCGGTGATGCTGTGCGCGGGATCGTACCGGCGGATCAGACCGACCAGCGACGGCACGTCGAGAAACTTGTCCTGCACGAAGCGCGCGAGGTTATCGGCGATCTTGTGCTTGTTGCGCGGGATGATCGCGGTATGCGCGGAGACGATCGGGATCGGCACGCGCCGGAACAGCGCGGCGACCGCGAACCAGTCGGCGAGCGCGCCGACCATCGCGGCTTCGGCGACCGCCTTGATGCCGTCGACCCACAGGCCGCGCGGCATGAACGCGGTAACGACGAAAACGCAGGCGGCCGCGAGCAGCAGCAGTAACGGCGTGCGCTTGGCCTTCTTCAGTTCGGTGGTTTTATTCATTGGCGCGGGTGTCGGGTTCATCGGCGCGGCGCTTTTCGGTTGGACTGTGCAGCGGGACCGCGGGTCCGGCTCGCCTGCCATGATGCGGTACGGCGTGCGCGCGCGTCCAGTCCGCCTACGCGCCGCGGCTTCGGCAAGGTAACATTCGCGGTTGAATTCACCGGTGAATGCGTGATCGGGCGCGGCCCGATGTGGCCCAATGTGGCCCGACACCCGCCGCCACGAAACACGACGCCGGGCAGCACAACACAACGCGCCATGGAGGCACAGTGATCAGGTTTCTGCACACCGCGGACTGGCAGATCGGCACGCAATTCGGCCAGTTCGAGCCGGACGAGGCCGCCCATCTCGCGCAGGCGCGCTTCGACACGGTGCGCCGCATCGCCGAGACGGCGGCCGCGCGCAATGTCGATGCGGTACTCGTCGCGGGCGACGTATTCGATCTGCAAACGGTGTCCGACACGGTGATCCGGCGCCTGTTCGCCGCGCTGCAGCCGTTCCCGGGACCGTGGATCATGCTGCCGGGCAATCACGACGCGGCGCTCGTCGAAAGCGTATGGACCCGCGCGCGACGGCTCAATTGCATTACGCCGAACGTGCGCGTCGTGCTCGAAGCCGGCGTCGTGCTGCTCGACGCGTGCCGCTGCGCGCTGCTGTGCGCGCCGCTCACGCAGCGCATCACCTACGACGACACGACCGCCTTCTTCGATTCGACCGACACGCCGTCCGGCTATCACCGCGTCGGGCTCGCGCATGGCAGCGTCGGCGGCATCCTGCAGGACGGCATCGATTCGTCGAATCCGATCGCGCCGACTCGGGCCGCGAGCGCGCGTCTCGACTATCTCGCGCTCGGCGACTGGCATGGTCATCTGCGTGTCGACGAGCGTACCTGGTATGCAGGCACGCACGAGCAGGACCGTTTCCGCGCGAACGAACCGGGCTTCGTGCTCGACGTCACGCTGAGCGAGCCGGGCGCGACGCCGCAGGTCGACGCGTTGCGCGTTGGGCAATACCGCTGGCATCGCTGGGACGAAACGATCTCGGTGGCGACCGACGTCGATGCGCTGAAGGCGCGCTTGGCCGATCTAGGCAGCGACGACGTGCTGCGTATCGAGGTCAGTGGCAGCGTGGCGCTTGCCGACGCCGAGGCGCTGCACGTCGCGGTCGAAGAAGCCCGCGCACGCGTGCGGGCGTTACGCGCCGATCTGAGCGCATTGCAGGTGCTGCCCACCGCCGACGATCTCGCCGAACTCGGCGCGCAAAGCGGTTATCTGGCCAAGGTGGTCGCGCGGCTGCGTGGCTTGCAGGAGGATGCGCAGGCCGACCCGTTGCAGGTGAAGCGCGCGGCCGAGGCGTTGCTGCTGCTCGCGCGGCTGCAACGCGAGCAACGGCAACGTGATCCTCAGTCGACCCAACACAGCGAGCTTGCGCGCGAAGCGAGGTCCGCATGAAGCTGCAACGTATTGCGATTCAGGAATTCAGGCAGTTCAGCGGACAGATCGTCATCGACGATCTGCAGCCGGGCCTCAATCTGTTCACCGGACCGAACGAGGCCGGCAAGAGCACGATCGCCGAAGCGGTGCGCGTGGTGTTTCTCGAACGCTATAAGGCGTCGCATCTGAAAGACCTGCTGCCATGGGGGCTCGCGAGCGGCCAGCCGTCGGTCGATGTGAGCTTCGAGCTGGATGGGCTGATGTGCCGTCTGTCCAAGCAGTTCGTGTCGCGTCAGCGCTGCGAACTGCGCATCGGTCAGAGCGTGTTCAGCGAGGACGAAGCGGAAGACAGGCTCGCCGCGCTGCTTGGCTTTTCGCGCGCCGCGCGCGGGCCGATGAAGGCCGAGAATGCCGGCGTGCCGGGTCTGTTGTGGGTGCAACAGGGCGGCACGCAGGATCTGCGCGATTCGACCGGACATGCGGCGCAGTATCTGCGTGAGGCGCTTACGCAACTGTCGGGTGGCCGCGAAGCAGCCGGCGAAGACGCATTGATCGCGGCCGTGCAGCGCGAATTGCGGCAACTGTTGACTGCGCGCACGCAGAAATCGACCGGGCCGCTCGCGCAAGCCGAACAAAACCTCGCCGAGCTGAGCGCGAGCCGCGACGAACTGCAACAGCAGCGGCAACAGTTCGATGACAACATCGCGAGGCTTGCTACGCAGCAGGAAGCGTTCGACGACGCCGAGCGCCGACGTCCGTGGGAGCTTCACGAGCAGAAGGCCGCGCTTGCACAGCAGCGCGCGGTAACGGTCGCGGAGCTTGAGCGCGGTGTGCAGGGGCTCGCGCAATCGTTACTTGCGAGCGAGGCTGAATTGGCACTATCCGTGCAGCAGGAGCAAAGCGCGCTCGAACTGGAAGCCGCGGTTGCGCGCGATCGCGAACAGCTCGACGTTCTACGTGCCGAAGTCGCTGCCGCACAGAGCGCGCATGCGCAAGCGGACAACAGCGTCGCGCAATTCGAGCAGGCTTCCGCCGATGCGAACCGCGCGCTCGAACTCGCGAACGCGGCCGTCACGGCCGCTGATCTGCGCAATCAGATCGAGTTTTATCGCACGGAGAGCAAGCGGCTGGACGCGTCGATCGCCGACGCGGACAAGGCCAATGCGGCGGTATTGCAGGCCACGCGCGATGCGGCAGCGCTTGAAATCGACGAGGCGCAACTAAAGCGGCTCGTCAAACTCGATGCTGAATTGACCGTGTTGCGCGCGCGCACCGAAGCGGCAATGACGCGCATCGAATACCGCTTGAACGGCGAGGTCAGCGTCGGCGATCAGCGGATCAGCGGCACCGGCGTGCTGCGTGTCGATGAAGAGAAGCGCATCGGTCTCGGCGAGCTTGGCGAGTTGCGGATCGTTCCGGGCGTCTCCGATCTGGCTGCGCAATTGTCGGAACTCGCGACGCTCGAAGCGCGGCATGCGCAGGCGTTGCAGATGCTCGGGGTTGCATCGGCGGGCGATGCGCAGGCGCGCCACGAGCAATGGAGAAGCCTCGTCGCGCAACAGAAGCAGTACGCGCAGATTCTCGGCGTGCATGCGCCACAGGGCATCGACGCATTGCGCGCGGCGCTGGCGTCGACGGTAGCGCGTGTGCAAGCGTCGAGCGAGCGGCTCGCGAGTCTGCCCGACGTGTCCGCCGCGCTGCCGCTCGACGATGCGCGCCGCAACGCCGATATCGCGCGCGATGCATTGGACGCCGCGCGCAAGGTGCGCGAGCAGGCGGCCGCGACGCAATCGAGCGGGCTTGCGAAGGCCGAGTCGCTGGCCGCGCAGTTGCAGCGCAAGGAAGCGCAGCTCGCCGACGACGCGTATCGTCGCAACCGCGCGCAATGGCAGGCGAATATCGTCGAACAGCGCGTGAAGGTCGATGCGTTGAAGAATCAGCGCGGTGAACGCGAGCGCGAACTGGAAGCCGCGCGTCTGGACGATCCGGCGGCGGAGGCGAAGCGCTATCTCGCGTCGGCTGAACTCGCGCGCGGCGAGCAGCGCGAGCGTCAGCTAAGGATCGCGGAACTGCGCAGCCAGCTGGAGACGATGGGCGCGTCCGGTCTCGGCGAACGGCTCGCCGCGCTCGAAGCGCAGATCGAACAGGCGACGCGCCGCAAGGACGAACTGAGCCTGCGAGCGAGCGCGCTGAGTCTGCTCGACGAAGTGCTCGTCGACGAGCGGGATGCCGCGCTCGCGCAGTTGCGCGCGCCGCTGACCGAGCGGCTGGGCCACTACCTGAAGCGGATTTTTCCGCAATCGAGCATTGCGCTCGGCGACGATCTGAGCCCCGCGACGCTCGATCGCGGCGGCCGCGCCGAACTGCTCGATGCGCTGAGCTTCGGCACGCGCGAGCAGCTCGGCATCCTGACGCGGCTCGCGTACGCCGATCTGTTGCAGGCGTCAGGCCGGCCGACGCTGCTGATGCTCGACGATGCGGCGGTGCATACCGATGCCGCGCGGCGCGACGCGATCAAGCGCGCGCTGATCGACGCGGCCACGCGCCATCAGATTCTGGTGTTCACCTGTCATCCGGAGTTGTGGGACGACCTTGGTGTCAGGCAGCGGGCGGTGGAGGATCTGAAGGTGGCGTGAGCGCATGCGTGGGCATTGCGCTTATTGCGCGTGAGCACGCTACCGTGTGCTCACGCGTTCATTTGTACCAGCGCGGGGTATAGACCCATTGCGTACCGTTGTCGCCGCAAGCAAACCGCCGCGTCAGCGATGAACCGACGATCACCATCGTGCGCATATCCACATCGGACGAACGGATTTCACCGAGCGTCAGTGTGCGCAGCGTGCCGCCGGGCCGGCCGATGTCGCGGCCGAGCACCACCTCGGTCGACGCCGCGCGATATTCCCGCACGATATCGAGCGCCTTGTCGAGCTGCCACGGCCGCGCGCGCGAGATCGGGTTGTAGAACGCCATCACGAGATCGGCTTCGGCCGCGTGACGCAGGCGCTTTTCGATGATCGTCCACGGCTTCAGGTTGTCGGACAGCGACAGCATGCAGAAGTCGTGGCCGAGCGGCGCGCCGGCTTGCGCGGCGGTGGCGAGCGCGGCCGACACGCCTGGCACGATCGATAGTTCGACGGCGGCCCAGGCGTCGTCGCGCGACGCTTCGAGCGCTTCGAGCACCGCGGCCGCCATCGCGAACACACCAGGGTCACCGGACGACACCATCACGACCGCACGGCCCTCGCTCGCGAGTTCGAATGCGTGCCGCGCGCGCTGCATTTCCTCGCGATTGTCGGTGCCGTGCACGCGCTGGTCCGCACGCAACGGGCCGGCCATTTTCACGTAGGTGTCGTAGCCGAGGATATCGGTGGCTTCGTTCAACGCGGTGCGCGCGGCGGGCGCCATCAGTTCGGCGCTGCCCGGGCCGAGCCCGATCACGGTCAGGCGACCGCGCGCCCGGCCGATCGTCGCGGGATCGATCGCGAGTGGGGAGACGGCGAGGGCGATGTCGCTTTCGGCGGTGGCCGGAAGCGTTTCGTGCGGGACGTGTAGCGCGGCGTGGAGCAGGGTGGCTGCATCCGGTTCGCTGCCTTCGGTGCCTGCATGCGCGAAGCGCAGCGGTACGTCGAGCAGCGCGGCGGCTTGGGCGAGCGACGAGTCGGTCATGCTCGTGGATGGCGCGAGCAAGGCCGCGAGCGAAAGCGGCGAAAGATCGTGTGCGTGCAGCGCCGCGCGCACTTGCGTGGCGATGCGGGTGGCAATGCGCGTGGCAGTTGAGGTGGCTGTATCCGTGCCAGCATCGTCACGCGTATTCGCATCGTCCACGGCGCTTGCGTCATCGTCGGCGCGCGCGTCGCGGGCGACACGATTCGTCATCGCCGCCACCACACTGCGCGGATGAATCACCAACTGATCCGCGCGACCATCCCACGCATGCGGCGTCACACGAATCGCAAGACGCGCGGACTCGGAACGCGGCAGTTGTGCATCATCGAGCCACGGCGCGTCTCCTTCAACGCGTGTGCTTTCCCCAGCAAGCAGATCCGACACGAAGCGCTTGCCCTGGCCAATGTCGGCGAGTACATAGCCATCGGGAGGATTAAGCACGCAGGTGCCGAAGCGCAACTCGCCGCTCGTCGTGATCGCCGGCGCGACGGCGAGCGCCGCCGCGATCTCGCGTGCCATCACGTTGACGCCCGCGAGCCCGCCGAGCAGCGGCACGACCGCGCTGCCGTCCTCGGCGACCGCGAGCACCTGCGGCTCCGCGCCCTTGTTCGACAGCAGCGGCGCGAGGCAGCGGATCACGATGCCGGCCGCGCACAACGCGACGATCGGCGTGCCGCGCGCATAGAGTTCACGCAGATGCGCGCCGAGTTCGGTGTACGCGATATCGGCATCGACGCGGCCTTGCAGCGCATGGATGTCGCAGCGCGTTCGATCGCCAGGCGCGCCTCGCCCGACATACAACGCCTGAATCCGCCGCGCGGTCTCCAGCGCTCCCGCTCCGAGAATCACGATGGCCGGCGCAATCATCCTTGCCATTTTTGCCCCGGCACGACGAGCAGCGAAAAATACGGCGACGCCATCGGATCGACGTCGGCCAGCGGCACGATGCGCTGATTGCCCATCGTCGCGCGTTCGACGTATAGCGCGCGCCCGGCGAGACCAAGTTCGTCGAGCACGCGCCGCACCTTGTCGAAATTGCGGCCGAGCTTCATCACGACGGCGGCATCCGCGTCGGCGAGACGGCGGCGCAGTTCGTCCTCCGGCAGCACGCCGGACAGCACCGACAGACTCTGGTTGCGATACACGAGCGGCGCGCCGAGCACCGCCGCGCCGCCGAGCATCGAGCACACGCCGGGCACCACTTCGCTTTCGTAGCGCGCGGCCAGCCGGTCGTGCAGGTACATGTACGAGCCGTAAAAGAACGGATCGCCCTCGCAGATCACCGCGACGTCGCGGCCCGCGTCGAGATGGCCCGCGACGACCTCGGCGGCGGTGTCGTAGAAGTCGGCGATGATCGCCTCATACGACAGCGGCGGCTCGAGCGCTTCGGTTGTGACCGGATAGACGAGCGGCAGATGCTGCTGCGCGTCGTGCAGATGCGCTTCGATGATGCCGAACGCGTTGCCCTTCTTGCCCTTCGCGACGAAGTACGCTACCACCGGCGCCGCCTTCAGCAAACGCAGCGCCTTCACCGTGATCAACTCCGGGTCGCCGGGGCCGACGCCGAGTCCGAACAGCCGCCCTGCGGGCGTCATGTGCCGCGTCATTTATTCGACCTCCGTCGCAAGCGCGTTGACCGCGGCGGCGGCCATCGCGCTGCCGCCACGCCGGCCATGCACGACCACATAGGGCACGCCGCGGCTATTGTCGGCGAGCGCCGCCTTCGATTCGGCCGCGCCGACGAAGCCGACCGGAAAGCCGAGAATCAGCGCGGGCCTCGGCGCGCCGGCGTCGAGCAGGTCGAGCAGATGGAACAGCGCGGTCGGCGCATTGCCGATCACGACGACGCTGCCGGCCAGACGCGGACGCCACAATTCGAGCGCGGCAGCCGAGCGGGTATTGCCGATGTCGCGTGCGAGCGCGGGCACGTCCGCGTGAGTGAGCGTACAGATCACGTCGTTATTCGCGGGCAGCCGCGCGCGCGTGATGCCCTGCGCGACCATGCCGGCATCGCACAGGATCGGCGCGCCGAACGCGAGCGCATGGCGGCCGGCACTGCCGGCGCCGTCGGAAAACGCGAGGTCGTCGATCACGTCGACCATGCCGCACGCGTGAATCACGCGCACCGCGAGTTTTTCGAGGTCGGCCGGAATGCGCGACAGGTTGGCTTCCGCGCGGATCGTCGCGAAAGATTGGCGATAGATCTCCTGACCGTCGCGAATGTAATCAAGCATCGGGGTAGCTCCGGGCGAGGCGCGCGAGCAGGGCGGCGGCCTCGTCGATGGTCAGTTGGGACGCGACGCGCCGGCCGAATCCGGCGCAGCCGTCGCGGCGATACAGGTCGTAGCGGTCGGGTTCGACCGCGAGCAGCGTGTACGGCGCGCAATGGGCAGCCGCGCACGAACGCGCGCAGCCGCTCAGATGCACGTCGACATCGGCGGGCAGTTGCGCGGCGAGTTGCAGTGCGTCGTTCTTGGTGTCGGCGAGGCCTTTCGCGCAGCCGCTCGAACCGGCGCATGCGATCAGATGCGCGATCGGTTGTGCGGCATCGCAGGCGAGGCCGAGCGAGATCAATTCCGTTAGCACGGCGGTGGCGGCTTGCGTCGGGATATCGGGCAGCAGCACGCTTTGCCACGGCGTGACGTGTAGCGTGCCGTTGCCATTTCGTTGCGCGAGGTCGGCGAGGCGGTTCAGCGTGGTCGCGTCAAGACGGCCGAGCGGTGGCTGGCCGCCGACGTGCGATAGGTTCGCGTTGTGTTGCGCATGGGCGCCGAGGCGCAGCGATGCGTCGGCGGGATTTTCTCGTCGCCAGTCGCGCAGCGTTGCGTCGCGCGTGAGCGGGAAGTTGACGTAGCGTTGCGCGTGCAACAGCAAGGTGTCGGCGGAATGCATGGCGAGCAGGTCGCGCATGCGGGTCGTGTCGGCGGCGGCGAGATCGAGGAACGTGTGCAGCAACGCGCGCACGAGCGCGGGCACCTGTGACGGAGCAATCGCGGCGAGTGCGCCGGTGCCGTTCGCGTTGTCATCAGGCGATTCGTTGGTGTTTGTTGCCGGCCCTGGGCATCCAGCGAGGCCGAACACGAAGCGCACCCCATCTTCGTCAACCGATGCCGCAAGCCACACGTCGTGCGGATGATCGACGCGCGCGAGCCGTTCTCCACCATCGACGAGCAGCGCGAATTTCGGCGACAACGCCGCGAAGCGCGCATCGCTTTGCAATAGCGCGAGCAGTTCGGTGCACAGCGGCGTGGTGTCGATCAGCGCGTGCCGGTCGCGGCCAGCGGCAGGGCTGATCATCACGTTGCGCACGTCGTCGGCGGAACTGAGCGCGGCATTCACGTGGTTTGCGTCGCTTGCCGTCGTGGAAGAAGCAGAAGAAGGGGACGCCCCTGCGTACGCAGCACCCGAAGCCGGCCCCATCCCCGCGTCAATCAACGCCGCGCTCAACGCAGCCTCATGCCCTTCACGCACACCGCGCACTTGCAGATTCGCGCGATTGGTCAGCTCGATCACGCCGCTCGCGTGCCGCGTGCTCGCGGCGGCGATCGCGCGCGCCTGCGCGGCGCTCAGCACGCCGCCCGGCAGCTTGACCCGGCAGATGCCGCCATCGCGCGCGGCGACGATGCGCAGCAGCCCCGGACACGCGGAAGCGCGCGGCGGCGTGGCTGCATCGGGTAAAGCAGTGGAGGGCAAAGCTCGATTCAAGACGGACACCGGATATAGCGTCGCGCGACGGCCCGAGCAAGCCGCATTGCGGACTTTGCTGCGGCATCGGTACACCCCGCCCGATGTTGGCTGGCACGAACAGTTTCGCCGGCAGGTCTCCTGGCTCGCAGGTCATGGTCCGTCGCAGCCTTCCCGGTCAAACCAGTGGCGCGTAGAGCAGACGGACTCGCTGCATACAGTTGCGGGGGCAGCCACATCATTGCTGTGTTCCCTCTTCGGCCCCGAAGGGCACCGGCGGCTGTATTATGCCTTTTTTCGAACCGCGCCACGAGGCTGGACGCTTTGACTGGCGTGGCTCGGCACACTTTTGACGAGCCCCGATGAGGATGAATGCATGCAGCCCTGGCTGACCGTAGTGGGTATTGGTGACGACGGTTTCGCCGGTTTGGGACGGTCTGCGCGGCGTGCTTTGCTCGACGCGTCGGTCGTGTATGGCGGCGAGCGGCATCTGGCGATGCTGCCCGCGCGTCTGGCCGCGCGCCGCGCCGCGTGGCCGCGTCCGTTCGATCTCGCGCCGCTGCTCGCCGAGCGTCCTCAGCCGGTGTGCGTGCTCGCGAGCGGCGACCCGATGCTGTTCGGTGTCGGCGCGACGCTCGCGCGGCAGTTGCCGGTCGGCGAACTACGCGTGCTGCCGGCGCCGTCGTCGTTATCGCTGGCGGCCGCGCGGCTCGGCTGGCCGTTGCAGGAGGTCGCGACCGTGTCGCTGGTGGGTCGGCCGCTGGCCGCGCTGAATACGCATCTGCATGACGGCGCGCGCATCTTCGTGCTAAGCGCGGATGGCCACACGCCCGCGGCGCTCGCGGCGGCACTCGCCGCGCGCGGTTTCGGCGCGACGCGGATGAGCGTGCTCGAACATCTCGGCGGCGAGTTCGAACGGCGCATCGATGGCCGCGCGGATCAATGGTCGGCCGGCGAACTGGCCGCGCTGAATCTGATCGCGCTCGACTGCCGCGCGGCGGCCGACGCGCCGCGTCTGCCGCTGACCAGCGGCCTACCCGACGACGCATTTATCCACGACGGCCAGTTGACCAAACGCGACGTGCGCGCGATCACGCTCGCGCGTCTCGCACCCGCTCCCGGCGAATTGCTGTGGGACGTCGGCGCGGGCAGCGGCTCGATCGGCATCGAATGGATGCGCGCGCACCCGAGTTGCCGTGCGATCGCAATCGAAGCCAACGACGCGCGGCAACGCTTCATCGAACAGAATCGCGATGCGCTCGGCGTGCCGGGTTTGCAACTGGTGGCCGGCCACGCGCCCGCCGCGTTGCAGGGGCTGCCGGCGCCGGATGCGGTGTTTATCGGCGGCGGGGTGACCGAGCCCGGCGTGCTCGAGACCTGCTGGGAACAGTTGCGCGACGGCGGCCGGCTCGTCGCGAACGCGGTCACGCTGCAAGGCGAAGCGGTGCTGGCCGCGTGGCGCGAACAGCATGGCGGCTCGTTGACGCGTATCGCGCTCGCGCATGCACAACCGCTCGGCGGCTTCGATACATGGCGCCAGGCGTTGCCGATTACGCTGCTCGAAGTAGTGAAGCCGGCGACTTCATCGGCCGATTCGTGATGCGCGAAGAGACTCCCGAACAACCGGCGCCGCTACGCAGCGGCTACACGACCGGCAGTTGCGCAACCGCGACGTCGCTCGCGGCCGCGCGTCTGCTGCTGGCGGGCGAGGTCAGCGAGGTCGCCGACATCGTGTTGCCGAAGGGCCAGCATGTGCCGATGCGACTCACGTTCTGCCGGCTGTTTGAGGGCAGCACAGAAGGCGAGCGAATCGCGGAAGCGGGCACGATCAAGGACGCCGGCGACGACCCCGACGTGACTCACGGCGCGGTCGTGTTCGCGCGCGTGCGTCTCGTGGCCGAGCCGGGCGTGATCTTTCGCGCGGGGCCTGGTGTCGGCACCGTCACGCGCGCCGGGTTGACGCTGCCGGTCGGCGAGCCGGCGATCAACCCCGTCCCCCGTCAGATGATGACCCGGCACCTGAGCGAACTCGCGGAGCGGCATGGGTACGGCGGCGGTTTCGAAGTGACGGTCGGTGTCGAAGGCGGCGAGGAACTGGCGCTGAAAACGATGAACCCGCGCCTGGGCATTCTCGGCGGACTGTCGATACTCGGCACCACCGGCATCGTGCGGCCGTTCTCGTGTTCGGCGTATATCGCGTCGATCCATCAGGGCATCGACGTCGCGCGCGCGAACGGCTACCTGCATGTGGCCGCCTGCACCGGCAACGCCAGCGAAGATGCGATGCGCGCGCACTACGGTTTGCCCGATATCGCGCTGATCGAGATGGGCGATTTCGTCGGCGCGGTGCTCAAGCATATGAAGCGCGCGCCGGTCGAACGGCTGAGCATCTGCGGCGGCTTCGGCAAGCTCAGCAAACTCGCGGCGGGGCATCTCGATCTGCACAGCCGCAATTCGAGCATCGACCTCGAGCAGCTCGCGGGATGGGCTGCTTCACATGGCGCCGACGACGCATTGCAAGCGGCGATGCGCGCGGCCAACACGAGCCAGCAGGCGCTTGCGCTGGCCCACGCGCAGCAGGTGCCGCTCGGCGATATCGTCTGTCAGCGGGCATTGGCTGTCGCGCGCGAGATTGTGCCGCCGCAGGTGAGCGTCGAGACGTTCGCGATCGACCGGCAGGGCAATCTGGTCGGAGCCGCGCGATGACCCGCGTGCTGCTGCTCGGCGGCACCGGCGACGCGTTGAAGATCGCGCGTCAGCTCAGGCCCACCGACGTGTACAGTCTCGCGGGACTCGGCAAGGTGCCGGACGATCTGCCGTGCGCGGTGCGCGTCGGCGGCTTCGGCGGCAGCGAGGGCCTCGCGCGCTATCTCGACGCCGAACGGATCGGCCTCGTGATCGACGCGACGCATCCGTACGCCGCGCAAATCAGCGCGAACGCCGTGCATGCGTGTCGCGCGGCGGGCGTGCAGTGCTGGGCGCTGCGCCGCCCGGCCTGGCAGCCGCAAGCCGGCGACGACTGGCGCTTCGTCGGCGACTGGCACGAATTGATCGCTGCGCTTGCCGCGTTCCGGCGGCCATTTTTCACGCTGGGCCGCGAACCGCTCGCGCATCTCGACGACATTCCGCTGCATCAATTCTGGACCGTGCGCTGCCTGGAATCGCACGCCGATACTGCGCGCTCACGGGTGATCGCGGCGCGCGGGCCGTTCACGCTCGATGGCGAGCGCGCGCTGTTTGCGCTGCAAGGCTTCGACGTCGTCGTCAGCAAGAACAGTGGCGGCGGCGCGACCGAGGCCAAGCTCGACATTGCGCGCGAGCGTGGTTTGCCGGTCGTCATGTTGCGCCGGCCGGTGCTGCCGGACGTCGATCGCGAGTTCGCAACGGTTGCCGCTTTGCTCGACGCCCTGCGCGCGCATCGGCCATGAAGCATGCGGGCAATGAAATGCGCCATTGAATCAAGACTGGAGTCACGAATGACGGTGTTTTTTATCGGCGCGGGTCCTGGCGACCCGGAGCTGATCACGGTGAAGGGGCAGCGCCTCGTGCGTAGTTGTCCGGTGATCCTGTACGCGGGCTCGCTGGTGCCGGCCGCGGTGCTCGAAGGGCATCGCGCGGAGCTGGTGGTCAATACCGCGGACCTCGATCTCGACCAGATCGTCGCGCTGCTGGCCGCCGCGCATGCGAAGGGGCAGCACGTCGCGCGCGTGCATTCGGGCGATCCTTCGCTGTACGGCGCGATCGGCGAGCAGATCCGCCGGCTGCGCGAGCTGGGCATTCCGTACGAGATCGTGCCCGGCGTGACCGCGACCGCGGCCTGCGCGGCCACGCTCGGCTGCGAGCTGACACTGCCCGGCATTTCGCAGACGCTGATCCTCACGCGCTATGCGAGCAAAACGGCGATGCCCGACGGCGAGCAACTGGCCGATCTGGCGCGGCATCGCGCGTCGATGGCGATTCATCTCGGTGTGCGGCACCTTGCGCGTATCGTCGAGGAATTGCGGCCGCATTACGGCGGCGCCTGTCCGATCGCGGTGATCTATCGCGCGAGCTGGCCCGACGAGGAAAAGATCACCGGCACGCTCGACGATATCGTCGGCAAGGTGGCGGGCACTGCGATCGAGCGGACCGCGCTGATTCTGGTCGGGCAGGTGCTGGCCGCCGAGGGGTTCGCGGAGTCGACGTTGTACGCGAAGGGCGACTGAGCACCGGCTAAGCGCTGGCTAAGCGCCGGTTTCCGCACTCCGCGCGAAAATCCGCAAGTTCTGCACCGCATTGCCGCGAAGTCCCAGCTATCCTGGCGCGATGATGAAACCCAGCACCGAACGTGATTACCGCAGACGGATTGCTCGCGTGGTCGAGACCATCCTGCTCGAACCGGGCGCGCCGCATACGCTCGAAAGCCTCGCGGCGGTCGCGCATCTGTCGCCGTATCACTTTCACCGGGTTTATCGCGCAGTGATGGGGGAAAGTGTCGTCGAGACCGTCAAGCGGCTGCGGCTGGCCGAGGCTGCGCAGCGTCTGACCGATGCCGCGCAGGTGACCGCGGTCGCGCATGATGCCGGTTATGACAGCGCGCAGGCTTTTGCGCGGGCGTTTCGCGGCTTTGCCGGAGTGTCGCCGAGCGAGTTCAGGGCGCGCCAGCGGCATCTGGTGGCGCATCCCGGTGGCGAGGCCGCTGTGCCCGGCGCGTCTTCGCTATTTGCTGCGCCGCCGGCTTCGTCCGCGCGGCGGCGTGCGAAGCGGGCATGCGCCGCGACGCGCAACGCGAGTGGCGTGCCGGATCTGCCGGCCGTCGAAGTCAGCGAACTCGCGCCGCTCGACGTGCTCAGTCTTCGCCATGACGGGCCGGTCGCGACGATCGGCCAGACCTTCCGCACGCTGATGACGATGCTGCGCTGCACGGACGATTCACCGCTGCATCAGCGTGTTGGCATCTGCGTGCGCGATGGCAACGTGCCGGGCGGCTTTCGGTATCACGCGGGGATTGCCGGCGTGCCTGACGCGCGGCTCGACGATGTGCGTTCGCCGCCTGCGCAGACGGAGACGGAAGGGCACGCGGAGTACACACAGTACGCGCAACAGCAGGTAGAGCCGCTGCGGCTCGCCGGCGGCCTGTATGCGGTGCACCGTTTGGTCGGCCCCTACGCGCTGATCTCGCCGACCTTCCGGGCGCTCTATAGCGGCTGGCTACCGCGCAGCGGCTATGCGCGCGATCAGCGTCCGGCGCTCGAACTGTATCGAAGCGCGCCGGATGTCAGCCCGCGACACACCTGCATCACCGATCTGCTGATTCCGATTCGCAAGGACTGACCATGCTGCGTCGAAGCTGTGCCGCGCGTTCGCGCGGGTTTGCGTTGTCGATCGGGGGCGCGTTGGCGTGCGCCGCGCTGGCGCTGGTGGCGGTGAATGCCGTGGCTCAGCAAGCGTCTTTGGAGGCTCAGGCTCAACGTCAGACTCAAGCCCAATCCCAAACCGACCCTACCAGTTGGCACGTCGGCGAAACCATGCGCGTCTTCCATCCCACGATCGACCGCAACTGGCGCGGCGCGCAAACGCATGCGTTGATCACGCGCATCTGGTATCCGGCCGATGTCGAACAACCCGAGACCGCTCACGATTTCGGCCAGCCCGATCATCCGATCTTCACCGGCCATCCAGCCGCCGACGATGCGCCGCTGTCCAATGCGCACGCGCGCTATCCGTTGCTGCTGCTGTCGCACGGCACGGGCGGCAGCGCGGACAGTCTCGACTGGCTGGCGGCGTCGCTGGCCGCGCACGGTTATATCGTCGCGGGCGTCAATCATCCGGGCAATACCGCGCTGGAGCCGCTGACGCGCGACGGTTTCATGCTCTGGTGGGAACGCGCGACCGACGTCAGCGAAGTGCTCGACGGCGTGTTGGCCGATCCGCGCTTCGGCAACCATATCGATCAAGCGCGAATCGGCGCGTTGGGCTTTTCGCTCGGCGGCTATACGGTGCTGGAACTGGCGGGCGCGCGCACCGATCTGGCCGCGTTCGAACGCTTCTGCACGTCGCCTGAGGCCGACGCGATCTGCAAGCCGCCCGAGGCAGCCAGGCTCGCGCGCGAACCGGGCGCGTCCGGGCTCACGCTCGACGCGCTGTCGCTGGAAGCGAAGGCCTCGCGCGCACGCTCGGGCGACTCGTATCGTGATCCGCGCATCAAGGCGGCATTTGCGATCGCGCCCGCGTTGGGCGAAGCATTCGACGCGGCTTCGTTCGCCGACGTGACGATTCCGGTCGCGCTGCTAGCGGGCGGCGCCGACGTGACCGCGCCGGTCGATACGAACATCCGCCGTTTCGGCACGCTGATGCCGCAAGCGACGGTCACGATCGTGCCCGGTGCGTCGCACTACACCTTCATGGACGTCTGCGAGCCCGCGGTGGTCGAGCATCTGGCGATGATCTGCAAGGACGGGCCGGGCGTCGATCGCGCGGCGGTGCACACGCAAACGGCTGCGCGGGTGCGTGATTTCTTTATGGCGACGTTGCCTGCCGGTCGCTCGTAACGCCTACGCGAAAGTTCGTGCGCGTACATGGGACGTATCGCAACGGCAACGGCAACGAAGACGCGGCAAACCACTTTCTTCGCGCATTCGCCGCGCGCACACACACCGTTCAATCCTCCAGCGGCGACAGCGCCTCGATCGGCACCGCCTTGTCCCCGCCGATTTTGATCGGCGGCACCAGCGCCAGCAGCACGACGACGAACAGCGCGATCACGAAGATCGACACGAACGTCAGATGCAGCGACTGATGCAGCACGAGCCGCACCACATCGCTATCGCCGAGATCGGCCGCGCGGTTCTGCAACAGCGCCTTCAACTGGTCCGACGTGACGACGGCCAGGTTCTGCGAATGTGTGAGCCCGAAGTTCAGCACCGCGCCGAACAGCGTCGCGCCAAGCGTGCTGCCGAGATTGCGCGAGAACAGGTTCGACGCGGTCGCGCTGCCGCGCTCATCCGCCCGCACGATCTCCTGGATCAGCACGAGCGAACTGACGCTCGACGTGCCCATGCCGAAGCCCATCACCAGCGAGCCGAGCGCGCCGACCACGGGCGACACGCCCGGCGACAGAAACAGCAGCAGTATCGCGCCGAGCGGCACGAACGCGCTGCCGCCGATCAGGATGCGCCGCAGCCCGAGGCGATGGAACGACTTGGCCGCGAACGTCGCGCCGGTCGGCCAGCCGACCATCATCATCGTCAGCGCGAGGCCGGCCACGACAGGTGAGCGTTGCAGCACGCCCTGTACGTACATCGGCAGGAACGTGGTCGCGCCCATCAGGATCATGCCGGCGAGCACCGTTGCGCTGTTGCACGCGGCGATAGGCCGGTGGCTCCATAGCGCGAACGAGATCATCGGCTCGGCCGCGCGGCGCTCCTGCCACACGAACAGCAGCAGGCACAGCACGAACACAGCGCCGGCGATTGCGGCCGGTGTCAGCGCGTCGTCGCCGCCGTAGGTCAGCGCCATCATCAGCGCGGCGATCGCGGCCATGAACAGCGCGGCGCCGCCAAAGTCGATCGACGGGCTCGCGTGCCGCTCCGATTCGCGCAGGAACAGAATGAAGCCCGCCGCCGATGCGATGCCGATCGGCACGTTCATCCAGAAGATCCACGCCCACGACAGGTTGTGAATGATGAAGCCGCCAACCATCGGCCCGATCACCGCCGAAATCGCCCACACGCTGGCGAGATAGCCCTGCACCTTGCCGCGTTCGCGCGCCGGGTACAGATCGGCGACGACCGTCAGCGTCACCGGCTGGATCGCGCCCGCGCCGACACCCTGGATCAGGCGGAACGCGATCATCGCCGGCATCGACCACGCGAAGCCGGCGAGTACCGAGCCGAGCAGAAACACCGCGATGCCGGCGAGGATCACCGGCTTGCGTCCATACAGATCGGCGAGTTTGCCGAAGATCACGGTCGTCGCGGTCTGCGTGAGCAGGAACGACGAGAACACCCAGCTATATAGATGCAGGTCGCCGAGTTGGGAGACGATCTGCGGCATCGCGGTGGAGACGATGGTCGCTTCGATCGCGACCATCGCCATCGATGCCATCACGGCGGCGATCACGAGCCCGCGCGAGGTCTGGGTACGGCGCGGGGAAGAGGGTTGTGGGCTGCTTTCGGGGCTGGCGGACATGAAGGGCGTAGTATCGTTGTGTTGGGCGCGTCCGGCGGCCCGGAGGAGGCCTTGCCGCGACGCTGCGTCGGCGCGGCCGCATGGGGCGGCCGGTGTGCAGTATGCACCTTGCGGAGAATGCGCGCTGCGGATTTGCCTATCCGCGGGGCCGGCCGGTTTGGCACGGCCGTTGCGCACTCAGGTTTCCCTTTCGACACATGGAGGACCATTATGAGGATCGAATTCACCGGACGCCGTGAAGTAATAGCCGCCGCGCGCGTCGCCTTCGAAGCCAATGTGGACGGGACGGATGTGTGGTGCAGCGTATCGCTGGACGCGCTGAATAGTCACTTCGGCAACGGGGGCCCGTCGGCTCACGATCTGGTGGGAACCTTCGAGGCAAATCGTGCGCGCATTGAAAATGCGACACGGCGGGTGCTCGAAAGAAACGGCGGACGGTCCGTGGAACTCGAGACACGCGATTTCGACAAGGTCTGAGACGCGCTGTTTCGACGGCGCGGTTGGCTTTCCGGCCGGTTACCGCGCCGTTCGATTGCACAGTTGAAACGAGGTAAAGGCGCATTATCGGCGCATGCAGATGCGTGCCGGCCGGCACGCTGACGCGCCTCGCGATTAGCACGATGATTCGCGCGACGATCGGATGGCTGCGGTATAGTCGCGGCAATCTATAATTCGCCGCCCCGTTTCTCTGGAGAATATCGTGCAGGAAATCATCGATGGTTTGATCCGCTTTCAACGCGAGGTCTTTCCGCAGCAAAGCGCGCTGTTCAAGCGTCTGTCGACCGCGCAGAGCCCCAGCACGCTTTTCGTGACCTGCTCGGATAGCCGCGTGGTGCCGGAACTGCTGACGCAGACGGAGCCGGGGTCGCTGTTCGTGATCCGCAACGCGGGCAATATCGTGCCGTCGTATGGCCCGGAACCGGGCGGCGTGTCGGCTACCGTCGAATACGCGGTGGCCGTGCTCGGCGTGCAGGACATCGTGATTTGCGGCCATTCGAACTGCGGCGCGATGACCGCGATTTCGACGTGCACGAATCTCGAACATATGCCGGCGGTTGCGAGCTGGCTGCGTCACGCGGATGCCGCGAAGGCAATCAACGCATCGCGCCACTACTGCTCGGATGCCGAGCGTCTGTCGGCGCTGGTCAAGGACAACGTGATCGCGCAGTTGGGCAATATCCGCACGCATCCGTCGGTTGCCGTCGGGCTCGCGAACAAGACGCTGCGGCTGCACGGCTGGATCTTCAATATCGAAAGCGGCGAGATGCTCGCACTCGACGGCAAGAGCGGGGAGTTTTTGTCGTTGGCGGATAACCGGGAGATTTACGCGGTTTGACGTAATGCGGGTTTGAGAGCCCATCTGAAAAAGCGGCGTAGCGGATTTTCCGCGCGCCGTTTTTTTTGCCCGGCGTAAGGGCATCATTTCAGCGCGCAAAACCAGCAGTCGCGCAAAACGCACGGGCATAATCAAACCTTCGCGAACGCATCGGCGCGACGAGCCCAGTCATCGCGCAGACTCGTCGCCGTGCCCCACAGGACCCTTCATGCCGCCTCTCGCCGCCGTCCGCCCGACCGCCGTGCCGCTACGCAGCGTTGCGCTCATTCTCGTGTCGATGTTCTGTTTCGCGCTCGTCGACGCATTGGCGAAATCCGTCGCGCTCGCCTATCCGGCCAACGAGGTGACGTTTTTCCGCATGTTGTTCGGGCTGTTTCCAGCGGTGGCGCTGTGCCTGCGTGGCAAGCCGCTCACGGCGCGTCTGCGGCAACTCGATGTGCGTGGACAGACCATTCGCGCCCTGACGCTGCTCGGTGCGTCGGGTCTCTTTTTCGCCGGATTGCCATAAATGCCGCTCAGCGAGGCGGTGGCAATCGTTTATTCCGAAACCTTGCTCGTGATCGTGCTGGCGCCGCTGCTGCTGAAGGAAACGCTGAAGCCGCGCGACGCGCTCGCCGCCGCGGTCGGTTTCGTCGGTGTGCTGTTCGTGGTGCGCCCGGACGGTTCGCATTCCAGTTGGCTCGGCCCGGTGCTGCTGATATCGAGCGCGCTATGCGGCGCGCTGTCGATCATCCAGATCAAGCGCATCCACGCCAACGACGATTCCGGCACCACGGTACTGTATTTCACGGCTGTCGGCACGATCGTGATGGGCGCATCGCTGTTATTCGCATGGCGCACGCCGTCGTTCGAGGCACTGGCGATCATGGCCTTGCTCGGCGCATTCGCAACAGCCGGACAACTGCTGATGACGATGGCGTTTCGCGAGGCCGATGCCGGCGCGCTCGCGCCGTACAACTACACGAGCATCGTCTGGGCTGCGCTGTTCGGTTATCTGGTGTGGGGCGAGACGATCGGCGCGATGTCGTTGCTCGGTATCGCGCTGATCGTCGGCAGTTCGATCGTGGTTGCAATGCGCCGCAAACCGGAAGAGGGGCCGCTGGTGTAGCGCGGGAAAAGATCGGCGCCACGCGCTGCGTTCGCGACGAACTTCAGCGCAATGATGCCGTGAGTCGCGAGAACGTGGTTTCGTCGGTGCGATCGAACGCGAGCGGCGTGACCGACACACGGCCCGCCGCAACGACCGCCGTTTCGCTGTCGGGCTTGTTGGCGCGCGTGCCGCGCTGAAAACGCAGCCAGTGATACGCGATGCCGCGCGGGTCGACTTGCGGCAGCACGTCGATGTCTTCGACGAGCCCCGCGCCTTGCCGCGACGGCGTGAGGGGACCGGCATCGGCCGCGTCGACATCCGGGAAATTGATGTTCAGGCAGGTCGGTGTCGCATGTTCGATCGCAAGCAACTGGCGGATCACACCGGGCGCCAGCGTACGCGCGGTATCCCAGCGCACCTGCTCGCGGTCGCGGAAAGTCTGGCTCAGCGCGAATGACGGCAAGCCGAGCAACAGGCCCGTCATCGCCGCGCCGACGGTGCCGGAGAACATCGTTTCGACACCGAGATTGGCACCGCGATTGATACCGGAGAGCACGAGCGTCGGCGGCGTATCGCGCATCAGATGGCGCACGCCCATCACCACGCAGTCGCCGGGCGTGCCGGTCACACCGAAACGGCGCTCGCCCTGGCGGCTCACGCGCAGCGGCGAGTGCAGGCTGATCGAATGCGACGTACCGCTCTGATCGTGCTCCGGCGCGACGACCCACACTTCGTGCGCGAGTTCGGCGGCCACCGCTTCGAGCACGGCAAGCCCGGGCGCGTCGATACCATCGTCGTTCGTCAACAGCACGCGCGGCACTTTGGATTCGTAAGCGGACATCGCATCAATCTCCTGTCGGTGAATAAGGACGCTCATTATCCGGCTTTCGTCCAACGCGCGTACGATGAATCACTTCGCGATAAAGCGCACGCATCACGCATCACGCCAGCGCCGCGCATTTCCGCCGACCGTTGCCCTTGCCGGATGAACCGCCATGCAGATAGAACCGTTTGAGATTGCCATTGCCGAACAGGACATCGACGATCTGCGCCGCCGCATTCGCGCGACCCGCTGGGCGCCGGCCACGCCCGCGCCTGCGTGGCAGCAGGGCGTGGATCCGGCGTGGCTGCGCGATCTCGCGGACTATTGGGCCGGCCAGTTCGACTGGCGCGCGGCCGAACGCAAACTGAACCGGCTGCCGCAATTTCTCGCCGACGTACGCGGCCAGACCGTGCATTTCGCGCATCGGCGCGGCGCCGCGATAACGCCCGGCTTTGCACCTTATCCGCTCGTGATCACGCATGGCTGGCCCGGCTCGTTCTTCGAGTTTCATGAACTGCTCGACCACTTGTGCGACCCGGCTGCTTTCGGCGCCGATCCGGCCGATGCATTCGACGTCGTCACGCCATCGCTGCCGGGCTTCGCGTTTTCGCCGGCACCCGCGCATGCCGGCATGTCCGCGTTTCAGGTCGCGGACATGTGGGCCGCGCTGATGCGCGGGCTCGGTTACGAACGCTTCGGCGCGCAGGGCGGTGATCTCGGCGCGGGCGTATCGATCGCGCTTGCCGCGCGTCATCCGCAAGCGGTCGACGGCGTTCATCTGAACTTCCTGCCGAGTTCGTACGAGCCGGCGATCGGAGCGGCGCAGCAGCCGCTGACGGCCGCCGAGGAAAACTATCTGCGCGAGAAAAGCGACTGGGCCGCGCTCGAAGGCGGCTACGCGCATCAGCATGCCACCAGGCCGCTGACGGTAGCCGCGTCGCTCAACGATTCGCCGGTCGGGCTCGCTGCGTGGATCGGCGAAAAGTTTCGTGCGTGGAGCGATTGCGGCGGCGATATCGAAACCGTGTTCTCGCAGGACGAACTGCTCACCAATATCTCGCTGTACTGGTTCACGCAGTGCATCGGCCCGGCCATGCAGATGTATTGGGAAAACCGCCTGCAACCGATGCGTTTTACCGGTGGCCAACGCATCGACACGCCGCTCGGTTTCGCGCTGTTTCCGAAGGAGATCAATCATCCGCCACGCAGTTGGCTCGATAGAACCTTCAATGTCGTGCAGTGGAGCGAGATGGCCAGCGGTGGACATTTCGCGGCGATGGAAAAACCGGCGTTGCTCGCGGCCGAGATTCGCCGCTTTTTCAGGCCGTTGCGCGCGAAAAGAGCCTAGTCGCACTGCTCGAGAAATCGCATGAAAATATCTCGCCAGATGAGTCCAAATAGGTATCCATCAGAGTTACATTTCGGCAAACCTGGCAAATTGCGAACTGCCGTCGTTTGCATCGACATGCTCCAGATAAGGTCACACTTCGCCAATAGCGGAACCAATCATTAAATATGGTCAAGCTGCGTTGAAACTCCAGTATCGGCACGTATGATCGGCCCGACTGGAGATTCAAAAGCAATGCAGAAAGTGAAGGCCTATCCGAGGCGCGTGATCTATTTCACGCGCGATCCCGCCGCGCAGCTTTTGGCGGATATCCGGAACCGCGATTGGCAAGTCGACGTCATCGACTCGGTTCGCGACGTGCGGCAGGCGGTGCAGGACGGTGCGCCGGCAGGCGGTCTCATCGATCTCGCCAGCGTGCTCGAAACGCACGATGCATCCGCGCTACAAAGCTGCCTCGCGCTGCCCAACATCGGTTGGGTCGCGATCGCCGAAACCCCGCAACTCGACGACCCCATTACGCGCCGGCTGGTGCGCGACTACTGCTTCGACTACGTCACCTTGCCGGCCGCGAATACGCGCATCGTCGATACCATCGGCCACGCGTGCGGGATGATCTCGCTCGGAGAACCGGCGTATCTCGACACGTCCAGCGCCGAAGGCGAAATGATCGGCGGTTGCGACGCGATGCTCGCACTGTTCCGCTCGATCCAGAAAGTGGCGGCAACCGATGCCCCCGTCTTCATTTCCGGCGAATCGGGCACCGGCAAGGAACTGACGGCCGCGGCGATCCACGCGCGTTCGGTGCGCCGCGATGCGCCGTTCGTCGCGATCAATTGCGGCGCGATTCCGCCGCAGCTATTGCAATCGGAACTGTTCGGTTATGAGCGCGGCGCGTTTACCGGCGCGAATCAACGGCGCGTCGGCCGTGTCGAAAGCGCGAACGGCGGTACATTGTTTCTCGACGAAATCGGCGATCTGCCGTACGAAAGTCAGGCGAGCCTGCTGCGCTTCATGCAGGAAAACACGATCGATCGACTCGGCGGCCAAGGCCCGGTCGAAGTCGACGTACGCATCATCTGCGCGACGCACGTCGATATGGATGCCGCGATCGAAGCAGGGCGCTTCCGCTCCGATCTGTATCACCGGCTGTGTGTGCTGCGCATCGACGAGCCGCCGTTGCGCGCGCGCGGCAAGGACATCGATCTGCTAGCGCTGCACGTGCTCGAACGCTATCGCAAGGACGCAAGCCGGCGTCTGCATGGTTTCGCGGCCGACGCGATCATGGCGATGCATGCGTACGACTGGCCCGGCAACGTGCGCGAACTGATCAATCGCGTGCGGCGCGCGATCGTGATGTCCGAAGGCCGCTCGATCACCGCCGCCGATCTCGAACTCGGCGCCTACGCGGCGACGTCGACCGCGACGCTCGCACAGGCGCGCGAAGTCGCCGAACGGCAGGCGATCGAACTCGCGCTGCTGCGCCATCGCGGCCGCTCGGCCGAGGCCGCGCGCGAACTCGGCATTTCACGCGCGACGCTGTACCGCTTGATCGCCGCGCACGGCATGCGCTACGGCGAAGAAAGCGAAATGCGGCACTGACATGATTCGCGGCCGCGCATCTCACATCTTCACGTCGAGGCGGCCATACACGCCATCGTTTTCGTCGTTCGGCCCCGCGGCGAAAAACAGCGTGTTGACCGGCTGATTATTGAGCCCGTTGCCGAACGCGATGCCCCACAAGCCGTCCTGCACAAACACGCTGCCGTTGGGCAAACTGATCGGACCGAGCGTCAGGCCGGTCACCGGATCGAATGCGTTAATCCGGCCGTCGCCGAAATTGCCGATCAGGATGTCACCGCTAAAGCGGCCGAAATTGCCGGGTGCCTGCGTGATACCCCATGGTGCATTCAATGGCGCACCCGACGCAAAGCGCTGCATCAGATTGCCCGCCGTATCGTAGATGTCGACGAAACCGAGGCCGGCGCCCGCGACGTCGTCATGCGCGGGCGCATCCTGCTTCGCGTAGGTCACGAACAGCTTGCCGCCGATCAACTGAATGCCGAACGGCGCGAAACCGGCCGGCAGCAGCGGGTCGTTGAATTTGCCGGGCATCGTAACTCTCACGAAGTTGCGATTGAACACGTCGATGCGGTTGTTGTGAAAGTCGGTTGCGTAGAGAAAGTTGGCGCCGCCGTTACTCGCCAGCGCGAGTCCTTTGTACACCGCGCCGAGGGTGCCGCCGTCGAACATGATCAGTGCGGTCGTGGGCGCGACCGCGGGTGCCCACGCGTTGATCGTGCCGCCTTCGCCGGCGAAGATAAATGCGGCCACACCGGTTTTCGCGCCTTGCGTGACCGCAAAGTCGGACGTGCCGTTGAAGACGATGCCGGTCGGATTAGCCGCTCCTTGAATACCACCCGGAATCGCGACGACCAGTGATTGCGGCACACCGTTGCCGTCATACAGCGTCGCCAGCGAAGTCGCGTTGTCCGCGACCCAGACGAAACCCTTCGGATTGAACGCGACGCCCCAGCCGTTTTTCAGGTTCGGGTCGGTATGCATCGCCGGAACCGCGCCGTCGGACACGAGTGCCGTGGCGGTATACGTCTGCGGCGTTGTGTTCATTCCGGAGCCGTTATCGCCACTGCCGCCACATGAGGCCAGACTCGCGACGAGACTCGCCAATGCCGCGCCGCCGATCATGGCGCGCAATACCTTAAGCACCGATTTCATGACCGCACCTCTCTGATGACCGAAGGTCATTGCGCTGATTGAACGAATGCAATCGCAGCTTTATTCCTTCGTGATCCGCTGAGTTTGCTGTCCGGATCGATCCGTTTGCCGGCGATGATCGCCGGATGCCACGGCACGGGTTTCGACATGCGTTTATTTGATCGATCGCGCTTGAACGCGAGCGATTAAAAAACCTTGACGACGCGCGTTCATCTTCTATAGTTCACCACATGGCAAAGTATCCAGTCAGTCAACTCGATCGCACGTTTGCCGCGCTCGTGGACCCCACGCGGCGCGCCATCCTCGCGCGTCTCGAAAGCGAGCCCGGCCTGTCGATCACGGAAATCGCGCGTCCGTTGCCGGTGAAACTACCGGCGGTGATGAAGCATCTCGACGTATTGAGCGATGCCGGGCTGATCGCGCGCACGAAGAGTGGGCGAACCGTGTCGGTCGAACTCGTGGCCGGTCCGATGGCAGAAGCGATGGCTTGGCTCAGGCGCTATGAGCGCTTCTGGTCCGCGAGTCTCGACCGGCTTGCCGATTTTGTCGAAGGAGAAGAGGGATGACCAACGAGAAGCCCAGTCTGACGATCATTCGGCGTTTGAAGGCGCCGCCGGCGCGGGTCTACGCGGCATGGACGCGTCCCGAACTGATGGTGCGCTGGTGGGGACCGGACGGTGGCCCGGTGCTGAGCGCCGAAGCCGATCCGCGTGTAGGCGGGCGCTTTCGCGTGGTGTTTCAGACGCTGAATGGCGATACGCACGACTGCCGCGGCGAATATCGCGAGGTCGAACCCGATCGCAAGCTGGTCTTCACGTGGGAGTGGGTCACGATGCCCGAACGGCGCTCGCTGGTGACGATCGTATTGCGCTCGATCGACGAGGGCACCGAATTGAATTTCACGCATTCGCAATTCGCCGACGAAGCGGCGCGCGACGGCCATCGGATCGGCTGGACCACGTCGTTCGACAAGCTGGAGAAACTGCTGGCCGGGTTGGCAAGCGAAGCCGCCTGAAACGCGCGCACCCGAGGCCGCGCCATCACTTCAACGCATACCGAGGTCGCACATGAAGCTCTATTACGCTGAAACGCTCGCGCCGCGCAAAGCCTGCGCGGTGGCCGGCTACCTGGATCTGCCGGTCGATTACGTGTTCGTCGATATGGGCCGCGGCGAACACATGAAGCCGGACTATCTGGCGATCAATCCGAACGGCAAGGTGCCGGCACTCGTTGACGGCGAGCGCCGCTTGTGGGAAGCCGACGCGATCATCTGCCATCTCGCGCAACGCGCGCAATCCGCGTTGTGGCCGCGCGACGCGCAGCAGCAGATCGACGTGGTGCGCTGGATGAGCTGGAATAGCCAGCATCTGTACCGGCATGCGGGCTCGCTGTACTTCGAGTACCTGATCAAGCCGTGGATCGGCCTTGGCGAGCCCGATCCAGGGAAAGTCGCTGAAGCGCAGTCATTTTTCCGCAAGCATGCGGCGGTGCTCGACCAGCATCTGAAGGAGCGCAAGTGGCTGCTCGGCAATGAGCTTTCGGTGGCGGATTTTTCCGTTGGCGTGTCGCTGCCGTACGCGCAGGGCGCGGCGATGCCGCTCGATGAATTTCCCGAAGTGCGGCGTTGGCATGATCAGCTGAATGCGTTCGACGCGTGGCGTAATCCATTTCCGGCGCGTACGGAAAAGGCGGTTGCGCACGCGTGAGAGTTAAGGCGGCCGCTGTCGCAGCCCTTGCGTGGCGGCAGCACCGGGATTGCCGTATCGTGTGAGCTTCCGGAAGCGCCCGTGAAGCGGACGCGCAAGAACCTCTGACGCTATGACAGCTCCGTCGAACCACGATACCCGGCGCCGTTTTCTGCGCATCGCGATCGGCGTGCCGGTCTCGCTGGCATTGCCATCATTCGCGCGGGCGCAAGCCGATACCACTGCCTTACCCCGCATCACTCAACGTGTCATTCCGTCCAGCGGCGAACGTCTGCCGGTGATCGGCTGCGGGACCTGGCGCACGTTCGACGTCGGCGACGATCCCGCCACCCGCGCGCAACTCGCCGACGTGCTGCGCATCCTGTTCGCGGCGGGCGGCTCCGTGATCGATTCGTCGCCGATGTACGGCTCGTCCGAGGCGGTCGCGGGCGCGTTGCTTACGCAGCTCGACGCGCACAGCAAAGCGTTCGTCGCGACCAAGGTCTGGACCGAAGGACGGGAAGCCGGCATCGCGCAGATGGAGCAATCGCTGCGACGTTTTCAGCAATCGCATATCGATCTGATGCAGATTCACAATCTGCTCGACTGGCGCACGCAGATCGCGACGCTGCGCGACTGGAAAGCACGCGGGCGGATTCGCTATATCGGCATCACGCACTACACGTCGAGCGCGTTCGACGAGGTCGCCGCCGTGATGCGCAGCGAAAAGCCCGACTTCGTGCAGATCAACTATGCCGCCGACGATCGCGCGGCCGAGCAGCGCATCCTGCCGCTCGCGGCGGAGCTGGGCATCGGCGTCGTGATCAACCAGCCGTTTGGCGGCGGTGGGCTGCTCGCGCGCGTGATGAAAACCCCGCTGCCCGCGTGGGCCGCCGAAATCGGCTGCACGAGCTGGGCGCAGGTTCTGCTCAAGTTCGTGCTCGCGCATCCGGCGGTGACGGTCGTGATTCCCGGTACCGGGCGGCCGAAATATATGGCCGACAACGTGCGCGCCGGGTCGGGGCCGCTGCCCGACGATGCGATGCGCGCACGAATCATCGCGGCGGTGGGCGGCTGACGGATCGCACGATTCGTCGCTCAACACACGAGCGGCCAACTTCTCACAAAACGCGGGAATAAACCGCGCAACTCTTCAGTCATGCCTCATGAACCGGCTCGCAAGGGCCGCGGGACGATCCCGCGGCCGGTTCTGCGAATCCTTATCGTGAGGTCACCATGTCGTCACATCAATCATTCGATCCGGCGCGTCGCGGCGCGCTGAAATGTCTTGCGTTCGGCGGGTTGGGCACCGTCTTCATGCTGTCGGGTGGCGTGCTTACGCCAGTGGAGCTCGCGCTCGCCGCCGACGCGAAAACCGCTCCCGCGGCGGGCGTGCCGTTATTCCTGCAGATCAGCGACACGCATATCGGCTTCAACAAGGAAGCGAATCCGGACGTCGCCGGCACGCTCAAACAGACGATCGAATTCGTCAACGCGATGCCGGCGAAACCTCCGCTCGCGATCCACACCGGCGATATCACGCATCTGTCCAAAGCGTCGGAGTTCGATCTCGCGTCACAACTGCTGGGGGGATTGAAGATCACCGAGCTGCATACCGTGCCGGGCGAACACGACGTAACGGACGGTCCCGGCACCGAGTATTTCAAGCGCTTCGGCAAGGCGTCGGATAACCGCGGCTATTACAGCTTCGATCATCAGGGCGTGCATTTCATCGGCCTCGTCAACGTGATGCACTTCAAGCCGAACGGTCTCGGCGGTTTCGGCGACGACCAGCTCGAATGGCTCGAAAACGATCTGAAGGGACGCTCAGCGAGCACACCGATCGTCGTGTTCGCGCATATGCCGATGTGGACCATTTACGAGCCGTGGGGCTGGGGCACCGGTGACGCGGGACAGGCGATGAGCTATCTGAAACGCTTCGGTTCGGTGACGGTGTTGAACGGTCACATTCATCAGATCGTGTCGAAGGTCGAGGGCAACGTCACGTTTCACACCGCGCGCTCCACGGCCTATCCGCAGCCGAGCGCGGGGCAGGGCGAAGGCCCCGGGCCGTTGAAAGTCGCGAGCGACCAGTTGCCGAAGATGCTGGGCGTGACCAGCGTGAGCATCGCGCGCCATCCGCTGAAGGCGACGCTCGACGACACGACGCTCGCATGACTTTCGCATGAACCCTCACTTTCCCCACACTCAGGAGTCCGCTCATGCGAACTGATCTATACACGCGCGTGCTGTTCAATCTGCTCGGCAGCGTCGCGATTCTGGCCGCGTCGGCGGGGCTCAGCATTGCGCAAACGTCGATGCAGATGCCGATGCCGATGAAAATGCAGAAGACGGCCACGGCGGCTCCAGCGGCCCCGAACGCTGTCGTCATCAAGAACTTCATGTTCTCGCCGATGGAGTTGACCGTCAAAGCGGGTTCGACGGTCACCTGGAAGAATCTCGACGGCGAGCCGCACACCGTCGTCAACGATGCCGGCATGTTCCGCTCGGCCGCGCTCGATCAGAACGACACGTATCAGTTCAAATTCGATAAACCGGGGGTGTACAAGATCTTTTGCGGCATCCATCCGAACATGAAGGCGACGATCACCGTGCAATGAGCGATGCAACGCGCGTGGCACGGAGGCGGCCCACGCACGGTGCTCACGCGGTATGCAGATCGCTCAGCCGGCACAGCAGGATGCCGTAGCCGGTCAGATGGCCGAGGTACACGCTGGTGAACACATCGGATGCCGGCAGCGCCTCGGTCAACTGACGCAGATCTTCCATATGCAGCGGCGGCGCGGCCAGCGGCGGACGTTCGACTCGCAGGTCCGCCGCGTCGGCCAGTTGCCGGTGCGTGGCGACGAGTTGGGCGAGCCGCGCGAGAAACGCCTCGCGCCACGCGGCGTCGAGCGCCGCGAATTGTTGATGAAACGTATCGATGGTTTCGAGAAAGTTGACCAGCGTATCGAAAGTCTCCTGATAGCACGCGAAAACCGGCAGCCGCGGCGCGTTGCGCTTCAGATGCGGGGACACCCATGCCTGCTCGAGGTCGGTCTTCAGCAGCAGATGCGCCTGCTTGAGGTTCGTGCTCAGCGTGCGCAGCTTCGTCGCGGCCGGTTTGATGCGCGCCTTGTCGAGTGTGCCGGCCGCCAGTTGCGCGAGGACGTCGGTCGCCTGTTCGTTGCCGTCGTTGACGAGCGTGTTCGCCCAATAACCGTGATCGGGCGGAAACGCGATCTGCTGCAGGATGAAGCCGAGAAACATGCCGAGCACGACGCCGATCAGACGCTGTTCGAGCAGCGGAATATGTTCGCCGGTATAGAGCACGAGCGTGATCGGCACCGTGATGCTGGTCATCTGGAACAGCGATGGCCGCAGCGCGACGATGCCGAAGATCACGACCGGCAGCAGCGCCGCGCCGAGCCACAGATGCGGCGCGGTCAGCCAGATCAGCAGCGTGCCGACCGGCATCGCCACGACGTTCGAGAACACCCGTTTGTAGAAGTAGCTTCGGGCGGCCGAAATCGAGCTTCCGAGCGCCAGCGTCAGCATCGCCGAACCGGCGAGTGGCACGGCCGCATCCGGATAGCCGAGCAGATAGGGCAGGCCGAAACCGATCCATAGGCCGAGCGTCAGCTTCGCGTACTTGGCGGTTTCGGAGAGCGAGAAACGCGCGAGCGCACGGCGCAATGGCGTGAGCGGTTTGTGCTGATACACGTTGGACATGATCTTTTTATGCCGATCGGTGACGTTGATTGAGGCAGTTGAGGCTGTTGCGCTGGGTTGTGCCCGGCATCGCGCGGATTCGCGCGAGGCGCGCACGAGACCTTACCACTACGTGTGCACGGCGGGAGGCCGGCAATCTGTGCAACGCAGCGGCGACGCGCGAATCACGCGCGATCTCGTCTGTCCGTTGCATGAACCCGCTTCGAGCCTGAATAACGCCGGGCACGCAATCTGCTCGGCGGCACGCGGCTCCGCTCGAAGCGTCCGCGATGCAACGGCCCGCCGACTATCCTATAGGCGTGCTTGTTGCGTATGAACCTCGACTACGTTGGCGCGTTTTGCAGAAACCCCGGCGCGACGTGCATGACGTAAATGGCTTCGCGGGATGGCGGTCGGCCGACTTGCAGCTTTTACAGTCGTGTGTGCTTTTTTGCCGTCTGGCGGCCTCGCTGGTGCTTTCATTGGCGCTCTCATGAGCGCTCTCTTGAGGGGTGTTTAAAACGCAACGCCGCTGTTTGTCGCCGGCTTGCGACAGGATTACATTCATCGGCAACACATGCCGTAAGCGGCGCACACGCATTCCGCGCACGGCCTGTCAGCCTCATAGCAGCACGAGTAGCACGTATTGCGGAGCGTCTTGCGATGGCTACGAATATCGACGATACCGATCCGCGTCCCCCGGACGCCGACGACCTGGACCCCGACTCCGATTTCGACGGCCCGCGCGCGCCGGGAAATTCGCCGCCACGCTTCGGCCGGCTCGCGCTGTGCATCGCCGCCGCGGCGGCGCTGAGCTTCGGCGTGATCGGCACCGTCGCGTATGGCGTCTGGTTCAATCACGATCAACAGGCGTATGCGGACGCGATCACCAGCGCACGCCGCGCCCTGGGTTCGTCGGAGGCGGACGGTGCGCGCAACGTCGCGCAGTCCACCGCGCGGCCCGCGGCGTCGATACCGACACAACGCGCGAGCGACGAAGACTCGATGGCCGCGACCGTTGCGCCCGCAACGCCGGAGCAATCCGTCGCGAACGCAACGACTCATCCGGGCGCGCCGACGTGGCCGCAGGCGGCACCGCCGTCTTCGTTGGCGATACCCGACGGCCCGGACCCCGCGGCGATGTCCAGGCGGCCGGCAACGGCGCGGGAAGCCGCCGACGAACGGGCCAATGGACATGCGGTCTGGTCCGGCCAGATCCAACCGAACGATCCCAACGCAAATCCGTCGACGATGGTTGCCGATGCATCGCCCGCGACACCGTCGATGATGCCGGCCGACACATCAGCCGATACGTCAGTCGATGGATCGACCAACACGTCCAACGCCGCAGCACCCAACACAACGCCCGACCTGTATGGCGCGCCTGCCTCGTCGCCCGCCGTTACGCGGCAGGCTGCGAACGCGGCCAATCCCCCAACGCAGCGCGCGTCGAACCGTCCGGCCAAAAACGGCAAACTCGCGCAGCAGGACCGCCGTGCCGCGCCGTCGAACGCGAAGCATAAAGACAGTCTGTTCGCACGCGTGGGGCAATTCTTTCGACGAGTGAGCTACCGTCAACATGGCAGTGGACGCCAGCAACAACAAGACATCTACTCGCACCCCTGAGTGCGGCTGCGGATGCTCGGAGAGTCACGGCGACGACGCGCACGCAGGCGCGCCCGCGCCGCGCCCGAATTCCGGACCGGCTCCTGCATCGGGAGCGGGAGCCGCAGTGGGACCGACGCTGGGACTGAGACCCGGCCCCGCGACCATCGCGGTGGCCGCGCTGCTGTGTCTGCTGGTCGGCGTGCTATATCTGGCGATGCAGGTGCGCACGGTGTTCTCCGATCAGGTGAAACAGGAATATGCGGGCCTCGTGCTCGAAGCCGCCGACCGTGCCGCCAGCGCGCGCGAACAGTTGAACATCTGGCAACGGATCGCCGGCGCCGCATCCGGTCGCGACCCGGCCATCATCGATGGCTACAACCGCGCGCGCGCCGAATTCACGCGGCGCTTCGCGTCGCTGGCGGCACTCGTGAACGCGAGCCCATCGGCCGACCTGCAGGATCCGCCCGCGAAGCTGAACGCGGATCTCAGTCCCGACGCGGCCGGCGCGGCGCTCGCCAGCGTCTCGGCGTACTGGCGCGCGCAGCGCGACGCATATAGCTCCGATGCGCGGGTGCGCGTCACGCATGTTGCGCACACGTTGATTGCGCTCGCCGCGCTGTTGTTCTGCATGCTGATCACGGCGCTCGGCATGTACGCGAAACGCAACCGGCAACTGGCCGGGCAGTCGCACGAATTCGAGCATGCGTCGCTGCACGATTCGCTGACCGGTCTGCCGAACCGCCGCCGGCTGCTGGCCGCGCTCGACGAAGCCGCCGCGAACGCGCGCGACGGCGCGGCGCCATCGCGGATCGCCGTGCTCTATGTCGATCTCGACGGCTTCAAGCAGGTCAACGATTCGTTCGGGCATCCGGCCGGCGATGCCTTTCTCACCCGCGTCGCGACGTGTTTTCGCGCGTCGGTCCGCAAGACCGACCTCGTCGCGCGGATTGGCGGAGACGAATTCGCGGTGCTGGTGCGGGCATTTTCGAACGAGATGGAATTGGCCGACATCGCGCGGCGGTTGATCGGCTGCGTGGTGTTCATCGACGAGCAGATGGAAATCGGCCACGTGCGCGCGAGCGTCGGCATTGCAAGCTATCCCGATGCCGTCGGCGACCATCGTCGTCTGGTCGCCGCGGCCGACGAGGCGATGTATCAGGTCAAGCGCGACGGCAAGAACGGCTATGCATTTGCCGCGCGGGCAGGGCGCACGAGCCGGACCGCGGCGATGTGACTCGGGACGTGCTGCGCGCGTGGCGATCGCGGGGGACTTGAACGGCACAGCCCTTAACGGCGCCGTGCCAACCACTACATCCGACCGTCAGCCAGCCTGGTTGCGCCACTCAGTCAGCTTCTCACGCTCATTCAATTCGATAAACGAAGGCAGCGCGCGCAGCCTGCGGATATAGCTCGCCAGATGCGGCCACCCAGCCGTCGCCGGGCGCGGCATGTTGCGGGTCCAGCGCATCAGCACGAGCGCGAGCAGATCGGCGGTGCTGAGCCGATCGCCGGCGAGATACGCATGACCGGCGGCGAAATGCGCGTCGAGCCGCGTGCATGCCTCCTCGATACGACGCTGCGCCAGCGCGCGCACCGCGCCGGCACCGGCCGGATCGCCGTCACTATCCGCGTAGAACCAGTCGCGCATCGCCGGCAGCAGCGTGTTCGCCAGATAGATCATCCATTCGAACCACGGCGCGCGTTCCACCGAGCCGGGTGCGGGGGCGAGGCCGGCCTCGGGATGGCGCTCGGCGAGCAGCATCAGCAGCGCGGCCGATTCATGGCGCGGCGTGCCGTCGACGACCAGCGTCGGTACGCGCCCGGCCGGATTCAGACGCAGGTAGTCGGCGTCGCGCTGCTGGCCCGCGTCGATATCGACGAGGCGCGCTTCGAACGGTACGCCCATTTCGATCAGCATCCAGTGCACCGGCATGCTGGCCGCGCCTGGCGAGTAGTAGAGAACGTAGGACATAGCAAGCGAAAGCAGAATGAAAGAAGGGCTGCCGCCGAAGCGAACAGCCCTGCCAGGATGCGGCGCGAACGGGCGCTCAGCCCGTCATGCTCAGCGCCGCGCGACTCATTGCGCCGATGCGTGCGACTTCTGGTCGGCCGAATGCGACTGCGTGACCGCGCTGACGATCACGAACACGACCACGTTCACCGCCAGCGCGAGGAAGCCGATGTTGACGTCCTTCAACGTGTCCGGCAGGAACGGCATCAGTTGACCGACGCTCCAGTGCAGCGTGGTGGTCAGCGTGACCACCGCGACGCCGGCCAGGATGCCGCAGAACGCGCCCTGCTTGGTCGCGCGGTTGCGCGGCATCAGGCTCGAGATCACGGCCGGGAACAGTTGCGTGACGAAGTTGTAGCCCATCAGCAGCAGCGCGACGATCGTCTCGCCGCCGTTCAGCGTGAAGCCGACCGCGACCAGTGCGACCACCGGCACCAGCGTGCGCGCGATCATCGCCACGCTTGCATCCGACGCGTTGCGGTTCAGCATGCCGCGATAGACGTCGTTGGCGAGCAGCGTGGATGCGGAGGTCAGGATCATCGAGCCCGGCACCAGCGCGGTCAGGATACCGGCCGCGCCGATCACGCCGACGAACCACGGATCGAACGTCTGCAGCGACAGGCGGAACAGCGACAGGTCGATGTCGCCGCCCGTCAGGCCCGGCACCTTCAGCGTTGCCGCGAAGCCGACGAAGAACACGAACAGCAGGATCAACTGATAGAGCGGCAGCACCGCGGCGTTGCGGCGGAAGATGCGTTCATCCTTCGCGGTGAAGATCGAGCCGAACGTGTGCGGCCACATGAAGAAGCCGAGCGCGGTCAACAGCACGGTCGACTGGAACCACACCACGCTCGAACCATGCGCCGGGAAGGTCAGGAAGCCGGGCTTGGCCGCATCGATCGCGCGGAACATTTCGCCGACACCGCCGTAATAGTGCAGCGGCAGATAGATGCCGAGGAACAGCACGATCGCGAGAATCAGCGTGTCCTTGACCACCGAGTTCCACGCGGAGCCGCGCACGCCCGACACGATCACGTACGACGTGACGACGATCGCGCCGATCCAGATTGCCGCGGTCGACGAAATTGCGCCGTACGAAGCGGTCGCGACGATGATGCCGAGGCCCTTCAACTGCAGCACGAGATACGGGATCAGCGCGGCCACGCCGACCAGCGCGACCAGCGTGCCGAGCGCGGGGCTGTCGTATTTGCGCGTGAAGAAGTGCGGCTGCGACACCAGCCGGTGCGTTTTCGCATAACGCCAGATCGGTGGCAGCATCCAGTACGACAGGATGTAGGCGAGCGTGCCGTACGCGAGGATGTAGTAGACCGGGGCGCCCTTGCCGTACGCAAAGCCGCTGCCGCCGAGGAACGTGAAGGTCGTATAGATTTCGCCGGCCATCAGCAGGAACACGAACGCGGTGCCGAAGCTGCGGCCGCCGACGCTCCATTGCTCGAGGCTCATGTCATGGCCGCGGCGCGCGCGCATGCCGAGGAATAGCGCGCCCAGTGTGACGGCCGCGATGATAACGAGTGCGCTCATGGGCGAACCTCCTCGCCTTCGGCGGCATGACGGTTGGACGGGTCGATGTTGTAGACGATCGCCATGATGATCGAACTCAGAATCACCCACATGACGATCCAGGCCAGCACGAACGGCATGCCGAGCACGAGCGGCTCGACACGATTGACAAACGCAATGCCGACGAGCATGCCGATGAACGGCAGTGCGGCAAGTACACGAAGCAACATGAGGGCAGCTCCTCGAACTTGTAATAGATGTTGTTGAAAGTGCAGCTTCGCTGATGACTTTATGCCGGATACTTCCGTTCAGTAAAGGGGATCAAAATAAATGTGAGTTTTCCGAAAGTTGCAAACGCATCATTTCGGCCAGGATTGCTGCACTGCAAGGCGGGGAGGGGGCTGCGGCGTGCTCGCGCGAGCTTGATGCGGAAACGTCTTTTTCGCGGTTCAGGTGGCGCGGCGCGATATGATCTGGCAGCGTTGTAGCATTTTCCGGGTCGCGTCATGCGGCGCGGATCGACCGGCCTGGGGCATATACGGACATCTCCGCACACATACGGACACACACATGGTCGAAAGTCTGATCTCGGACATTCTGTTCGGCTTCACCGGCCTGATCAGCATCATCAATCCGATCGGCGGCGCTTTTATGTTTCTGGACCGCACCGCGTCGCTGACCATCGACGAGCGCACCGCGCTCGCCCGCAAGATCGCGATCAACGCCGCCTGCGTGCTGCTGGTCGCGTTCTTCATCGGCACCCCGGTCCTGCACTTCTTCGGCATTTCGATGGAGGCGCTGCGCATCGGCGGCGGGCTCGCGCTCGCGGTGGGCGGCTGGCAGATGCTGAACGCGCCGGACACGCCCGCCGAGCAGAACGAGGTCAAGCGCGTCGACGCGGACACCGCGAAGGCCCGTGCTTTCTTTCCGCTTACCGTGCCGCTGACCACCGGGCCGGGCTCGATTGCGACCGCGATCGCGCTGTCCGCGAATCGCACGCACAAGCTGTCGGCGTTCGTCGTGTCGGGCATCGCCTCGGTCGCGATCACGTTGGCGGTGGCCGTCACCGTGTATCTGGTCTATAGCCGCGCGACGGTGTTCGCGCGCTACCTGGGCGTCGAGGGTACCAAGGTCGCGCTGCGGGTGTCGGCGTTTCTGCTGCTGTGTATTGGCGTGCAGATCATACTGACCGGCGTATCCGAATTCCTGATTCCGATCGCGACGCTGCCGCCGGCGGCTCGCTAGCCGCGTTGCGCGCCGAGGGGTTCAACGTCGCGTGTGCTTCGATTTTGCCTAGCGCGTCAGCAACATCGAGCTGAGTACCGAGAACGCGGTCGCCGGCAACTCGGCGAGGCGACTGATCACCACGTTGCGCGGATAGAAATCCTCCACCGCATCGGTCAGCACGCCGATACCGACGAGTTCGATGCCGCGCTTGCCGATCGCCGCGACGCGTTCGCGCAGATCGCTGCGCAACACGCGCGGGTCGCCGTCGCCGGTCGACGGGTAGCCGTCCGAGAACACCATCAGGATGCGGCGCGCGGCCGGGTGATCGGCAAGCCGCGTCGCGGCCCATGCCAGCGCTTCGCCATCCGGGTTTTCATGACCGCAGTCGATCTCGGCGATACCGCTCAGGTCGGTCGCGCCAAAGCGCTTGTAAATCTTCTGATCGAGCCGTTCGACACAGCGGTTGTAGCGGCGCAGATCCGCGCCGGCCGCGAGTTGCCGCTCGTAGAGCTGCCGCATCGGCGCGGACTCGAGCGAGCAGTAGCCGAGCACTTCGCAATCGAACGACAGCTGCGTCAGCGCATCGCATAGCGCGCTCGCGCACAGGCGCGCGAGTTCGATCTTGCGCCCGGCCATCGATCCGCTGCGATCGATCAGCAGGCTCACCGCGACGTCGCGGCCCTTGGTAACGCGTTGCGTGCGAAACGGCGTGCGGTAGCCCGGCGACGTCGCGAGCTTCGCGAGCGCGGTGCGATCGATGTCGCCGCGCTCCTGTTCGCGGCGCCAGCGTACGCGTTCGTCGGCGGATAGCGCGCGTTCGAGCTTTTCCTTCAGCGGCGCCGTGTCCGCGCGGGCTTGCGCGCGCAGCGCGCGCCATGCGGCGCTGTCGCCGTGGCCGGTCACATCGGTGATTTCGTCGAATTCGGTCGCGAGCGGAATCGATAGCCGCATCGGTGGCGGCGATGTGCCGGCCGCGCCCGGTTGACCTGCATCGCGAGTGGATGCCGAGGCGGAATCGGCCAGCGTTTGCCCCATGCCGACCGCGTCGTCCGACGGTGCACCGCCGTCTTTTTCCGACGGCGGTGAGGCCGCAGCGGCGTCATCCCGAGCGGGCAACGCGGTGTCGTCGTCACCAAACGACGCGGCCGCCGTTTCCGTATCGATATCTTCGGCCGGCCCGGCGGTGAACATCATGTTGTTCGCGTCACCGGCCGACAACGCCCGCACGCGCGCGACCAGCTCCGCCGCCACCGCGATGCTGCGCGCGGTCGAATCGCTCGCGCGTGCTTTGTGCAGCAGATCCTGCGCTGCATGCAACGCGGCGAGCAGCGAATGACTCGCTTCGTTGCGAGCCGGCGTCTCGTCCCACAGCGTGCGCTCGACCAGCCACGCGAGCCGGTCGCGCCAATGCAGCTTCGACCAGCGTTGCCGGACGCGCTCGGCCGCGTGCGCGCGCAGCTTGCCGATAAACCAGCGCGCGCCGGGATATTCGTCGAGCAGTTGCGCGCACACGCGCCGATCGTCGATGACCTGCGCGAGCTTCGCGGTGATGCCCGCATGGGGTCCCTGTGGCAACGCATCGAGCTGTGCAAGCGACGCATGCTTCGCGCGCGCGACCAGCAGATCCAGATAGCCGATCAGCACGTCGCGATCGACGCCGCCATCCGCTTCATAGTCGGGAATCACGATACGGCCGGGTTCGACACGTGGGCCATCGGGGCTGAATACGACCGTCACGCCGTACTGGCCGGTCAGCACGCGCGCGACCTTGCCGAGCGTCGATTCGAATGCGAAGCCCTGCGTGTCGCGTTGCAGGTGAGCGGGGTGGCGGGCGTTCATCGCGGCTTTTCGTCGGATCGTTCCGTTAATGCCGTTAGCCCACCGGCGCGATGTGATGGCGGATGATGCCGCGAATCAGCGCGGCGTCTTCCGGGCTCACCTTCGCGTAGATGGCCGGGCTCGCCGCCCGTTCCGGGTCGCCGGTGCGCAGCATCAGTTCGGCCCAGTCGAGCAGCCGCCTCGTCGAGAACGCGCTCGCCAGATCCTCGCGCGCGAAGGCCGCGCGGCAGTCGGCGGCAATCGCGGCGAGCGTCGCCGCGAGCGCGTGCGTCATGTGCGGCGCGAGCGTGCGCATCAGCACGTCGGTTTCCTCGGCGGGCGTCAGATAGTCGAGCAGATACACACGCCAGCGATCGAGAAACGCCTCGTTCATCAGATTCGCCCCCTGGTACAGATGGCGGAACTGGCTCATCGCGCCGACCGCGTTCGCCGTCGCGAACAGACGGAACGCCGGATGAGGCGCGACAATTTCGTTGCCTTTTTCCTTCAGCACGAGCCGGCCATGCGGTTCGAGCACGGCGGTCAGCGCGGCGAGAATCGACGGCTCCGCGAAGTCGATCTCGTCGACGATCAGCCATAGGCCCTCGCGCATTGCGGTCGGCAGCACGCCGTCGACCCACAGCGTTTCGCCGCCCTTGACGGTCCAGAAGCCGACGAAATCGCCGACCGTGGTCTGGCCGTTCATGTTCGAGCGCAACACACCATGCCGCGAGCGCGCGGCAACCTGCTCGATCAGACTGGTCTTGCCGGCACCTGTGTGGCCGATCAGCATCACGCGGCGGTTCTCGACGATGTCTTCGACGATGTCGTTAAAGCGCGGTGAAAACAGATAAGCGGCGTTGATGGGCGGCATGAGCGGATGCGGCGAGCCGCACGGTACATCGACTGTGCCGATGCGGACCGTCCCGTTCGGTTCTTCCTGCGTGGTGTCATTTGAGCTGGCGCGCTCCCGCTGTTTGTGCTCAAGCATGCTCGCCGATGCTCGCTGCAACTCGGGCATGAACGCGACGCGCGTGCGCGCATCGTCTTCGTGCGCGTCGCCGCCGTCGATCGCAAAGCCTTCGCGGCGCCACTTCTTCAGCTTCGCACGCAAATTCTCGGCGTCGACGATCAGATCGATATCGACCGCACCGACGCCGTTTTCATCGTCGGCGCCATGTTCGAGGCGATAGGTCTCGGGCCGGTCGCCGACGCTGACGCGCCACCACTGCGCGCCGCTTTGCGTCGCGCGTCGATAGAGGCCGAGGTTCTCGTCCGTGTTTCCGTCTTCGTGTTCAATCGGGTCAGGCGCGCTCATGGCAGAAAGGTCGACGATCGAATCGCACGATGCGCTTCGATCTGGCTGAAGCCAAATTGCCGCTTATCTTATCCTGCGCGCCTTTCGATCGTCGCTATAGGCTGCGGCTGAAGCCGGGTTTGGGTTCGCGGGATGCGTGGATGTGATCAGCCGTTGTGTGCGGCGGTCGTTGCCGTTGCGCGGTCATCGCCATCGAGCGGCGCGTGGCCGATGTATGCAAGGGCGGCTGCCTGTCCGGCGGATCGCCTTCAGGCGCCTCGCGCGAATCGTCGATCGGATCATCGGGCAACGGGTCCGGATCGATGCTCGGCGGCGGGCCCTTGGGCGGCTTCTGAGGATCGCTGACGGGCGGTATCTGCGTATGCAGGTGCGCGGCGCTCGATAGCGCGTGCAATGGCGACGCGTTGAACGGGTTCGGTAAGCGGCGAGCGTGAAGCGTGGCGTGCGGTAAAAACATCGTGGTCTCCCTGGAGGTTGTGGCTAGTACGCACAATGCGGCGCGCAATGCGCATGCCCCGACGTCGAACAACACGTCGCATACAGGTCACACAGGGGTGCCGTCTTTCCCTTGCAGGCGAACGTCACCGCATGAGGAACGTGTATTGCTCGAAGCGATCACACGCGCGACACAACGATCGCTCGATGAAGACGCTGCAAGCGGCGACAGCGCGCGCCGTTTGCCGCTGCATGAATGACCCAAAGCACAGGACAAGGAACGCACATGGCGCGACACAAGGCCGATGTGGCTGACGACGACTTCGAGATTTTCGCCAGCTATCACGGCACCGGCGACGGCCGCTACATCGGCGGACTCAAGGTGGTCAGGAAAGCGGACCGGCGCATCCTGTTCCCGTTCGATGGCGCGCCGCAGATCGGACCGTATGCGACCGCCGACGAGGCACGGCGTGCGGCGATCGACTACGGCCGCGAAATCGTCGCGGCCGATCGCGCCGCGCCGGAGGCTTGAGCGTGACAGCAAGCGCACAGCCTGCGCGAAGGCGTTCGCCATCAGGGCATGCCGCCGAGCGACGGCGAAATCGTGCTGCCGCGCGCGGGATCGTCCGGATGCTGATCGGGCACCGTCGGGGATGCGGACAGCGGTGGATGCTCGCGATAGCAGGTGTCGATGGAGCCATTGACGAGACAGGACTGAAAGGCGTCGGCGTCGCTCTTTTGCGCGAACGTGTATAGCGTGCGCTCGACTTGCAGTTCGGTGTCGGATACGCGGATGGTCGTGATGCTCATGACGTGCTCCTTTGATGTGCTCCTTTTTACAAAGCGATCGTGTGATGCTGCTCTGTTTGCTGCCGCAATGGCCGTGCCTGTTTTCACGGAGATGCACTGCATTCAACGCTGCTCACGTCTCGTACCGTAAGGCGCGGTTGTTGCTGCACAAAGCAGGTATCTGTCCGAACGGCAGAACGTGGATGAAAGAACGAGGAGGGCATCATGCAGGATCGAGAGTCGACCGACGCACCGATGCAGGAGCCGACCGCCGCGTCAGCGGGCCAGCAGCCTGAAGGCCGCGAAAAGCGCGATTCATCGGCGATGTCCGATGAAGTCAAAGCGCGCAACAAGCCGAGCGGTACCCACTATGTCGAGCCGAGCCCGCTCGGTATCGAGCCGGTAGAACAGACCGGTGTGGACCGGCAGACCAATCCGCCGCGCTCGAACGAAGTGCCTCGTCAGACCGCCGAAGTGCCGCTCGGCACCGGCGAGCACGCGGAGCCGGCGGGCGGCGGCGGACGCGCGTCGCATCACAAGGAGCCGGGCGAGCATTGATAGAGCACGCGGCGCAGAGACCCTTAGCGCCGCTTCCGCCAGGAAATCCCGTATGCGTATGCAATCCGTCAGCAACACGCCGGAGCAAGCACAGGAGAAAGCCGATGGTTCAGGACAATCAACCCCAGCCGATGAGTCCCGGCGACGAAGTGCCGCCCAACACGCCAGGTGCCGGCGAGGATGCGTGCCGCGCGTGCCACGGCACCGGCCAGGCCGAAGGCAAACGCTGCACGCTGTGCAGCGGCACCGGCAAGGTGCAACAGGGCATTGGCGGCGGCTAGCCGGTCACCCGACGGCAAGCGAGCCTCCGAACCAGCCCTTACCCGCATCGAAAAGCAGGAGTCAACCATGTTCAACGAGTCGAAGCACGGTTTCGACATCGCACAGACCGAGTACGAAGCGTTCATGCTCGAGCCGCACGACTGGGTGCCGAACAATCGCAAGCTGCCGGTCGTGATCTACCGGCGCGCGCTGTCGCCGGCAGGCGGCAATCTGGCCGCCGCGTTCGAAGTACTGTTCGAGCGCAACGCGTGGCCGGCGCAATGGCGCGACAGCGTCTTCGACTTTCATCACTTCCATGCGACCGCGCATGAAGTGCTCGGCGTGACCGATGCGCGCGCCGAGGTGATCGTCGGTGGGCCAGGCGGGCGCGTCGTCACGCTGGATGCGGGCGACGTGCTGCTGTTGCCGGCCGGCACCGGCCATTGTCTGCAATCGTTCGAGCGGCATTTTCAGGTGGTGGCCGGCTATCCGCGCGGCCAGCAGTGGGATATTCGCCGCGAGGCGCTGACGCCCGCCGAACTCGCGCAGATGGAAGCCTTGCCGTTTCCGCCGCTCGACCCGATCGACGGCAAGCATGGTCCGCTGATCGAACATTGGCTGCACGCCGAAGGACGCTAGCTGTCTTCGGCCGTCTTCAGCCGCCTTCAGTTGCCTTCAGTTGCCCAAGCACCGCGCCGTGACGTGCAGAGTGGCGTGGATAGGCGCATCATCTGTGGGCTTCGCCGCGATTTCCCCAGCGCGCTTCCTGTACCGCCGACCTGCCGCCTTGCTGAAGTGCCGGTGCGGCCGCTCGCGTACATGGCCGCGCGCGACGCCATGCCGATCCGATGCGCGGCGCCTCGCGAACGCCGCGCAGTGCGTCCCGGCTATCTTCCGAATTGCCGAACAAGGAGCGTCTCATGCAAAACGATCCCGCCCTCGATCAGTTGTGCATCAACACGATCCGCACGCTGTCGATGGACGCCGTGCAGAAAGCCAATTCCGGTCACCCCGGCACGCCGATGGCGCTCGCGCCGGTCGCGTATCACCTGTGGCAAAACCATCTGCGCTACGACCCTGATGAGCCGCTATGGCCGAATCGCGACCGCTTCGTGCTGTCGGTCGGGCATGCGTCGATGCTGCTGTATTCGCTGCTGCATCTGGCCAACGTAAAGGCCGTCGACGCGCACGGCAAGCCGACCGGCGCGCCCGCGGTCTCGCTCGACGACATCGAGCATTTCCGTCAGATCGACAGCAAGACGCCGGGCCACCCCGAATACCGGATGACGACCGGCGTCGAGACCACCACCGGGCCGCTCGGCCAGGGGCTCGGCAACAGTGTCGGCATGGCGATGGCCGCGCGCTGGTACGAAAGCCGGTTCAATCAGGCGGACGCGCCGCTGTTCGATTACCGCGTCTACACGCTGTGCGGCGACGGCGACATGATGGAAGGGATCTCGCACGAAGCGGCGTCGCTAGCGGGCCATCTGAAGCTGTCGAATCTGATCTGGATTTACGACAGCAATCGCGTGACGATCGAAGGCCATACGGACCTCGCGTATAGCGACGATGTCGAGACCCGTTTTCGCGGCTACAACTGGCATACGCTGCACGTCGACGATGCGAACGACGCGGCCGCGCTCGAAAAGGCGCTGGTCGAAGCGAAGAGCGTGACGGACCGGCCGACGCTGATCGTGGTTCACAGCATCATCGGCTGGGGTGCGCCGCATAAGCAGGACACCTCGTCCGCGCATGGCGAGCCGCTCGGCGCCGATGAAGTCGCGCTGGCGAAAAAGGCCTACGGTTGGCCCGAGGACAAATTCTTCTACGTGCCGGACGGTGTGCACGAACGCTTCGCACAAGGCATCGGCGCGCGCGGCAAGGCTGCGCGCGAGCAATGGCAGACGAAATTCGACGCTTATCAGAAGCAGTATCCGGAACTCGCGCGTGAATTCGCGCAGATCGAAGCTCATGAGTTGCCGCAGGGCTGGGACAGCGATATCCCGAACTTCGACGCGGACCCGAAGGGCATCGCAACGCGCGAATCGTCGGGCAAGGTGCTGAACGCGATTGCCGCGCGCGTGCCATGGATGATCGGCGGCGCGGCGGACCTGTCACCGTCGACCAAAACCAATCTGAAGTTCGAAGGCGCGGGCAGTTTCGAAGCGGACAGCTATGGCGGCCGCAATCTGCACTTCGGCATTCGCGAACATGCGATGGGCGCGGTCGTCAACGGGCTCGCATTATCGAATCTGCGCGCGTATGGCTCGACGTTCCTGATCTTCAGCGACTATATGAAGCCGCCGATCCGGCTGTCGGCGATCATGGAAGTGCCCGCCATTTACGTGTTCACGCACGATTCGATCGGTGTCGGCGAGGATGGCCCGACGCATCAGCCGATCGAGCAGCTTGCGTCGCTACGCGGCGTGCCGGGGCTCACCGTGCTGCGTCCCGGCGATGCGAACGAAGCGGCCGAGGCATGGCGCGTCGCGCTGACACAGCCGCATCGGCCGGCCTGCATCGTCGTGTCGCGCCAGCCGCTGCCGACGCTCGATCGCAAGCGCTATGCGTCCGCTAGCGGCGTCAAACATGGCGCCTATGTGCTGGCCGATGCACCATCGGGCCAGAAGCCGCAGGTGATTCTGATGGCGACCGGCAGCGAGTTGTCGATCTGCGTCGACGTGTACGAGAAGCTGAAGAGCGAGGGCATCGCGGCGCGTGTCGTGTCGATGCCGTCGTGGGACATCTTCGAGCGCGAGGACAGTGCGTATCAGGAGTCGGTGCTGCCCGCGGATGTCGCGGCGCGCGTCGCGGTCGAGCAGGCTGCGTCGCTTGGTTGGGACCGCTATACCGGGCGGCTCGGCGCGCAGGTCGTCATGCATACGTTCGGCGCGTCGGCGCCGCTCGCCGATCTGAAGAAGAAGTTCGGCTTTACGCCGGATCGCGTGTACGAGGCGGCGAAGCAGCAGATCGAGCGGGTGAAGGCGAAGGGCGCGGGGGAATAGTGGCGTGGGTCTGACGCGCGCCTGATGGGGACACCGGGCGATCAACTCAAACGATCAGTCCATCAAAAGGCGGCGGCCCACTGAGGCCGCCGCTTCCATTTGCGCGTCACTCAATTCGCCGGAATCGTCACCACTGGCGCCTTGTTGCTGGTGTCGGCCTCGGCGAGTGCCATCAGATTCTGCACCACCGTGAACGCGTATTTCGAATCGAAGTCGTTGCGCTCGACCCAATACATCGACGGTCCGTACGCGATCGATACATACGCATCGACGGGCGCGGTCTTGCCCGAATGCACGATGATCGTCGGCCGCGTTTCGCCGCCGATCAGGCCGACCGTCGGCTTCGTCGAGCCGTCGGCGATGCGTTCGAGCGGCACCTGCACCTGTGCGCCGAGATCGCTGAGAATGCCGAGCACCGAGCGCGTGACCATCGGTATCCGGTCGCCGGTTCGATACGTCGACGACGGACCGTACACGATCTCGTAGCTGCGCGTTTTCGCCGACAGATGCAGCAGTTTGCGCACGAGCGCGACATCGGCGGCCGTGCGCGGCGACTCACCGCTGGTGGTCGCGCCGATCACGAGGAACACGCCCATCTGCGCGGTGTTGGCTGCGCTGTTGCCGCTTTTGCTGGCGGCATTATCCGCAGCCTTATTGCCTGCCTGGGTATCGAACTGGCGCGATTCGATGTTCAGCTCTCCGGCCAGTTGCAAGCGCCGCAACGCCTGCAACAACTCGAAGAAGCCCGGCGCGCCCGCGCTGTTTTCGCCGCCGAGCGCATTGCCGTTCTGCAGCCCGCCGATCGATTGCGCGGTGATCCGCAACAACAGATCGATCGGCACGCCACCTTCGGCGAGCGGCAGTACCAGCGATGGCGCGAGCGGGCGAATATACGCGGATGCGAACGCCTCGCCGGTGGTCGGCGTGAACGTGAAGGTCGGGCGGTTCGAGTAGGACACGGTGCCGGTTGCCTGCGCATAGTTCGGCATCGAGCCCGAACCGGCGTTGAGCGTTGCGCCTCCGGTCGTGTCGAACGTATACGCGGCGATGATGCTGCTGACGGTCAGGAAAGCCGGCGCGTCGCCGTAGCGCAGACCGATCACGGCGGCAAGAATCGCGCGCTTCTTCGCGTCGCCGAGCGCACGCGCGTAATCGACCTGATCGGCTTTCAGGCGCGTCGGTCCGATATGCGCGCAGCCGGTGGCGAGACAGGCCGCGCACAGCACGGCGGCGAGGGGAGCGGTTCTGAACATGGCAACGGGCGCAAGCGGCGTGTAATCCGCAGAAGAATCGAAGTTGCCGTCGGCGGTAGCAGGACCTATTCCCGTGCAGGCGGGATGCGGTGGTGTTGGTGAGGTTGTTGGCGGCTTATTGTCCGTTTATCGGCCGCTCATTGGTTGCTAATTACAGTGTTTGTGTCGATGGCGAACGGCTTTGCGCGTTTATTCGAATGCCTGCCGCCGCTGGCAGGATTTGCCGCCGGCTTGCAAGATTTGCATCAGGTCTTTCGCGCGGCGGAGTGGGGCACAGCATCGGGACATCGCGGCGCAGTGACGAAACGTGCTCATCACATAGCCCAGTCAGAGACGACGTACGAAGACGCGACGATGCAACCGTATCGCTACAGCGCGCTTACGAAGAACCCTCGGTTTTTTCAGCCTGTTCAGTCTCACCAGCCCGTTCGCCGCCACTCGCATCGAGCGCGCTGCGATACGCGCGCGACTGCATCTCCGCCAGCCGGCTCAACGTGCGCGACAGATCGTGCGCGCCTTCGAGTCCGATCAACGCGGTCTCGATCGGCTGATCGGACGCGATGAACAGCGCGCGTTTGCGGTCATAGAAGATATCGATCAACCATATCAGCCGCTGCAGCGTATGCGACTGCTGGAGTGCCGACGTATGCAGGTTATCGATGATCAGCCCTTGCCATTGCTCGGCGAGATCGAGGTAGTCGAGATGCGAGCGGCTCGCTACGCAAAGCGGCTCGAAATCCGCCCACAGCAGCGCATTGCCGGCCGCGCGTGCCGCCAGCGGCCGGCCGGCGGCGCTGAGCGTCAGCGCTTCGATGCACGCGCCGCGTTCGTGGCTCGTGAAGATGTCGCGCAGCGCGTGCTGGCTCGATGTATCGAGCGGCGCGAAAAAGCGCGGCACCTCGGCCGCCTCACCGCCGAAACGGTAATCGCGCGCGCCATCGAAATGAATCACCGTAAAGCAGCGTTTGATCTGCGCGATGGTCGGCAGGAAACGCTCGTGAAACTCGGGGTCGGGCAGCAGATCGTCGGGTGCGTAGTTCGAGGTCAGCACGATGCGTGTGCCGAGTCCGATCGCGGTATCGAGAAAGCGTCCCATCAGAAACGCATCCGCAATGTCGTGAACATGAAACTCGTCGAAGCACAGCAGTTCGACGCCATCGAGCCATTGCCGCGCTACGTCGCCAAGCCGGTCGTCGCTGCGCGGCGCGTTGACGAGCCGGCGATTCATCTCGCGCAGAAATTCGTGAAAGTGCAGCCGACGTTTGCGGCATGACGCAAGCTCGAATACGGTATCGACGACGAGGCTTTTGCCGCGCCCCGGCAGCCCATGGCAGTAGACGCCTTGCGATGCGAACGCCGCGCTCGACCATGCGTGCCGCGCGCGTTGCTGCGAGCCGAGCAGCGCCGCGAGTGCATCGATGGCCTCGCGTTGACGGGCATCGGGCGTGATGCCACGCGAGGCCAATGCGCGCGTGATACGGGCGGGATCAGACATCGGCGCGAGCGCCGCTGACGGACGGCGTGGCGTGGGTGGAGAGGGCGGGTGCGAGCATCGAATGACGGGCCGACGTGAGAACGTGCAATGAATGGCCTGTAACAGCAACACAGGCGCGTGCTATCAGCGCGCCATTTTAGCAGCCACGTTCAAGCGCAAGACCGTTGCACGCCCGCGTGCCGATCGGCCGGCCGTCATCGTGGACAGCATCATCGGAAAACGAGCGAGCAACGGCTATCCCTTGCGATTGGATCCACAGGCTAGCCGGTTTCGATTTTCGGCTGCGGCGCATCGAGCGGTTCGTGGCCGAAGCGCTCGTATTGCGAAATCACCTGGGCGCCGAACAGCAGCAACGTGGCGAGCCATTCGAAGCTCAGCAGGATCACGATCGCCATCGTCAGCGATCCATACACGACGCTGACCTGCGACAGCGTGGCGAAATACCAGACCAGAACATGCCGCGTGATCTCCCACAGCACGCCGGCCACCACACCGCCGATCAGCGCATGCTTCAGCGACGGACGCCCGACCGGCATCACCAGATAAACCGACGTCAGCACGAAGATCTCGCCGGCAAGCCCGAGCAGATACAGCAGCACGCGCGACAGGCCATGCAACGACACATGCAGACCGAACAGTTCGACACCCTCGGCGCCGATCGCATCGAGCGCGCTCGACACGACGGTGACGACCAGCAGCCCGATACCGAGAAACAGGATGTAGCAATAAGGCAGCAGCGCGGACACGAGAAAATGCCGTCGCTTGACGACGACGCGATGCACGAAGATCAACGACATCGCGTTTTCCAGCACGGTAAACGCGAGCGAACTGAAGAAGATCATCGTGAGCAGCAGCACTGTGCTGATCACCGCGCGATGGGCGAGAAAGTTGGACAGCTCGCGCACCAGCGCATTCGATTGTCCCGGCACGAGCCAGCGCAGCAGATGCGCGAGCGCGTCGAGCACCAGTTGCTGCGGCACCACGCGCGACAGCACGATGACGATCAGGATCAACAGCGGCACGATCGACAGCAACGCGTAATACGCGACCGCGCCGGCCAGCAGCAGGCCCTGGTTCGCGCGGAACGCCTTCAGCGTCTGCAGCACGAAGCGGCCGGGGTGCCTCGCGATGTATAGCGCCTGCGGGTCGAGCGTGATCTGCATGAGTCCTCGCGGTGCGCGCCGGGTGCCGCCGGAGGGCGGCCGGCCTCGACACGCGTGTCTGCTTTATATACCGTAAGCAGGAACGCGGCCATAGCAGGTACGAGCGCTCGGCGGGCTGTGTCTATTGGTCTGCGCGCGCCGGGAATGCAGTTTGCTTGGCCGCGCATTGGAAGCTTTCGCGTTTGAAGGGATTGCAAGCGGTGTTGTTGGCGGCATTGGTTAGCGGCGTTGCAAAGCACTTCACGAATCACGTTGCAAATCGCACGTTGAATCGCGCGTCCCAAATCGTGCAAGGAAAGGGCGGATGGATCAGCCGCAAGCTCAGGTGACTCAGGTGAATATCGCAACGCAGGCCGCCGATCTGGTCGTCGCGCGGCCGGAGGGACTGTATTGCCCGCCGGGCGATTTCTATATCGACCCGTGGCAGCCGGTCGAGCGCGCGGTGATCACGCATGCGCATTCCGATCATGCGCGCTTTGGCCACCGGCACTATCTGGCGACGCGCGCGGGCGCGAACGTGCTGTACTCGCGCTTGCCCGGCATCACGTTGCAGACGCTCGAATATGGCGAGCCGCTGACGATCGGCGACGTGCGCGTGTCCTTGCATCCGGCCGGACATGTGCTCGGTTCGGCGCAGGTGCGTATCGAGCATGCGGGGCGCGTGTGGGTCGCGTCGGGCGACTACAAGCTCGATGCCGATCCGACCTGCGCGGCATTCGAACCGGTGCGCTGCGATACCTTCATCACCGAATCGACGTTCGGGCTGCCGATCTACCGCTGGGATCCGCCGCAAACGGTGTTCGATTCGATCGATTCATGGTGGCGCCATAACGCGTCGGAAGGGCGCGCGTCGGTGCTGTTCTGCTATTCGTTCGGCAAGGCGCAGCGCGTGCTTGCGAGCATCGATGCGGCGATCGGGCCGCTGTTCTGTCATGGCGCGGTCGAACCGCTGAATCGCGCGTATCGCGACGCGGGTGTGCGCTTGCCGCCGGTCGGCCTGGTTGGCGACATCCCCGCGAAAGACAAATCGGTATTCAAACAGGCGCTGGTGATCGCACCGCCGTCCGCGCAGAGCAGCGCATGGCTCAAGCGCTTCGGCGACTATAGCGATGCGTTCGCGTCGGGCTGGATGCGTTTGCGCGGCGCGCGCCGCAGGCGTGGCGTCGATCGCGGCTTCGTACTGTCTGATCACGCGGATTGGCCCAGCTTGCAAACCGCTGTGCGCGAGAGCGGCGCGACGCGCGTGATCGTCACGCATGGATCGGTCGAACCGATGGTGCGCTGGCTGAACGAGCAGGGTTTGCAGGCGGGCGAGTTCGCCACGCAATACGGCGACGATACGGTCGAAGCGGATGCCGCGAGCCTGGAAGGCAACGCTGGCGACGCATCGGTGCAACCCTCGGCGGAACAACCCGCTGAACTATCCGCGCAGCCGGACGAGCCGCGCGCGCCGGACCCATCGTGAGCGCGCGATGAAACGCTTCGCGGCCCTCTATACCGCGCTCGATGCGACGACCTCGACGCACGACAAGCTCGCGGCACTCACCAGTTATTTCGCGGCGGCCGAGCCCGAAGACGCGGCGTGGGCCTCGTATTTCCTCGCGGGCGGCAAGCCGCGTCAACTGGTGCCGACACGTGTGCTAACCGAGATCGCACGCGAGCGCGCGGGTCTGCCCGAATGGTTGTTCGACGAGTCGTATCACGCAGTCGGCGATCTCGCGGAGACGATCGCGCATATCCTGCCGCCGCCGCAACGCAGTTCCGAACTTGGTCTGACCCAATGGATCGAGCAACGCATACTGACCTTGCGTGGCCTGCCGCCCGACGAGTTGCGCACACGTCTCATCGATTACTGGGACGACCTCGACTGGAGCGGACGTTTTCTGCTGGCCAAGCTGATTGGCGGCGGCTTTCGCGTCGGCGTCGCGCGACAGCTGGTGGTCAGGGCACTCGCGCAGGTGGCCGGCGTGGACCATAAGCGGATCGCGCAACGGATGGTCGGCTGGACCGATTCGCAACAGAAGCCCGACGCGGCGCGTTATCTGCGTCTGATCGCACCTCACAGCGACGACGACACGAAGCCCGGCGAGCCGCACGACAGCGATCTGGGCCTGCCGTACCCGTTCTTTCTCGCGCATCCATTGCAGGCCGATCCGGCGACGCTCGGCGAACCATCGCAATGGTTGATCGAATGGAAGTGGGATGGCATTCGCGCGCAACTCGTCAAACGCAGCGGCCGCGTGTGGCTGTGGTCGCGTGGCGAGGATCTGATTACCGATCGCTTTCCCGAGGTCGCGGCATTAGGCGACGCATTGCCGGACGGCTCGGTGATCGATGGCGAAATTCTCGCGTGGGAGCCTGGCGCGGCGGCGCCATTGCCGTTCGCGCGGCTGCAACCGCGCATCGCGCGCAAGACACTCACGCGCAAGATTCTCGCGGATTCGCCGGCCGCGCTGCTTGCTTACGACCTGCTCGAATATCACGGCCAGGATTTGCGCATGACACCGCTCGCCGAGCGGCGCGCGCGGCTCGATGCATTGGCGATGTCGGTCGACGATACGCTCGCACGTGGGCTATTGCGCGTGTCGCCGCTCGTCAGCGGCGCGGACTGGCCGGCGCTTGCCGCCTTACGCGATGAAAGCCGCGCGCGTGGCGTCGAAGGGCTGATGCTGAAGGAGCGTGCGTCGATGTATGGCGTCGGCCGTACGAAAGCATCGGGCACGTGGTGGAAATGGAAGATCGAACCTTATGCGGTCGATGCCGTACTCGTTTACGCGCAGCGCGGTCATGGCCGCCGCGCGAGTCTTTATACGGACTTCACGTTCGCAGTGTGGGACGAAGCCGATGGCGTGCGTACGCTCGTGCCGTTTGCGAAGGCTTATTCAGGACTAACCGATGAAGAGATGCGCGAGGTCGACGCTATCGTGCGCAAGACCACCGTCGACAAGTTCGGCCCGGTGCGCAGCGTGAACCCGACGCTCGTATTCGAAATCGGCTTCGAAGGCATCCAGGGCAGCTCACGCCACAAGTCCGGCGTAGCGGTACGTTTTCCACGCATGCTGCGCTGGCGTACCGACAAACATATCGACGATGCCGACACGCTGGCGATGCTCAAAGGCTTTATCGACAACCGTGCGGGATAACCCGCAGAGCACAAACCCCTAACACGCGGGACGTTTCTTTATCGGCATCGTCGCTTATCCTGTCGTTATGACCGCGCATACGAGACGCGCCAATCAAAGCGCAAGCGGCATGCATTTCGAAATCCCCCGCGCCGTTTAAAAACTCACATCGTGCAACGTCCACTAAGCGGGACGGGCTGCACGACCGCAGTGTATTGGAGCGACGCCGCGCACGCGACTATCGCGGGCGCTGTTATTGAAGCGTTGCCGCAACTGGGCCAGCTGAATGTTGATATGAGTCGAGACGTCGGCGTTCGCGCGCCGGCGGTGCCGTTCCCATTGCAAAACAAATGATGCAGATGAAGCACGTTTTAAAAAAAAGCGCTAAAAAAAGCGTAATAGGAGCAGATCTTGCGCGCGTGGCGCGGGATGCCCTTCAGGGCGAAATGGAAAAAGGCGAGAAAAATGACGATGTTCAACGACAACGTTGACAGCAACGACGACGTGCTCGTGTGGCGGCCGATCCGTTACGCGATGGCCGCGCATCGTCGCGTGCTGGTGGTCGACGATTACCACGAAGCGGCCGAAGCGCTGCAAATGCTACTGATTGCCGATGGCTTCGACTGTCGCGCGCTCGACGATCCATTTGCCGTGTGCGACATGGCGCGCGAATGGCAGCCGTTCGCGGTGGTGCTCGATATCAAGATGCCGGGCCTGGACGGACTCGAACTGGCGCGCCGTCTACGCGCGCATCCACTGACTTCCCATATGTTGCTGGTTGCGTGTACTGCGTTTGCGTCGAGTGAGGACCGTGCGCTTGCCAGAGATGCCGGTTTTGACGCGCACTGCGCGAAGCCGTTGACACCGGAGCGGTTGTTGCGCGTGCTGGAATCGGCCGCGGCATTGCATGCGGTGGGGCCGTCCTGAAGCGGTGCGGTGAGCGCCATTCGCACGGATAGTTCGATCATGCTCCTGGCACACTAGACAAATCACAATCTCGCCGAATACCCCACGCCGGTGGATGCCGACATCCATACGATCGACGTGCCGTTCGTCGACGAGCCCGACGCGACGACATCGTCGATCCGCTCAGCGTCAAAGGCGTCGTCTTGAAAGACGATGCCAGCGCGCCTTATCGATTCAATCTCGCTCGAATCAATCCGGCGCGTACTTGAATTCCGGCAGCGTCTCGAGCGACTGCTTCGTCGCATCGGGCAACACGACGCGACGGTTCTCAATTTGCAGATCGTTGAACGGCACCGCGACCAGATGCTTGCCCATGCCGAGGAAGCCGCCAACCGACAGAATCGCATACGTGGTGCGCTCCGCACCGGGCGACACGATCAGGTCGTCGAGCGTGCCGATGCTGTCCTTGTTGCGGTTGTACACGCTGACGCCCGTCAACTTCGATGCGCGATAGCCGCTCGCCAGTTGCACCACGTCCGTACGCTTTTCCGTAACCGCTTGCGGTGCGCCTTGCGCGTACGCGCCGCCCGATACCGCTAATGCCGACGTCAAGGTAATGGCGGCCAGAAGCGATGCGCCCGCCGCGAGCGGTTTGATCTGCATATTGTGCATGATGTTTTCTCCCTGATAGATGTGCCTGTTATGTCCGTGATGGTTGCGGCGTCCGCGCGCGGACTGCGGCTCTATGTACGGCTGCAAAAGCCATGCCGCGTGTTTTTCATCTGAAGTAACGCGGCACGCGCCGGTGCCTTTGCAGCGATGTTCGAAAACCCGGGTCCGTAATTTGCTAATTCAGCGGGCTTGCGAGCGCCGCGCGGCGGAAAGTCCGCATCGCCGGCATTCGCTGCATACACTGGAAAACGCTGGAATACGCATGCCAACCTCTGTTGCGCCTACAGGAACCGCTATGTCATCGCAGACCCATTATTCGACGCGTATTTCGGAAGGCACGCCGTTTCCGCTTGGCGCGACATGGAACGGCAACGGCGTCAATTTCGCACTGTTCTCCGCGCATGCGACCAAGGTCGAACTGTGTCTGTTCGACGAAACCGGCGAGCACGAAATCGAGCGAATCGAATTGCCCGAATACACCGACGAGGTATGGCATGTGTTCGTGCCGAACCTGAAACCGGGCGCGGTCTATGGATACCGTGTGCATGGTCCATACGAGCCCGGCAACGGTCATCGTTTCAATCCGAACAAGCTGCTGCTGGACCCGTACGCGAAAGCCCATATCGGCGAACTGAAATGGGCGCCGGAAATTTTCGGCTATACGCTCGATTCGGAAGAGGGTGATCTGTCGTTCGACGAACGCGACAGCGCGGCGTTCGTGCCGAAATGCAAGGTGGTCGACGCAAACTTTTCGTGGACCCATCCCGAGCGCAATGCGCTGCCGTGGGAACGCGTGATTTTCTACGAGACCCATGTGCGCGGTTTTACGAAGTGTCATCCTGATGTGCCCGCACGGTTGCGCGGCACCTTCGCGGGGCTCGGCCAGAAGCCGGTGGTCGACTATATCCGCAGCCTTGGCGTGACCTCGGTCGAACTGCTGCCGATCCAGACTTTCGTCAACGACAGCTATCTGCTCGACAAGGGCCTGACGAACTACTGGGGCTACAACACGATCGGTTTTTTTGCGGCCGATCCGCGATATTTCGCGTCGTCGAACGATTCGGTCGGCGAATTCAAGGAGATGGTCGATCGCTTTCATCTGGCGGATCTCGAAGTGATTCTCGACGTCGTGTACAACCACACGGCCGAAGGCAACGAACGCGGCCCGACGATCTCGTTCAAGGGCATCGACAACGCGTCGTACTACCGGCTGATGCCCGACGACGCGCGCTACTACATCAACGACACCGGCACCGGCAATACGCTGAACCTGTCGCATCCGCGCGTACTGCAGATGGTGACCGACAGCTTGCGCTACTGGGTCACCGAGATGAAGGTGGACGGCTTTCGCTTCGATCTCGCGACGATCCTGGGCCGCGAGGATCACGGCTTCGACGAAGGCGGCGGCTTTCTCGACAGTTGCCGCCAGGACCCGGTGCTCTCCAGCGTGCGGCTGATTGCCGAGCCGTGGGATTGCGGTCCCGGCGGCTACCAGGTGGGCGGTTTTCCGCCGGGCTGGGCCGAGTGGAACGACCGCTTTCGCGACACGGTGCGCGAATTCTGGAAGGGCGACGAGGGCAAGGCCGCCGATCTCGCGACGCGCCTCACCGCGTCGGGCGACCGCTTCAATCATCGTGGCCGGCGGCCGTGGGCGAGTGTGAACTTCATCGCCGCGCACGACGGCTTCACGCTGAACGATCTGGTGTCGTACAACGACAAGCATAACGACGCGAACGGCGAGGACAACCGCGACGGCCACTCGGACAACAAGTCATGGAACATGGGCGTCGAAGGACCGACCGATGATCCACAAATCCATCAACAGCGCGAGCGCCAGAAGCGCAATCTGCTGGCGACCTTGCTGCTCGCGCAAGGCACGCCGATGCTGCTGGCCGGCGACGAATTCGGCCGCACGCAGCAGGGCAACAACAATGCGTACTGTCAGGACAATGAGATCAGCTGGGTCGACTGGCAGGCGATCGACGACGACGGCCGTGCGCTGACCGAGTTCGTGCGCAATCTGACCACGCTGCGGCATCGTTTGCCGGTGCTGCGGCGCGGCCGCTTTCTGACCGGCGAATACAACGAAGCGCTCGACGTAACCGACACGCGCTGGATCTCGCCGGACGGCACCGACATTTCCGGTGAGCAGTGGGACGACTCGTTGATGCGCTGCTTCGGCCTCGTGATCGACGGCCGCGCGCAGGCGAGCGGCATTCGCCGGCTCGCGTCCGATGCAACGTTGCTGCTGGTACTAAACGCGCATCACGACATGGTCAATTTCACGCTGCCCGATATTCCGGAGGCCGAGCGCTGGACCTGCCTCGTCGACACCAATATGCCGGTGCGCGCGGAGTTGCCGCAGTTCAGCGCGGGCGACGCGTATCAGGTGACTGGCCGCTCGCTGCTGCTGTTCGCGCTCGAAGCGCCGAGCCGCGCGACGCAGCGCGTGTTCGACCGCCTCGAAGAACAGCTGACGTCCGATGAAGGCGAAGTCGGGGCCGGATGATGAACGGAGCGGGGCGGGCAGGCTCCATGACTGCGGCAATCACGGCGACGGCGATAAATCGCGGGTAAAAGTCTTCTGCTTTTTACCCGCGTATCCAATGCGCGCCAATAGAGCCGCTAGCTAATAGGACATATACGGCACATACGAATACCACGTGCTCCAATCAAGTTCTTCCGCCCTCAATGCGTTGCCATTCTGGCGCTGCCGATAAAAACGAAATGCGGTTCCCTGGCGAATCCCGATCACCTGTGTAACGGCGCCACGGTATGTTTCGAACATCGACTGAATCATGATGTAACGCTGCGGAGAGCCGAGTCCCGTATTGTTGACCACGGTGGTCATTTCCTGTTTGAGCCACAGGTTCTTGTAGGCGTTGAGGCCGGTGTAGCTCGACTGCACGATGGCCTGTCCGAGCGGATTGAATTGCGCATCGGTGCTGGGTTGCAGATGGACGAGCGAATAGCGGCTTGCCCCCCAATCGAGCACGAGTACCGTGCATCCACTTTGAAGTTCAGTCACCCACAGATTCGCTCCGGCCGCCGCCCCCGCGTTGAATATCTCGGCGGCACGATGCCGACCGCCGATACCGGCGCCGACGGGCAACTGGTGACCTCTCATCGGCGACACGATCATCGACCTCTGTACCGCGCAATCTGGCGGCCCGGCAGGTATTGCGGCAGCCATCCCCGCGGACTGGTCGATCCCGATATCGGTCCCGTAGGCCGCTATCCAGACATTCCGTGTCGTTGCTCCGTTGACAGCGGGAAGTATGTTGACTGTCAGGTGGTACTGACTAAGCACGGTTAAAGGATTGTGCAATAGATCGTTATAAACCTGTATGGTATTCAGCGCGTTTTGGGTAATCATGGACCTCGCCCCTTTCTGGTTCTGGAGTTGATGCAATTGGCACAGAATTGACCGGAAAACGATTCATTATCCTGGCGGCGGATTTATGAATGGTGACCACGTTGCCACCCGCATACCGAAATTAAAGCGATCTGCTTAATAACGGCATTTCTTTATACATTCTTTAACGATTATTAATATGCCGATTGAATGCCGCGCATTGGCTGGAGCGGCTTTATTCGCTTGCACGGCATCGATCGGAAGCGCTGCCACCCGGGTATGACGCTTGCTCGACACTGAACGACGATGCACGTTCTGGCCTTGCGTTTGCGGCCCGGCCACGCGCGCACGGATGCAGCCTGATCAGGCCTTCAGCGGCCTTCACGATTCGAATTGGGGGCGATCAAATGGAACAGGAATCCAGCGTCGACGAACAGATCCGCACGCGTGCCTACTACCTGTGGCAACAGGCGCCGGAACCAAAAGGCACGCCTGAGCAGTACTGGGAGCAGGCGCGTGACGAGATCGAAAAGGAAGCCCCACCGGTCGAAAGCGGGCCGGTGTCCGGGGACACCATGAAATAACCGCTTCTCCCTCCTCGGAGCGAAATCGAACGTCGAGCCGGCGCGCACCGCGTCGGCCCGAGGCTCGACCTATGACATGAAAGACACACCCGAGCCGCGCGGCGCGAGCCCTGCCGCGCGCATTCCGGCAGCGGTTGGCGCATTCGGTGTCGAAGGGCTCGTCACGCTCATCGTGGGCGTGACGGCGGTCGCCTGCCTGTACTTCGCGAGCGCCGTGCTGATTCCGATCACGCTCGCGATTCTGCTCAGCTTTCTCGTTGCGCCGCTCGTCGATGCGTTGGCGCGGCTGCGGCTCGGTCACGTTGCGTCGGTGTTCGCGGCGGTGCTGATCTCGGTGTCGGTAATCGCGCTGCTCGGCGCGCTGATCGGCACGCAACTGACCGATCTCGCGGCCGGCATGCCGCGCTATCAGGTGACGATCGAACACAAGCTCGAGACGGTGCACAGCCTGACGATCGGCAGGCTGAACCGCATTGCGACCGCGGCGGGGCAGGCGCTGCAGCGCGCGACGGTCGAACCGCCGCAGCCGGAGGCGCCGAGTAGCGGCGCCGCGTCGCCGAGCGCGCACGCATCGGCGGCGGTGCCGGTCGAGGTGCGCGAACCGGTGCCGACGCCGATCGAACTCGCGAGGCGCGTGCTGTCGCCGGCAATCAGCCCACTCGCCACCGCGTTCATCGTGTTCGTCGTGACGATCGTGATCCTGCTGCAACGCGACGATCTGCGCGACCGCGCGATCCGGCTGTTCGGCTCGCGTGATCTGCACCGCACGACCACCGTGATGGACGAAACTGCGCGGCGCCTGAGCCGCTATTTCGTGTCGCAGCTCGGCCTGAATACCGGCATGGGCGTCGTGATCGGCGCCGGGCTGTTCCTGATCGGCGTGCCCAATCCGATCCTGTGGGGCATTCTCGCTGCGCTGCTGCGGCTCGTGCCGTATGTCGGCATCTGGATCGCCGCGGCGCTGCCGGCCGTGTTCGCGGCCGCCGTCAGTCCTGGCTGGCCGATGGCGCTGTGGACGCTCGCGCTGTTCGCGATCGTCGAGCTGCTGGTCGGGCAGGTCGTCGAGCCGCTGTTGTACGGTCGCAGTACCGGCTTGTCGCCGTTTTCGGTGGTGGTGGCGGCGATCTTCTGGAGCTGGATCTGGGGGCCGATCGGGTTGATCCTGTCCACGCCGCTGACGCTGTGTTTGCTGGTGCTCGGCCGCAACGTGCGGCGGCTCGAATTTCTCGATGTGATGCTCGGCGACCAGCCCGCGCTGACGCCCATCCAGAACTTTTATCAGCGCGCGCTGGCCGG